>JBFELO010000072.1:0-23901 GCA_041552055.1 Candidatus Sulfomarinibacteraceae bacterium | reverse complement strand
TCACCCGAGGTGAACTGACCGGCGTTGGGGCTATCCAGTTCGGTGGAGAACGCCACCAGATACGAGTCCACATCGATCACGTCGACGGCGTCGAGACCGAGGTCCACCGAGACGTCAAACCCCGTCAGCAGATCACTGTTCCGCGCGCACACAACGCACGCGGAACCGGATACGGCGTCCACTACCCCGAGTAGATCTCCTCCCGAGATGATCGGGTTGCCGTCGACCGGCTCGGGGCCCTGCGTCACGAAGTCCACCTCGGTGGACATTGCCAGGTCCTCGCACCCCTCGAGGGCACCCGGTCCGACCTGAGAGGTCGCGACGCGGGCCGGCAGCAGAAAGGCGATCAACAACCCAGTCGTTCTCATCAACGCCTTGGTCGGTTCCTGCATGTCGGTTCTCCCTTCGAGCTCGACTCGACGGGTCCCGAGGCACCCCAATGTGAAATCAGGGGGCCGGCTGGACGTCCATGTAGAGCGCATCCAGACCCACGAAGTCGGC
The DNA here is from genome assembly GCA_041552055.1 of Candidatus Sulfomarinibacteraceae bacterium. Classification (GTDB taxonomy): domain Bacteria; phylum Acidobacteriota; class Thermoanaerobaculia; order Thermoanaerobaculales; family Sulfomarinibacteraceae; genus JBFELO01. Next base: position 23,400 of record JBFELO010000072.1, on the reverse strand, counting down.
CCTCGCCTCGAAGCATCCGATCAGGCTGACGTGTGGGGCCTCCACACCCACGCCATGCTTCAGCACGTCTCCGTCTGTGAGGCTGGTGTCGCCGTCGAACGAAACCTCGCTGGAAAAGCGGATCTCGGCACGCTCAGAGTCGCGGCCAGCCGTGACGGCGTCCAGCCCGAGATCGACGCCCCGACTGGGGATCCCAGCCGGCACCCACGGCGGGAGTAGGGCGTTGTTGGCCGCCACGACAATGCCGTCACGAGCCGACAGCAGGTCTCCCTCCAAAAACGTCGGCGCCCACACCGGGCCGAGCGCCACCTCTGTGGAGAACCAGATGTCGACCTCGAAACGCTGGAGCTCGGAGGATAGTATCCCGGAGGCCAGCCACGCCTCTCGCGGAACTTGGGATGCGAAATCGAGAAACGCGATGATGTTGTCGAGCTCCCCGACAAAGTGCACGGAATCGAGCCCAACATCGTACCCGACCGAAAATTGATCGGTGAGGGCGAGATTGGGGATGATTGTGATGTTGGTGGCCAAAAGATCACCCGAGGTGAACTGACCGGCGTTGGGGCTGTCCAGCTCCGTGGAGAACGCCACCAATCTGGCGGCCACATCGATCACGTCAACTGCGTCGAGTCCAAGGTCCACCGAGACATCGAAACCCGTCAACAGGTCGCCGTTGCGAGCGCACACGACACAGATGTCGCCAGACACCTCCCGCTGGACTCCCAGGAGGTCGCCGTCAGACAGGATGGGTTTGCCGTCGGGCGGCAACGGCCCTTGGGTGATGAAGTCCTCTTCGGTCGAGAACGCGAGGTGCTGGCATCCGTCCAGATTTTCCTGCGCGGTGGCCGACCCGATCGATACCAGGAGCACCATCGCCCAATAGTGCCGTCTCGTCATGTGTGTCAGAGGCGTGTGCATCGTACTCTGCTCCCCTCCGGCAAACGTTCTTTGTCGGGACTGGTGGGCTGACGTGTATAGCCTATCACCAGTGTGAGGTTGGGCGGACTTTGAATACGAGGACCCGACCGCACCCTGTAACCTCGTTGCATCCATCCGGATGCCACAAACGTCCTGGATGTTCTGCGGTCTTGAAAAGGTGCCTGGAAAAGGTGCCTGGCACGCACTAGCGCACTAGGGCACGCACTACGTGGCACCGGGAGCAGCTAGAGGGGACACACGTCGACCGGACAGTCGCCCGAGAACGGACAGTTTTCGTACGGGCATTGGGCGTGTTCCAGGGTCTTCTTGGCGTGGCCCCAGTCGATCTTCGAGTCGGGCTCCCGCTCGCGCCGCTCGATCAAGACCTTTACTTCCTCGACATGGCCCAGGAAGTGCTCCACCGCACGACGGATGATCTCCGAGCGGCTCACGTGGAAGCGAGCCGCAGCGTCGGTGACCCAGCCGGCGACGCCTTCCGGGAGCTCGGCCCACAGCTCGACCGTTGGGCCCTCTTCGGTCGTCGGTCGGTTCTTCTGCTCGTCCATTGTCACCAACAACCCGGCAGACTCCCCAGGGATTCCGACCGATCGGCCGAGGATCCTCGACTCCGGCTTCCAAGTTGCACAGCTGCGGCGAACCCTGTGATCTCCGGACACCGCCCCTCCCCCTCGCACCCCTGCCCGTGGGGCCGCTGATATACTCCATCCGCACAAGGAAACACAGTCTCTTCTCCTGGTTGAGGTGGACCTGCCCCAGCCTGGAAATCGGCCTGCGGTGAACCGTCGGTGAGGAGGAAAATCGATGGCGTACGAAGCGATTCTCGTCGAGAAATCCGATGCGGTGGCCACGGTCACGTTGAACCGGCCCAAAAAGCTCAACGCGATCAACGCGACGATGTTGCAGGAGCTCGAGCAGCTGTTCCGCGAGCTACGGGAGGATACCCGCACCAGGCTCGTCATCTTCACGGGAGCCGGGCAGGCCTTTTCGGCGGGCGCCGATCTCACCGACCTGAGCGGCCCTCCCGAGTCGACCGAAGCCTCACTCGGCGACGTGATGCGGCTCGTGCAGCTCGCCGGCCAGGAATTCACCCGATCGCTGGAAAGCCTGGAGCAGGTCACGATCGCGGCCGTCAACGGCCACGCCATGGGTGCCGGCCTGGTCATCGCCATGGCCTGCGACTTCAGGGTCGCCGCTCGGAGCGCCTCCCTGGGCATCCCGGAGGCCAACGTCGGCATCTTCTTCACCTGGGGGTGCACGCCTCGGCTCACCCGACTCATCGGACCGGCGAAGGCCAAGGAGATGATCATGACCTGCGAGCCGGTCGGCGCCGAGGAAGCGCTCCGAATCGGGCTCGTGAACCGGGTGGTCGACGACGATGATCTGATGGGCTTGGCGCACGAGCTGGCCGCGACTATCGGCCGCAAAGCACCGCTCGCCGTCAGAATGACCAAGAAGATCGTCAACGCCGCCTCCGCGGCGAATATCGGCGACCTCTACCCCTGCGAGCCCGAGCTCGTGGAACGGCTCTACCTGTCGCAGGATCCCCTCGAGGGGCTCGCGGCGTTCGCCGAGAAGCGACCGCCCAAGTTCACCGGCAGGTAGGAGTCAAAGATGCGTCACTGCGGCGGTGTCGCGTTGGGGTTGAAGCAGTCGCGGTAGACCTTCCAGGAGCCGTCAGGCTGTCGCTTGAAGATCGTGAGGTACTTCCCCTCGAACGGCACCGGCTCCCCTTCGGCCATCGCGTTGACGAACGAGTAGGTGCCGCGCGCAAACCCGAAGTCGCCAGACACCTCCACCTCTTCGTTGTTGATCGTGAACTCCTCGAAGTCCGCCGACAGCAGGGCGTTACTGAACGCCTCCCCGATGGCGGCCTTGCCGTAGACTGCCGGAGCGTTGGGGGGCATCTGGACACCGTCATCGTCCCAGAGCGCGATCCAGCCGTCGACGTCGCCGGCGACCACGGTTGTGGTCCACGCCTCCCAGGTCTCCAGGACGGTGGCCTCGAAGGCGGCCACGTCTGACTCGGTGCTCACCTCCCGTTCAGGGACAGGCGCGGGTTGCTGCACACAGGCCGACAGCGTCAGTGCAACCGAAACAGCTGCGATGATGAACGAACGCCTTCTCATTTCAAACCTCCCATGCGAGCGCCAAACATGGAGATCTCGGCGCCCCTCGACGGGTCGCGGTGGCCGCGCAGCACCGTCTGTGACTCTGCAGCCGACACCTCCCGCGAGTTGAGTCCTATTCCGCGGTCTGGGACGTACCGGATCCGCCGGTGATCGCGGACCAGTGGGAGGACCGGATCTTCCACGTTCCGTCCTCCTTGACGAAAACTTGGGTCACCCGCACGAGGTAGTTGCTGACCGTCGGGTAGCCTTTCGGCGTCATCGACCCCTCGGTGTAGTAATGCGCGACCGCGGCCTGGCCCTCGACCAGGGTCAACACGGCGATGTGCTTGGCCTGGACGCTGATGGCTTCGAACTCCCCCATTCTCCCGCCAGCCTCGATCCCGTGCACGAGACCTCCGCTCGACCAGAACTCGAGCGCCCCATGTTTCGAGTAGGCGTTCGGCTGGCCCTTGAGGTTTTCGTTCAGGTACGTGATCCCCGCGAGCACGGCCTGCTTCACCTCCTCCTCTGTCTCGGACGCGGCGCCGGCAATTCCGGCCCCCGACGCCACGAGGGCGATGCTGAGAGCGGTAATGATGAATCTCACGACGCACCTCCTTCTTTCTGGTGATAGACGACCACACGACGCCGTCCCGAGTGGACGCATCGTGGATTCGCCTCTTCAATCGATGAGCTCTACAATCAAACCTGGGTCGCTGGCCGCGGCCTGTCAACAAGGATTCGAGTCTTCGAGGCCTCCTGCCGGGGCAGACGTCATGGGAACCTCCGCGGGCAGCAGCACGGTGATCAAGAACAGGTCGATGATGGCTCCGACACCGGTCAACCACTGCCAGAACGCGAAGCTGAGGTACAGCGGGACGCCCATCTCCCGCCAGGAGGGACCTACCCACCCGAGATCACTCTGGGACAGGTACAGGTAGAGCTGACTCGCTGCGGTGCACGCGATCGGAGCCATCACGCCCATGAACAGGGCGAGCAGCAGCCAGCCGGGCAGGCTCCCGGCGCGGCGGTGCAGCCGTAACGTGCCCAGCAAGAAACCGGCGACGCCGACGACCAGACCGACAAAGGCGATCAGGGCGATGGCCTCGTGTCCCTTGTGGATGTGCTCGCCGAGGTCGCGGATCACGATCCGCTCGGCACCCACCGCGATCGAGCACAGCATGCCCACCAGCAGGGTGATGGCGGAGAAGCGCGCCAGCGCCACGCCGGTCGATCGGAGGCGGAGGGAGAAGTAGCTCGGCAGCGGCAGCAGGAGGAGGAAGCACAGTCCCAGCCCGACGCAGAACACCAGGTACCCGTCAGGGTTGTCCTGGCGCGAGGCCAGGTTCGAGATCACCTGGTACTGCCAGTCGAAGCGACCGGGGTACAGCGCCGCGCCCCACCAGATCCCAACCACGAGGCTGACCACGGCGGCCGGCCACAGGCCCAACACGGCAACCCGCCTGGTGGGTTGTCGAAGCAGTGCCGCGACCCCGTGCTGACCGCTCATACCTGTACCGACGGCGCGAGCTGGAGATCCAGCCGCCGTCGGCTCAGATTACCGCAACACAGCTGTCGACCAGCACCCCTCCCGCGCTATCATTGATCCACTGGAATCAGTCGTGACAATCTCGGCCGGCGACCGTCTCGGACGCTACGAGATCCTCGGACCTCTCGGCGCAGGGGGGATGGGCGAGGTCTACCGGGCGAGGGACAGCAATCTCGACCGCGACGTGGCGGTCAAGGTCCTGCCAGAGGAGGTCGCGGAGGATCCAGACAGGCTCGCCCGGTTCGAGCGCGAGGCCAAGGCCGTAGCCGCGCTGTCGCACCCGAACATCCTCGAGATCTACGACTACGGATCCGAGCAGGGAGTGGCCTACGCGGTTATGGAGATGCTCGATGGACGAAACCTGCGTTCCACGGTCGAACAGAGTCGGCCTTCGGTTCGGAAGATCATCGACTATGCAGCTCAGATCGCCGGGGGGCTGGCGGCCGCGCACGATCGCGGGATCGTGCATCGGGACCTCAAACCGGAGAACATTTTCATCACCTCGGACGGTCGGGTGAAGATCCTCGACTTCGGGCTGGCCAAGCTGGTGTCAGACCAGGTGGAGGACGTCGACCCGGCCGAGTCGCCCACCGCGACCGGGCTCACAGGCGTCGGTGTCCTGGTCGGCACCGCGGGCTACATGTCCCCCGAACAGGTGCGCGGCAGGCCCGCCGACGCGCGGTCGGACATCTTCTCCCTTGGTGTCGTGCTGTACGAGATGCTGACCGGCACACGGCCGTTCGCGGGCGACACCGTGGCCGAGAGCGCGGCGGCCATCCTCCGTGACGAACCTCCACCGGTGTCCGAGCACGTCCCCGACGCCCCGAAAACTGTCGAGACGATCGTCGCGCACTGTCTCGAGAAGCGACCGGAGGAGCGGTTCCAGTCGGCCGGCGATCTCGTCTTTGCGCTGCGGGGGACGTCTCAGACCCCGTGGACATCCCAGGACCAGGAGACCGATGGCACGACCATCCGCTCCATCGCCGTGCTCCCGTTCGGGGTCGCCGGCGGCGACGAGGAGGTGCAGTACCTGGCGGACGGCCTCACCGAGGGGATCACCGGCAAGCTGTGCGGCCTGCCGGCCATCGACCGGGTCATCGCCCGGCACTCGGTGACCCGTTACAGGGGACAAACGACTGAGCCGGCGGCCGTCGGCAGGGAGCTCGGGGTGGACTCGGTGCTCGTCGGCGAGCTCGCGCTGCGTGGCGATGAGGTCCGCATCTCCGCCGAGCTGGTCGCCGCTCGGCACGGCGACAGGATCTGGGGTGATCGCTACATCCGGAGGCTCACCGATCTGATCGGCGTCGAGGACGCGATCTCGAAGGCGGTGGCCGACGGCCTCCGGCTCGAGCTGTCCGAGGCCGATCAGGCGCGCATCGTCAAGCGACGCACGGAGCACTCGGAGGCCTACCGGCTCTACCTGAAGGGCCGCCACCTGTGGAACCGGCGAACCCGGGATGCTCTCGACCGGAGCATCGAGCTGTACCGCGAGGCGATTTCGCTCGATCAGCAGTTCGCGCTGGCCTACACGGGCATCGCCGACTCCTGGGTTTCGCTCGCCTGGAACGACTTCCTGCCCAGGCGCACCGCCTTCAGGGAGGCTCTGTCTGCGGCGCTGACCGCCCTCGAGATCGACGACCAGGTGGCCGAGTCGCACGTCTCCCTCGGCATGGTCCTGTCGTATCTGGGCACGGACTGGGCTCGCGCCGAAAAGGAGTATCAACGGGCGGCCGAGATCACCCGCAGCTGCGCCGAGACATTTCATCAACACGCCCACCTGCTGTCCTTCACCGGCCGCACCGAGGAGGCGATCGAATCGATGCTGCGGGCCTTGGATCTCGATCCGGTGTCGAGGATTTTCAACTCCTGTTTCGGACAGGTTCTCTACTTCGCGCGGCAGTACGACGAGGCCGTGGCGCACCTCGACGCGGCAATCGAGCTCGACCCGGCAAACGCTGGTCCGCTGTCGTGGCTCGGAATGGTCCACATCCAGCAGCGGGAGTACGCCAGGGCAGAAGAGGCACTCGAGCAAGGGCTCGAGGCCGGCAGCTTCGTCTCCCGCAACACGGGAGCGCTCGGCTACTGCCACGGCGTGCAGGGCAGGAGAGAACAGGCCCTCGCCACGCTGGAACGCCTGTCGGAACTCGCGACGGAGAGCTTCGTCGACCCGTGCTTCGAGGCGTGGGTCCACGCCGGGGTCGGGGAGACAGACGGCGCCCTGGCAGCTCTGGAGAGGGCTTACGACCTGGATGCGAACTGGCTCGTTGCCCTCAAGGTGGATCCCTTCTTCGACGACCTCAGGTCCGAACCGCAATTCCAGAAGCTGCTGCGGCTCATGAACCTCGCCGAGGGCTGATCCATGATCGGCATCTCCGGCACACACTGATCCAGCGTTGATCACCTCCAACGGCAGGTCGACCGTGCGCTCGTCACCACCTTGCCTTGTCAAGGGACCTCCCCGGGTCCCGCACAGCGAGGCACCGTCGATCGAGCGGAACCAGAGCACCGTCATGAGCCGCAACCGAAACCGTACACACCCAGCGAATAAGCTCTAAAGACCTGCCCGGTCAATTTGAGACTTTTCTTGGCTGCTCATATACTTGCCTGCAGATCGTCCAAGAGAACCTGATGGCAATTTCGGCTGACGGCCGTCTCCAACGCGATCACAGCGTGCTACCAGTCCGTGTGGGGAGAGGGTGCAGAGGCATCCACGTCACTCCACCGAGCTTGACCGGGGGATCCGGGCCATTCGGAATTCGTGCAACCACAAGGGAGGTCGAAATGACGAGGCGAGTTGTGAGGTGGATGTTTCTGGCATTGACAGTTGCTGCAGTTGGGTTGAGCGGTGCAACGCAGCTCGAGGCACAGTCGGCGATCTCGGCGGGCGGGGTCGTTGAATCGAGATCCGGAGGTTTCCAGTTCCCCGACGGGACCGTGCAGATCACCGCGTCCTGCGCCACCGTTGCACTGGTGGAGGACACCGGCCAGACGACGTGCTGGGACATCAACGGCAATCCGATCTCTTTCAGCGGCACAGGGATGGATGGTGAAATCCGGGCTGGCGTGGCGTGGCCGACACCCCGCTTCACCGACAACGGCGACGGCACCGCGACGGACAACCTGACCGGCCTGACGTGGCTCTAGGACGCAGGTTGCTTCGGAAACCAGGATTGGTCAGAAGCCTTCGCCGAGGTGGCCGCCCTGAACAGCGGTTCCCGGTCGTGCGCGAACTACACTGGTACGTTTGCCGACTGGCGGTTGCCGAACATCAGGGAGCTGCTCAGCCTGGTCGATTACGGTGTTGTGAATCCGGCCATGCCCTCCGACAATCCTTTCGTAAACCTGAGCTTTGACAACTACTTGACGTCGTCGACGTCGGTGTACGACAACGGTTATGCACACGTGGTACACCTTGGCCACGGGCTCGCCGACCACGGCTGGAAGCCGTTCGATGCCAACGTTCTACCGGTACGCGGAGGCCAGTGACTTAACCTACGCCTACCATCCATGCGGCGGGGCATGCGGTCATGAATGACGAAGGTGCAGCGGAGGCATGGCGCAAGGGTGTGCTCGCCGGTGGTGAGTTGAGGTGATACGCCGACTCGTACGGCTGCGTCGGCTCACACACCGACGCGCCAGTACGAGGCGAAGAAGAGGACGCTGCCGAGCAGCTCGGCACCACCCACCAGCAGGGTGGCCAGGACCCCCAGGAACGACGGATTCCTCTCTCGGCCTTTGGCCGACCAGAGAACGACAGCTGCGATCACGAGGAGGACCGCCTGCAGGGTCGGCGCCCAGGGCACCGGTGACGACACCGGCTCACCTGCAACCGGGAGAGCAGCCACGAGGATGGTGACGAGCCGCAGGCCGATCAATCCCAGCAAGAACAGCGACAGCCGGTGGAGAAGACGTCGCACCCCTTCACTCGCGGATGCCCCGCCGAACGTGGCCACCAGCGCGGTGACGGTCAGGACGCCCAGCAACGCCGTCGTGCTGAAGAAGGCGAGCGGTGTGGCGAGGCGGTCCCACGGCGGGACGGTCGCCAGCATGTAGACCCGCGACATGGCAAAGATCAGTGCCAAACCGAGCACTCCGGTCAGGGCTGCGAGCGTGCGGCGTAGCGATCCGGGGCCCCATGACGTCCACAGCATCAGGCCGAGCACCGCTCCACAGCCGGCCACCAGGCAGACTAGCAGCACCTCGCGGCTGAGCCACGACGAGGCGAGATTGCCAAAGGCGTACCCGGCGCGCAGTGGGTTGCCGAGATGGGCCAGCGAAACCAGGACAGCCAGCACCAGCAGGCAGCCGAGCAGAGGCAGCGAGCGGCGGGCGAGCCCATCGGCAGTCTCCCTCTCCCCGGCCCGGCTCATCCGCCAGTGGACGATCGCCAAGGTCACGAAGGCCCCGACCACCGTCTTCGTGAGCAGCGTGAAGAGGATCAACGACCAGTCATCGACCCTCACGACCGACCTCCTCGCGGTTGATGATCGAGAGAGCCGCTTGATCAGTCATTGTTGCACCTGGGTGAGGCTTGATCACCAGTGCCGGGCTAGTGTGGCCCTGCTCCGGCAGGGGATAGGTATCTGCAACCGCGCCATGCAACGAACGCAGGTCGGCCAGTTCGCCAACCTCCAGGGCTCGCATAGGGCAAGCGGAGACGCAGATCGGCGGTCGGCCGGCGTCGATCTCGTCGTAGCAGAGGTGACACTTGCCCATCACCCCGCGCCGCTCGTCGTATTGGGGGGCGCCGTAGGGGCACGCCCACCTGCAGTAGCCGCAGCCGAGACAGCGATCACCGTCGATGAGGACGATGCCATCCTCCCGCTTGCGGGTTGCCCCGCTGGGGCACACCTCGACACAGATCGGCCGCTCACAGTGGTTGCAGCCAACCGACAGGTGGTACGCAATCACGCTCGACATCCAGGCCGCACCTCGGGCCTCCCAGCCACCACCGGCAACCTCGTAGACCCGGCGCCAGAGCTGCCCGACCGGGAGGTCGTGCTTGTCCTTGCACGCCATCTGGCAGGTCTTGCAGCCGGAGCAGGCCGCCGCGTCGACGAAGAAGGCGAGCTGCTTCACGCCTTCTCCACGTCGGCCATGATCGTGTGTTGGGCGTTGCCGAACGCGTACGGCGTCCACCGTTCAGAAGTCAACGTGTTGACCGAGCCGCCCCGGTCGATCCCTGCTTCGTCCGGCTGCCACCAGGCGCCCTGGGGAATATCGACGACACCCGGCATGATGCGCGGCGTGATGCGACAGGGCAGCATGACCGTTCCCCGGTCATTGAAGACCCGCACCATGTCTCCGTCCACGAGCCCGCGCGCCTGGGCATCGATCGGGTTGATGAAGACCCGCTGCGGAAACGCCTCCCGCAGCCAGTCGACGTTGGCATGAGTGGAGTGGACCCGTCCCATGTAGTGATGGCCGATCACCTGCAGCGGGTGCTTGCGCGCCTCCGGACCGAACGGGCTCTCCCACTCCTGGATGTACTTGGGGACGGGGGGGACCTCGTCGTTGCCGAGATCGAAGAGCTGCTTGGAGAAGATCTCGATCTTGCCTGACGGTGTCGGCAACGGTTGGCGCTGGGGATCTCTCCGGAAGTCGGCGAACGCGACCCGGGCCTCGGTCACCGGCACCGAGAAGACGCCCCGGTTTTCGTCCTCCATCTGCTCGAGCGACGGCAGCTCCGGGAAGCGGGTGTCGCGGTAACGCCCAAGCGCCCAGGCCACCCATCCCTTCTCGTCGCGACCTTCGCTGTAGGCATCCTCGAGACCGAGTCGGCGCGCCACCTCGCGGCAGATCTGGTAGTCGCTCTTCGACTCGTAGGCCGGCGGCAGCAGCTGCGGCATGACGATCACCTCGTCACCGTACTTCCAGCCATCCTCGAGGCCCCACATCTCGAACTGGGTACAGACCGGGAGTAGCAGGTCGGCGAATCGTCCACTCGGGGTCAGGAACTGGTCCTGGACCACGATCGTCTCCACCAGGCTCTCGTCCTGCAGGATCTTGGTGGTGCGGTTGATGTTGGCGTGCTGGTTGACGAGGGTGTTGGAGGCCACCGCCCACAGCAGCTTGATGTCGTTGTCGAGCCGCTCGACCTCGCGCACGCCGTGCTCCGGCCCCATGTCCTTGCCGTGCAGCACCGCCTCGGTCCACAGGAACACCGGGATCCGTGCCGGCACCGGGTTGTCACCGGCGGGGAACACGTTCCAGAACGGCCCGCCGTCGTCGGCCTGGAGCCCCAGACCACTCGCCCATCCCCCGGAGACACCGACGTTGCCGGTGATCGCGGCCAACACGCAGCCGGCCCGCACCGCCTGCTCGCCGTAGGCCCGGCGCTGCATCCCATATCCCTGATAGAGCACGCCCGGTTTGATCGTCGCGTACTCGCGGGCGATTCGGGCGATGGTCTCGCCCGGCACCGAGGTGATTGCCTCGGCCCACCGGGGAGTCTTGGCGACCCCGTCGCGGCTGCCGAGGATGTAGTCCTCGAAGCTCTCTTCCCCCTCGGCACCGACCGGCATCTGCGTCGAGTCGAAGCCGACACAGCAGCGCCGGATGAACTCACGATCGATCAGCTTCTCGGTGATCATCACGTAGGCCATGGCGGCCATCATCGCCACGTCGGTGCCGGGTCGGATCGGAATCCACTCGTCGGCCAGGGAGACCGCACTCAGACTCATGCGGGGATCGATGCACACCACCCGCGCTCCCCGCTCGCGCGCCTTCTTGATGAAGAACTCGCTGTTGGTGCCGTCACGCATCTCGGCCGGGTTCCAGCTCCACATCAGGATGTACTTCGAGTTCAACCAGTCCTGGCGCTGGTTGCCGGTGACGCTGGTGCCGTAGACGGTGGGAGTGGCGCGGCTGATGCAGGCCCAGCTGTAGCTGTTGTACGAGCCGAGACAGCCACCGAAAAGGTTGAGCAGCCGGGCTGCGGTCTGGCGGCCGTTGAGCTGGTTGTAGCTACCGGTGCCGTAAGGGATGTAGAGGGCGCTGTTGCCGTAGGTCGACTTCACCCGTTCGAGCTCGGCGGCGAGCTGGTCGAGGGCCTGATCCCAGGAGATGCGCTCGAACCGCCCCTCCCCGCGCTTGCCGGTGCGGCGCATCGGGTACCTGAGCCGGTCGGGATGGTCCTGGCGGTGGCGGTAGGCACGGCCGCGCACACAGGCCCTGAGCTGGGGGTCTGCCACCCGGTCGGGCTGTCGGTCGTCGGTCTCCAGCCGGGTCAAAACACCATCCTTGATATGGGCGATGAGAAGGCAGCGGCCACCACAGTTGTGAGCGGGACAGCCGACGCGGATCTTCAGCGTGTGGCCGGCCGAAGCCTCATGGGCGAGTAGGGCTGCCAGGGCTTCCAGCTCGGCGAGCGACGTCGCGGCAAAGGCAGCAGAGCCGCCCAGAGCCGCGCCCCACTTGACAAAAGTGCGGCGACTGACGGCGTTCGGGAGATCTCCCGGATCAATCGGGCAACCTCGTTTCATTCCCTCCCCACTGTGGGCCAGTATACGACAGGGTCGTGTGCGATCTGCCCGCGCCAGCGGGCGTTAAATGTAAGCAAACAAAGGTCTCAAATACGTGTGTGCCACTTTCGGATCGTAGATGAGCCCGCGTATCTCACCGCGGCTCGTCGCGGATGCGGTGCAAAACAACGACGCCCGGCGGGTGCCGGGCGTCGTGTGACGGTCACAACGCGCGGTGCGTGCTACCAGCCTGGCGGCAGGCCGACGTCGGGCAGGCTGAAATCGCAGACGCCGGTGGAGAAGATCTGCTCGAGCATCGACTGCTCCAGCGGACTCGGCGTCCAGACGCCGTAGTCGCCGTCGGCGATCGCCTGCGCGACCGGCTTCAGATGGCACTTGAAGATGCTGCCCTTGAACGGTCCGCCGGCCACGATGCGGGAGGTGCCGTAGACCGGGAACATCGCGGCGCACGTCCCCAGACTTCCGTCGTCGAGAATGCCGCCCCAGACGTCGTCCCCCGAGGCGATTTCAGAACCTCCGGTGTCGAAGCAGCGGTCGACGGCGCGGTCGGGCTTGTTGCCCGCGACACCCAGCTCGGGGTTCTCCATTATATTCGTCATCCACTCGTCCATCACCTCGAACGCCTCGGGCGTCTGGTCGAACATCGGGGCTGGTGTCGCGTCCGTGAACCAGATGACCTGGTTGTCCGAGTCGCCGCGGAAGTCGCGGATCCGCTGGCGGGAGGCGAAGCTCTGATGGGAGTTGTGCATGTCGAGGTGTTCCTCGAGATAGTGGCGCCAGTCGATGATCGGAATCTCGATGTCACCCCGGAAGACCAGCCCGACCTCGTAGGCGGCGTTCATGGCCGCGATGTCTCCCTCGCGCCGGGGAGCCGGGGCCATCGGATTCGTGCTAAAGACCTGGTTGCGGGCGCTCCACGGGTCCCAGTTCGACAGGTCGATCACGCCCGGCGGGTAGAACGGCGAGCCCTCCTGCACCATGTCGGGCTCCTGCTTCCAGCCGCCGACGACGGCGTTGAGCTGCAGAAACTCGGCAGGCGTAATCTGGCCGGTGGCCACTGCGCTCAGGCCGTACTGCACGCCGACGTTGTCCCAGTAGTTCTGGGCGTAGCCGTCGGCGCCGACGCCGAAGAAGTTGACGAGGTCGTCGAAGTGGGTCCAGTGGATCGCCGCCACCGCCGATGGTGGCTCGTAGAGCTCCTGCCCGTCGGCGAATCCATAGTTCGGGTTGAGCGCGAGCGGCGCCAGGCCGCGCCAGCCCATCACGCACTCGCTGGCGCCCAGGCTCTGGGTGTAGGGGTTGAACACGGTGTCGCTGGCGTTCATCCCTTCGATGAGGGTGCGATTCATCCACGACGCCCAGCGCGGATTGGCTCCGTCGAGAACGTCCATGTAGAACTCGAGCAGCTCGCAGTCGCCGACGTGCACCGCCTGGGTGACCATGTCGGGGTAGGAGTACTGCGGGATCGCGGCGTCGATCAGGCCGGGGTGGTTCTGGCCGTAGATGTACTGCTGGATCCCCCCACCGGATCCGCCGACCGAGACCGTGTAGACCGGCACGTCGTAGAGCTCGATGAACCGCTCCTTGACCATGAGCGCGGTCTCGCCGCCGAGCACCAGGTTGTAGTGGGTGCCGGTCTTGTTGCCGGTGGAGTACGCGACCGCGTAGCCCCGCGAGAGTCCGTCGTCGTAGAGCATCCTGCTGCCGCTCGGGTCGCCCTGGTCGTGGCCGATCGCCACCCCGCCCTGGAAGTAGTAGATCAGCTTGCCGTTCCAGGCCGAGGTGTCGAGGTCCTCCGGGTCCTCGTCGAACGGCGCGAGCATGGCGACGCTGTACAGGAACCGGTTGATGGTCCCGCGCTCCCAGCGGACGATGTAGTCGACGGTGAGCCCGTCCATCGTCGTTGTCTGCTCCATGTCCGCCGGTCGGTCGCCACCGAGCATGTACGGCTTGAAGCCTCCCTCGGTGGACTTGTAGACGTAGGTCACCAGGGTGTCGGCGCTGCAGTCCATGCTGTAGCCGATGATCTCGTCCGTCGGATTGCCGTCGGGATCGGTGGCGAACACCGGGAAGCCCTGCGTCGGGTTATCCACCAGCGGCTGGCCGAGCCCGTGGCGCTGCACGGTGCAGATGAACGGGTGCTGGTGCGGACCCGAGAACACGGGACCGGTGATCGGATGGTTGACCAACGTCAGGATCGCCGGTTCGGGCAGCCCCTTGCCGTTGCCGTGCTGCTTGACCACCACCGTGTTGTCGCCGACCACCAGTCCGTCGATGACGCCGGTGAGGACCTGTGTCCCGTCGATCGGGACGAATTGGTCAGCCTGATTGACTCCGTTGACCCAGATTTCCACCTGGTGCAGCGGGGTAACCTTCGGCACCAGAATGTGGAGCCGGGCGTCGCCACCGGTCACCTGGTCGGCGGCGCTCGACACGACCTCGGCGACGAAGGGTGGCTTCTCTTTGGCGAACGTCGGGGCCGCGGCGCACAGCGCCACGATGAAAACGAGTGAAACGACGGTCCGAATGCTTGCTCTGTGACTCATGTCCACTGACCTCCTTCTCTATGTCCTGGGATCCCCGGTCCGCACCAGGGATGACGCGATGAAGAAGCTGACCTCGGCTGCCGACTCCTGCCGGCGGTGGCACCGCGATCGTGTCGCGGGCACGTCTCCGCATCGACCCACGCATCACGCCACGAGTACGCCCCAGCCGCCCGCATGTTTTGAATCGTCATTCGCACCCAGTATGAAGCAAGAAGGTCCGAGTCGCAACCCCGCGAGGCGGCATGAGATGTGACCCGTGACCACGTTCGACGTGAACCCGTGTGGTGGCGGTTCCACGGACCGTTCATGAAGTTCGAGACCGAGCCGTTGCCCGCCGGCCCGTCGTTCGCCGCGACGTCCTCGACCCACTCATCGCCAGTTCACCGTTCGTCGAGGCAGTCGATCCGCTCGTAGGGCGCCGCGGACCTGTCCGCAACCGGCTCCGCATGTCGCGGGTGCGGGCTTTCGGTGCCAACCGCGCGTTGAAAAGTGCAGAGGTGAGGTGCTGTTTGCCCGGTCGGTAATCCGGCCGGCGGCGGACAGGCTCACGGGAAGGTCGTCGTGGCTGTGTACTCGACGCTCAGAGGCGTGCTCATCAGCTTCCTCGCGCTGACCTACCAGGCGTGGGCACTGCAGCCGCCCACACCGGATCAGGTCGAGCGCTACCGCCGCGACGGCACGCTGGCACGGCGGGTCGCGGCCGCCTACCGGATCGGCAACCACCGGGTCGCACCGCACCTCGTGCGCGGGCTCGCCGACAGGATCGGAGTCGCCGTGCCGAAGCAGGTGACGTTTCCCTACTACCTGCCCGCGACCGGCAACCCCAGGGTATTCGCGCTGTTGATCGAGTTCAGCGATCACCGCGGCGAGCTCGACGCCTCGGAAATCGACAGCGGCATATTCGGAGAAGGTCAACCATCGCGCTACCCCTCCGAGAGCGTGCGCGACTACTACCGTCGATCCTCCTACGGGCAGCTCGACCTGAGGGGCACGACGCTCGGCTGGTACCGTGCGCCCTATCCGCGCCGCTCGGTCGAGCGCACCATGGCCGCGCGCTACCGGCTGATCTTCGAGGCGATCTCCCACTTCGACCATCAGGGGCACGACTTCGCTCGCTACGACAACGACGGCGACGGCCGGATCGAGTATTTCTTCGTGATCTACGCCGGTCCGCCCGACGAGTGGGGCGACTTCTGGTGGGCCATGTACCTGCCGTTCTCGGACGACTCGTACACGGTAGACGGTAAACGGCTCGGGTCGTTCTCCTGGCTGGGCGAGGGACCGGCGCCCTATCACGCCGGCACCGCCATTCACGAAACGGGCCACGCGCTCGGGTTGCCCGACCTCTACGACTACGACGGATCGGCCGGGGTCGACGGCGAGGGGCCGCGCGGCGGGGTTGGCGGTCTCGACATGATGGACCGCAACTTCGGCGACCACAACTGCTTCAGCAAGTTCCTGTTGGGGTGGGTCGATCCCCGCGTGGAGCACGAGGGCACGAGCGAGGTGGTCCTCGGACCGTCCGACGCGGAGCCCGAAGCGGCGTTGCTCATGCACGGTGACCCGCAGCTCGACCCTTTCGGCGAGTACTTCATGGTCCAGCACCGGCGGCGGCTCGGGAACGATGCCGCCTACCCGTCCGACGGCCTGCTGGTGTGGCACGTGGACGCCCGGCTCGCGCCGGATGGTTTGTTTCTCAACAACAACTCGAACACGGACCACAAGCTGCTGCGCCTGATGGAGGCGGACGGTCTCGAGCAGATCGAGCGCGGCGAGCGGGCGGACGCCGGCGACTTCTACCTCCCCGGAGACACCTTCGGCCCGGACACCACGCCGAGCTCGCACCGGTACGACGGGGCGCCCACCCAACTGATGATCGATGCGCTCTCGTCGGTAGACGGTGCGATGGGTTTTCGCGCCTCCCTCGGGTCGGGGTGCGCCATCTACTGCGATGCCGTGGCGCCGAGCACGGCCTGGCCCGGCGTCCCGGTCCGGTTCGAGGGTTCCGCCGAGCTCGCCAACTGCAGCGGTGCAGTTTCCATCGGATGGTGGATCGATTCCGGCTGGCATCCCGACGCCGTCGTGGGGCAGACCTTTGACAGTCTCGGCCTCCGCCCGTGGCGGCTCGAGACCACCCTCGGCGAATCCTCCTGCTGGCGTGACGGATCGGTGCTGGTCTGCGACGACCCCCGGTGCTGGCAGTGGCGCCGGGCACCGCCGCTGAGTGCTCCGAGGGCGATGCACTCCGCCACGGTGTTGACCGACGGCCGGGTGCTCGTCGCCGGAGGCAACCGTCCCGCCGGGGTGTTCGACCCCGCAGCCTCGAGCTGGAGCCCGACCGGCCCGAGCAGCGGCCGATTCATCCACGCCGGGGCTGTCTTGCTCGATGACGGACGCGTGCTGGTGGTGGGCAGCACGCCGAACGACCCTGTAAACGCCGAGATGTACGACCCACGAACCGACTCATGGCAAATCACCGGGCAGCTCGCCCACGACAGACTGCTGCACTCGGCCGTGCGCCTGGCTGACGGCCGGGTGCTCGTCGCCGGCGGCTGCTGGTTCAACGAGGGGGGCGACTGCTCGAATCGCGTGGCACCCGCAGAAGTCTTCGACCCACGGAGCGAGACCTGGGGCGCGGCCGGCTCGATCGACGAGTGGCTGCTGTACTCGGGCCTCACGACGCTCGCGGACGGCCGCGTCCTGATGACCGGCTACTACTCCACGCGGATCTACGACCCGGCTTCCAACACCTGGCGACGGATCGCCGACCCGGAGTACGATCGGTGGGAGCACGCGGCGGTGCGCCTGCTGGACGGCCGCGTCATGCTGATCGGGGGGCGTTTCACTCGCCTCTCCGAGTTTTTCGACCCCGCCACCGAGCGCTGGTCCTCCGGTACGGCGATGAACGAAACCAGGTCGAGCCCCGACGTGACGCTCCTCGAGTCAGGCCACGTCCTCGTCACCGGAGGAGCCGACCGCCACGGCATCGCCCTTCGAACCGTTGAGATGTACGATCCGGCGGCCGGCACCTGGACCGCCGTGGCCCGGATGACCGAGCCGCGCTACGGCCACACCGCCAGCCCGCTCGCCGACGGCAGCGTGCTGGTGACCGGCGGCACGACCACTCCACGCGTCCCTGACTGGGGCCAGTGGGTGACGACCGCTACGGTCGAGCGTTTCACAATTCCAGAGGTGCGGGTCACCGCTCCACGGAGAGCCGCCGGCCGCCACCGTCCGTGAGCGTCGCCCAACGCCTGAGCCAGGGCTTGTTGGCGTCGGTATTGGAGCCCGACGACGCTGCGGGCGCTCATCGTAGCGGGTTTCGCCTTATGGTAGGGATGACGACCACGCACCGGTCTCACCCCACTCGAAGCCGTCCGAGAAGATGCCCGTGAAGTTCGTCTGGCCCGACTCCGGGTCCACCATCAGCGACGAAGCGTCGACCGCCTCGAAGTCGGAGCCCTTGACCAGGCGCAGCTCGCTCACCAGGGTTTCGTCGTCCCATCGCGGGTCGGGCGCACCGGACAGGTACCACGCCGAGCCGTTGTCGGCGAGCATCATGCCGTACTTCTTGAGCGCCCGGAGGATGGTCTGGACCGGCGGCGAAAACGACGACACGTCGAAGTCGGCACGCAGCCGGAACCGCTGGCCCATCGGCGGGTACTGGTTGCCGGTGAGGCTCGAGGCGTAGTGACGCGCCGGCCAGACGTAGGCACGACGGGTCTGGGGAGCGGTGAAGCGGAGCGTGTGGCGAATCTGGCCCGCCGCCACCTCCTCATAGCGCACGAGCCCGGGCAGGATCGGCAGTCCGGCAGCGTCGGCCGAGGTCCAGGTCTCAGGCCGCAGGGCGTGTGACTCGAGCTCGAACACCGCACCGGAACCGGCGGTCCACCACGCGCCGTCGTCATGGGGAAAGGCGTAGAACAGCTCGTACAGGCTGCACGTCGTCCGCTCGAGCGCCAGCACGTGGCGATCGCCGGTGCTCGCAGGACCACCCTCGATCGGCGCATCGGGGGGGATCGGGTAGGGTCCCGGATCGCTCTCGCCGGCGTAGGTGAAGCTCACCAGCACCTCGGGTTGGGTGCCCGGCACGGCCACCCATGGAATACCGATGGGCGCGCCGGCCCAGACCGTGCCGAATTCGGGGTGGACGCCGACGTCTGGGCCGATGGTGGTGATATAAGCGTCGGAGTTGGCGTCGACCGGAAGATGGTCCACCGGCACGTTCCAGATGTTGTCGACCGGGAAGACCGCGCAGCCCGCCGCCTCGGGTGAGTCGGCGAACGCGGCCCGCGGGGAGACGGCCACCGTCAGGGCGAGCGCGACCAGCGCCGTCCTGGCAAGCCAAATCCATAGCCCCGAACGCGGCGTGCGGGGGACCTCAACGGTGGCGCACGCGTGTCTGTTCACCTGTCGAGTGTAGCCCCGAGCCACGCCCCGTCGACGGTGAAACACGTCACAGTCAACGGTGTTCATCCCTGGACCATCCGCACCTGGGTTCGAATCGCACTCTCCAATTGAAGAATTCCTCAATCAGGTGAACTCTCTCGATTTGACGCTCTCTCTTGACAGCCCAATATTCGCCTCAACTCGTATCAACTCGTCGCCGCCCTACACAGTGGGCGGGAAACGCGGTGAATGGTGCGCGGTCCCGCGCTTCACCGACAACGGCGACGGCACCGTGACCGACAACATGACCGGCCTGATCTGGCTCGAGGACACAAACTGCCCTGGCGGAACGATTGACTGGTCGGCCGGGCTGACCTTCGCGAGCCCGCTGTACGACGGGTCGACCGGTGACTCCGGTGGCGACTGTGGGCTGAGCGACGGCTCGGTCGCGGCCCTGCGCACTTGAACCACTGTTGCCGGGACGGTTTCGCGTCGGCACCGTGTCGGTGACCTCCCACGGCACGCGAAAACACCCCGTTCTCGTCTATGATTGGCCAACTCGGCCCCGGAGAGGAGCGCCATGAGCGACGCCGCGACCCAGACCCAGGGATGGTTCCACCCTTCCCGCCGCCCGTACCGCTTCACGGTCCTGTTCTTTGCCGCCTTCATGATGTACGGCTCCTACTTCGCGTATGACGCGATCGGCGCGATCGAGAACTCGCTCATGAACACCCTGAACATCGGCCAGGAGCGAATCGGCGACCTGTACAGCGTGTACAGCCTCGGGCCCCTTCTCTTCCTGTTCCTGGCCGGTTTCGTGATCGATCGCATCGGCACGAGGCGTGCCAGTCTGCTGTTCTCGAGCCTGATTACCCTCGGGGCGGTCATCGTCGCCCTGGCTCCGAGCTTCTGGCCGATGTACGCCGGACGGTTCGTGTTCGGCTACGGTTCCGAGGCGGCCCTCGTGGCGCAGAACGCCATCCTCGTGCGCTGGTTCCGCGGCAAGGAACTCGCCCTGGCCTTCGGAGTCACCCTCACGATCAGCCGCCTGGGTACCCTCTTCAGCTTCAACACGGAGGCCCTCATCGCCGACAGGATGGGACCTTACGCCGCCCTGTGGGTCGCCGCCGGGCTGTGCGGCCTGAGCCTGCTGGGAACCGTGGTCTACGTAGTACTCGATCGCCGCGGAACGGCGATCCTCGGACTCAAAGAGGAGGAGGCGGGCGACCGTATCGTCCTTGGCGAGATCAAGAACCTGGGCCGATCGTTCTGGCTCATCACCGCGCTGTGTTTCACGTTCTACTCGGCGATCTTCCCGTTCACGTCACTGTCGACCAACTTTTTCCACGAGAAGTGGCACCTGCCGGATGCGATCGGCGCGGGCGGGTCGTTCCTCAAGGAAGCGCTGTCGAACTTCCTGCACATGTTCTCCACCGCCCCGGGAACGACGTCGATCATCATCTTTGCGTCGATGGTCTGCGCGCCGTTCGCGGGACGATTCGTGGACCGGTTTGGACGCAGGGCGAGCATCATGATCCTGGGATCGGCCCTTCTGATCGTCAGCCACCTCGTCCTCGGTTTCACCCACCTCGCACCGCGCTACCCCATGATCGTGCTCGGCGCCGCGTTCGTGCTGGTACCGGCGGCGCTGTGGCCCGCGGTTCCCCTGCTCGTGAGGAAGAACATGGTGGGTACGGCGTTCGGCGTGATGACCCAGATCCAGAACGTCGGACTGTTCGCTTTCCCAAAGCTGAATGGTGCGCTGCGGGAGTCGACGGGCGACTACACGGCCAGCCAACTCATGTTCGCCGGACTTGGAGTGATCGCCCTGATCGCGGCCGCCCTGCTGCTGACCACCGACCGCAAGGCCGACCGCGTGCTGGAGCGGCCGTGACCTGTGGCGTGTGACTCACGCCGCTTCGACGCGTCGCCACACCGGCGCGTGACCCGCAGCGGACATCCGACGAGAAGGACGGGTCAGGGGAATTCGATCCGCTCGATGTCCAGGAACTTCAGACTCAGGTCCTCTCCGGTGTTCGAGTCTACCCCGACGATGGCGAGATCCTCGCGGTTCAGACCGATGTTGCAGTTGTACCAGACATAGTGGTCCGAGGTCTCACACCCGTGGGTCTTCACGTAGAAACGGTCGCGCCTCATGGTCGGATCGAGGCAGGTCCCGACCGCCCACACGACCTTGTTGGACGGCCCGTCAACGTAGTCCACCTCACTGAGCTCGAACTCGAACCGCTCCCCCTCCTCGTCGTCCAGCCGCAGGGTTCTGGTGCACTGGTTCGACAGGCAGAACCAGATGTCATGGATGTCGAGCCGGTACGCTTCCCCACCCACCATGTGCACCACCACATCCGATGGGGACGGCGGTGGAGTCGGCGTGGGCGGCGGGGTCGCGACAGTGCCCTCCAGTCGGCCGGGAATGTAGGTTCCGTCGCCGGTCCGGTTGTCCACCAGGCTGGCGTAGACCAGGAAACGGCCCGGGCCGGACACGATCTCGACCGTCGCGAAGCCGAACACGGTGGCGACCCCGGGAGGAAAGACCCCCCGGTGATACACCCGGTTGACCTGGTCATGCCCGTACGGGTCGAGATCCACGTTGAAACTGTGCCACTCATCGCCGCTGCCATCGAACAGGCGGACCCGCAACTCCACGGCCTCGTCGCTGACGTTGAGGAACCCGATGTTGGAGCGGAACCCGGTCCCTCGGTCGGCCGATCCTCTGAGGCCGTTGAGGAAGGCCGTGTGTGATGAGTCGAACGCCTGATCGTCGACAATCGCCTGGACGAACTGGCCGAAGGTGCCCTCGTCAGAGATGTTGTAGGTGCGGCTGGAGATCATCGCATCGTCCTCGGCGATCACCCTGAGCGCACCACTCCCGGTGTAGCCAAAACCCTCGAGCAGGATGTCCTCGATCAATGCGGCAGTGCCCTGCGCCAGACACTCGGCAGGCTCGTACCGCTGGGGGTCCGAGTTCTCCTGGCCGGTCTCCAGAAGCTCGAAGGCAAAACAGGAGCTGCCCGAGCCGCTCGCCTGGAGCATGACGTCCGTCTGCCAGAAGGTGGAGGCCGCGCCTTCGAGGTGGGCCGCAGCCGGAATGTAGAACTCGGCCCCCCGGGCCGGAGCGGAAATCGTCCACGCGAGGGCCAGCGCGAGCATCACCAGCGACACCCGACACCCAGCAGTGTGCATTCTCCTGGACCGCCTGTGAACCGACATATTACCTCCCTCCCGGCCGGCGCTCGCGTCCCGATCCGAGCATGATCCTCGCATTCGCCGGCCGGTCAAATCCCCTCTGAGCGTCGTCAGAGCAAACACCGAAAGGTGGTCGTCACCTTTTCTTGTACCACAAGGCATGCTAGGTGTTACGGTTCCGATCGTCAACACACCCGGCACGGCCTGGCGAGAGGCCGCCGCCACTCACGCGCGGTCGGTCATCTCGTGGAACCTGTCGCCCGCGTACCTCGCAACCACGATCCACACACAGGCCAGGCAGATGGTGATGACCGACAGCCAGCGCACGGCGGTGAACTCCTCGAAGCAGGCTCCAAGAACGAGTGCGACGCCGATCGCCACGACCTTGGCGGTCCGGTACAGGAACATGTCGATGAACGCCTTGGCCTTGTACTTCTCGTCACGGCTGAGCGGCGTGTACAGGGACTCGCGCGCACTCTGGTTGATCGAGTAGTTGAAGGCGTTGTCGGCCGTGTTGAGCGAAGAGCCGACCCACAAGATCGGGAGAAGCACGAACAGCCCCGACGCCCCGAGGATCAGGCACGGCATCACCAACAGCGCGGCCCGCAGCCCGAACCGGGTCATGATGTTGGCGGTCAGGAAGAGCTGGACGAACAGGGCAACGCCGTTGGTGATCGCGTACACGGTCGAGAAGTGTTTCGCAGTGTCGCCTACGATGTAGTGGGCCACGGTTGCAGTGAACTGGTAGTCGAGCAGCGTGGACACGATCTCGTAAAGCCCAACCAGGCCCACGATCGCGAGCAGGTAGCGGGACCGGAACACCAGCCTGACGCCCTCGAGCGCGAGTCCGCCCCGCTTTGAGGCTGACTCATCAGGTGCCCGCGTGTCGGCTGTCACCTCACCCCGCCGTGCCACGACGCGACCGGCGAGGGCCGCCACCACGACCACCAGCACGGTGATCGCAGTACAGATGAGTGTCCAGGTAGACAGATTGAAGCGATCGATCTCGGCCCGTACGAACATCGATCCGAAGGCTCCGCCACAGACGCCGCCGAGGAGGATCGGGCCGTACAGTCGGCGTGCCTGTGTCGGGGACACGCTGTCGTTGAGAAACGCGAAAAATGTCGCCACCATCAGCGAGTTGTACAGATCACCGAAGATGTAGAAGCTCCACACCGTCG
>JBFELO010000071.1:0-24049 GCA_041552055.1 Candidatus Sulfomarinibacteraceae bacterium | reverse complement strand
GTCGCCGACCGCGATCCAGCGGATCGCGGCACGGGTGCTCGACATGCCAATGAACGCGTTCGAGGTCGAGGTCACGCGCCTGGGCGGAGCCTTCGGAGGCAAGGAGGACCAGGCCACCCCGTGGGCGGTGATCGCCGCACTCGGCGTCGCCAAGCTCGGGCGCCCGGTGAAGCTCGTGCTGTCGCGGCACGAGGACAACCTCATGACTGGGAAGCGGCATCCGTACTCGTCGGACTTCAATCTCGGGCTGGCAAGAAACGGCAAGATTCTCTCCTACGAGGCGATCTTCTACCAGAATGCCGGCGCCGCCGCCGACCTGTCGCCAGCGATCCTCGAACGCAGCCTGTTCCACGCGACCGGCAGCTACTTCATCCCGAACGTTCGGGTCACCGGTCATTCCTGCCGCACCAACCTGCCGCCGTTCACCGCGATGCGAGGGTTCGGGGCGCCCCAGGCGATGTTCGTGATCGAGTCGGCGATCGCGCGGGCGGCCGACGCGCTCGGTGTCGACGCGGGCGAGATCCAGCGCGCCAATCTGTTGTCCGAAGGGGATGTCCTCCCCTACGGCATGCGTGTCGCCGGCAGCCAGGCCCGCCGGTCGTATTCCGAGGCTGAGCAGCGCTGCCGTCTGCCGGACCTGAAGCGGCAGATCCGGTCGTTCAACCGCGACCATCGCCTCGTCAAGCGCGGCGTCGCCACAATGCCCGTGTGCTTCGGAATCTCGTTCACCAGCACCTTCCTCAACCAGGCGGCCGCCCTGGCCCACGTCTACACCGACGGCAGCGTCAGCGTGAGCACCGGTGCCGTCGAGATGGGACAGGGTGTCAACACCAAGATCGCCGGCATCGCCGCCCACACCCTGGGAGTCTCGAGCCCACGGATCCGGATCGAGACCACCAACACCAACCGGATCGCCAACACGTCGCCCACCGCGGCGTCGAGCGGCGCCGACATGAACGGCAGGGCGGTCGAGATCGCGTCCGGCATGATCCTCGATCGGCTTTCCGCGGTCGCGGCCCAACGACTCGACACCTCGGCAGATCGCGTCACGATTCGCGACGACGCGATCCTGCTGGACGACCGCGCCACCGATCTCGGCTGGGACCAGCTGGTGTGGCACGCCTACAGCCAGCGGATCAGCCTGTCCGCCCAGGCCCACTACGCCACACCCGGAATCTGGTACGACCGCGAGCTGGAGCAGGGCGAGCCGTTCGCCCATCACGTTTTCGGAACGGCGGTTGTCGAGGCGACGGTGGACTGCCTGCGCGGGACCGCGACGATCGATCGGGTACGCATGGTGCACGATGCCGGCCGCAACCTCAACGAGGTCATCCACCGCGGTCAGGCCGAAGGTGGACTGCTCCAGGGCATCGGCTGGATGACCATGGAGGAGTTGCTGTTCGACGACGGTCACAACATCAGCAACACCCTGTCCACGTACAAGGTCGCGGATCTGCTCGCGACACCGGAGATCGAGGTCGTGTTCCTCGACGATGCCGACAACCCGAGGGCGGTGCTCCGCTCCAAGGCGATCGGTGAGCCGCCGTTGATGTACGGCATCGGTGCCTACTTCGCGATCAGAAGCGCGATGCAGGCGTTTCGACGCAACCTCCCGCTGCCGTTCTCCGCACCCCTCACCTCCGAGAAGATTCTCTCGGCGCTGTAGGCATCGGGAACCGGCGACCCGTCCCCGGAGCACCTCCCCTCTCCGGCGGCGGTTGTCGACTGAGGGGGGGGGGCCGTGGGCAACACCGGTCGATTTTTCTTCGGCCTTGTCCAGTGAACCCTCTTTTCCGGTAGACTCTTCGCCCATGATCGACATCTGGCGACACGCGCTGCACTCGCTTTCCGACGGCCGGCCGACCGTGCTGGTCGTCGTCGTAGATCACACGGGGTCGGTGCCCGGGACCACCGGGGCGACCATGGTTGTCACAGATCGGGCCGCCGTCGGTACGGTCGGCGGCGGCATTGCCGAACATCAGACCATCGAGCGGGCCAGGAAGCATCACGGCTCTTCTGAGCTGGTCACGATCGAGCACACGCCAAGACGTTCCGGCTCGCTCTGCTCGGGGCACCACACCCTGGCTCTGGTGCCGCTCGTCGATGACGACGTCCCTTCCGTACACGCGATCACGACGACGCTCGAGTCTGACGGCACCGGTACGCTCCATCTGTCCAACCACGGACTGACGTTCGAGCCCGGCGTCGTGGAGCGCGTGAGGTTCGTCAGCCACGCCGGTGAATGGGCCTACGCTGCCCCGGTCGGCCGCCTCGACACCCTGTACATCGTCGGCGGCGGCCACGTCGCGCTCGCCCTTTCTCGCGTGATGGCGACCCTGCCGTTTCGGATCGTCGTGCTCGACGACCGACCCGAGCTTCCCACCATGATGGCCAACTCGTTTGCCCACGAAACGCGCGTGATCGATTACCACGAAATTGTCGAACACATTTCCGATGGGGAGCGTTCGTGGGTGGTCGTCATGACCTACGGCCACGAAAACGATGCTCTGGTCCTCCGCCAGCTGCTGGGCGCGCCGTACCGTTATCTCGGCCTGTTGGGCAGCGCGGCCAAGGTCAGCCAGATGTTCGCGAGGTTCCGACACGAGGACGTGCCGCCAGAAGATCTTGAACGGGTGTCGGCACCGGTCGGCATCTCGATCGGCAGCCACACACCGGAGGAGATTGCGATCTCGATCGCCGCCGAGATCGTTCAAGTTCGAAATAAGTCAGCGTGACGTCATCTGCACTGAGCAGACGTCGGTTTCCTGTGGCCACCAGCACATTCGGATCTCGGATCTCGGATCTCGGATGTCAGATGCAAGATTCATCCCGCCCGCCCGGAGCAAGGAGCAGGGAGCAAGGAACACCGCCCACCCGCCCGAGAGCCCACATCTCACACAGATGAGAACACATGAACGCAGAGACGGCAAACCGCAGATAACGCAGAGAGACGCAGATCCACACCTACCCCCCCTGCTGAGAGAGAAGTGGAATGCACTGCCGCCACTGTGTGCAGTGGCCGCTGGAAGCGGCGAGGGTCTGAGAAGAGCTCGCTCGTCGATGACCCGAGGTCGCTTCCAGCGGTCTGGCGGCCACAGGCCGCCCACGCCAGTGCATCCCACTCCATCTCTGTATCTCTGTGCCTCTGTGGTTGGCTCGGGAGGGCGGGGGATCTATCTTCATTCGTGTCATCTGCGGTATCCCCTCTGGACCGGCGGGGGCGCTCCCTGCCACTTGCTCCCTGATCCGTTATCCCGGCTTCCGACATCGGTTTCAACCAAACGCCGTCGCAGACCATCTCATAGAACGATGAGCCACAGAACCGTTCCTGCTGCCGTGAGATGCTCGCGGCGGGTTCCTAAGAACGACAACCACACAAAGGAGAGAACCATGTTGAAGAGAGTTTCCCTGTCGGCGGCATTCATCATCGTATTGGGCGCGGCACTGGCCGCGGCCGATCAGCCCTACCAGGAGTACTTCGATCAGACCTACTCCGTCTCGAGCAACGCGGCCGTGAGCCTCGAAAACATCAACGGCGACGTGTCGATCGATGTTTGGGATCGGGACGAGGTGCAGGTGCAGGCGGTGAAGAGGGCGAGCAGCCCCGAACTCCTCGCGAAGCTGGAGATCGATGTCACTGCGAGCAGCGACTCCGTTCGCATCGAGACCGACTACCAACGCACGAGTGACCACGGCCACCGGTCGGTCGAGTACACGTTGATGGTTCCGCGCCAGGCCAGAATCGAAGGCGTCGACCTGGTGAACGGCGACCTCACCGTTCGCGGAGTCCAGGGGGGCGTCGAGGCCGACTGCGTCAATGGCGCGATGGTGATCCATGACGTTGCCGGTGCCATCGAACTCGAGTCGGTGAACGGGTCGATCGAGTGCTCTGCGGGCTCTCACCTCGGTGACTCCGTCTCCCTGGCCGCGGTCAACGGCACGATCGACCTGCACCTTGCTCCGGGCACGAATGCGCACGTCAGCGCAGAGACCGTCAACGGCAGGCTCAGCAACGATCTCGGTTTCGAGGTCCGCAAGGGCAAGTACGTCGGCGCGAGCATGAGCGGCACGATCGGCGGCGGCGGTACTACGGTCGAGTTGGAGACGGTGAACGGGGCAATCGCAGTCCACGGGGGATGACCCCCGCCCTCCCGGATACAAGATTCGAGATTCGAGATTCAAGATCCCCCTCCCACCCGAGCGGCGCGGGTGGGAGGGGTAATTGTGTGCAGGCATGCGGCTGGGCGGTCGAGCAACCTGCGAAGAGCGACGGTGGTGCGGAGAGAGCCTCTGGTGTCAGGCTGTCGACGCGAATAGCAGACCGATGACTGCGCCTCGTGCGGGCGTGCCGGGCATGACGTTTTGAGGTTGGGTAAGGTTGGGGAGATCGCGTTGTCTTGAGACCTCGAAACGTCATGCCGGGCTCCCGCGGGGAGCGCGTCGGGGAGAAGGCGCGTGGGGTGTCAGACAGTCGATGCGAAGTGCAGGCTAGCGACAGCGCCTCGAGGGTCGATGACGATGAAGACGAGGGCGAAGATGAAGATGGAGACGAAGAACCGATTCACATCTAGGATCTGCGCGGGCTGGCAATTTGGCATCGGCATCCGGCTTCCGGCATCTGGCATCTTGAATCTGGCATTATCATGGTGCGGGACCCTGCACCATGCCCGTCGTGAGCTTCCGCCTGAACGGCACCGGCATCACCGTCGACTACGACGACGGAATGCACCTGCTCGAGGTGCTGCGGGAGTCGTGCGGCATCACCACCGTCAAGGACGGCTGTGCCCCCGAAGGTGTGTGTGGCTGCTGCACGGTCCTGCTCGACGGCCGTCCCGCACTCTCGTGTCTACTGGCGCCATCCCAGGTGGACGGCCGCACCGTGACCACGCTGGAGGGCCTGCCAGAGGCGCAACGCCGGGTGCTCGGCCGCGCGTTCGTTCAGCAGGGCGCCGTTCAGTGTGGCTTCTGCACCCCCGGCGTCGTGACACGCTCGGCACATCTCCTTGAGAAAGGGCTGACCAACGATCGGAAGCGGGTCGAGCGCGCACTGGCTGGACACCTATGCAGGTGCACCGGCTGGACGCGCATGGTCGACGCCATTCAGGCGGCCGGTGAATCGCGCGCACCACGGTCTGCGGACTCTGCCGGTCACTGCGGGATCGGTGCGCCCAGCACTCGCTATCGGGGTCTCGAGCACGCCCTCGGAGACAAGCCCTACGTCGCGGATCTCCGGGTCGAAGGAATGCTGCACGCCGCGGTGGTCCTCAGCGCCCATCCGCGCGCGACCGTGCTGCGGCTCGACACCGCATCTGCCGAAGGGATGCCAGGTGTCGTCCGGGTGTTCACCGCCGACCACATTCCCGGCCAGCGTCACGTCGGCCTGATCGTGCCGGACTGGCCAATCATGGTGGCGGTCGGCGAGACGACCCGCTGCGTCGGCGACGTGCTGGCCGTGGTGGTGGCCGACCAACAGTATCGAGCCCGCCGTGCGGCGCTGGAGGTCGTCGTCGAGTATCGGGTACTCGAGCCGGTGACCGACCCCGCAGCTGCACTCGATGAAAACGCCCCCTCGATCCACGACGGCGGCAACCTGCTGGAGAGGTGCTTCTACGCCCGGGGCGACGTCGAGAGCGCCCTTGCCGGCTCGGCTCACGTCGTGGAACAACGCTTCACGACCCAGCGGATCGAGCATGCGTTCCTCGAGCCCGAGGCGTGCCTGGCGGTACCGTCCAACGACGGCCTGACCGTCTACTCGCAGGGTCAAGGCGTTCACGACGACCAGCGCCAGATCGCGTCGGTTCTCGCAATGAACCCCGACGCCGTGCTCGTGGAACTGGTGACCAACGGCGGTGCCTTCGGCGGCAAGGAAGACCTTTCGATTCAGGCTCACGCGGCGCTCGCGGCCCGGCTCTGCGAGCAGCCGGTGCGGCTGGTGCTCACGCGCACGCAGTCGATCCGGATGCATCCCAAGCGGCATCCGCTGTCCCTCCACTACACGGTCGGCGCCGACGCCGATGGGAGGCTCACCGCCGCCCGAGTGCGCATCATGGGCGACACCGGCGCGTACGCATCGGTCGGCACCAAGGTGCTCGAGCGGGCCGCCGGTCACTGCTGCGGACCGTACCGCGTACCCAACGTGGACGTCGATTCCTCGACCGTGTACACCAACAACCCGCCGTGCGGCGCGATGCGAGGTTTCGGGGTGCCCCAGACCGCGTTCGCGATCGAGGGGATTCTGGACACGATCGCAGAACGGGTCGGCATCGACGGCTACGACATTCGGGACCGCAACATCCTCGAACCCGGCGACTACTTCACGACCGGCCAGCGCATGGACGAAAGCTGCGGCATCCGACAGACCCTGGAGGCGGTGCGTGACCGGTATAAGGGCGCGCGGCACGCGGGCATCGCGTGCGGCATCAAGAACACCGGCATCGGCAACGGGATGGCCGACATCGGACGAGTTCTGGTGCGCGTCCTGTCGGGCGAACGGCTCGAGATCCGCACCGGCTACACCGAGATGGGCCAGGGATTGCACACGATCCTGCGTCAGGTGGTCGCCCACGAGACCGGTCTCGACCCGGAGACGATGGATGTCATCACGGTCAGCGACCCGTCCGTGGAGTGCGGCATGACCACGGCGTCAAGGGCCACCGCGCTCGGTTCGGTCGCGGCGAGAATCGCGGCCGAAAAGTTGGCCGCGGCCCTCGAGGATCACCACCTCGAACAGCTCGAGAGTCGGGAGTTCCACGGCGAGTACATCTGCGACTTCACCGTGGCGCCCGGCAGCGACGCCCCCGATCCCGTCACCCACCTCACCTTCGGCTACGCCACCCAGGTGGTGCTGCTCGACGACGACGGACTCATCGAGCGGGTCGTCGCCGCTCACGACGTCGGCTGCGCGATCAATCCGCTCCTGTGCACCGGCCAGATCGAGGGTTCGGTACACATGGGGCTCGGCTACGCCCTGTCGGAGGACTTCCCGTGCTCGGCCGGCGTACCGCACTCGCTCCGGCTCGCGGATCTCGGCATACTCTCGGCGGCGTCGACCCCTCCGGTCGACGTCATCCTGATCGAGGTCCCGGACCGGGTGGGCGGCTACGGCTCCAAGGGGGTCGGCGAGATCGGCATGGTCCCCACCGCCGCAGCGGTCGCCGGTGCGTTGCACGCCTTTGATGGTGTCCGGCGCACGAGCCTGCCGATGACCGATTCACCTGCCGCGCGCGGGCTGGTCCCGAAATCACGTCGGACGTAGCCGACGTCCTCGTCTTCGTCGTCGTCCTGTTTGTAGCCGTTAACCGGAGAATTCGGCGCGTCCTTTCCCGACGCGCTCCCCGCGGGAGTCCCCTTTGACAATGTTGGTCGTGCGGCCCCTCGTCCGGCCAGAACAACGCCGCTTCGGCGTGCCATCTCCCCGTGGCGCTCCCCGTGGGAGCCCGGTACAGAATTTCGAGGGCCCGTTGCCACACGATCCCCCGAAGATCGTGGACCTCGAAATCCTGTACCCGGCACCCCGCAGAAGGCAAGAGGGCGGCACTCCCGCACGAGGCGCTGTCATCGGCCCTCCATCCGCATCGACTATCTGACACTTGAGGAAATCTCTTCACCTACGTTGCTGGTCGCTGAAACGCCCACCCTTCTGAGGAGGTCTTGAGGCCCTGGGGATTTGAACCGCCCGGACCGCTGTTCCCTGTTCCCTGATCCTTGTTCCGGGCGGGAGGGGGACCTGGTCTCAGTCGACGAAGAGATGGCCGGCGACCTCGCGGAAGAACGTGTCGAGATCGGCGTCGGCGAAGAACCGATTCGGCGCGGGCGAGAGTGCGACCGGCCCCAAGTTGACCACCACCACCTCGCCGCCGGCGCACTCCGGCAGCATCGCTGCGGGGTGGACGGCGAGGGAGGACCCCAGCACGAGCAGCAGGTCGGATCCGGCCACCGCCGCGATCGCCTCTTCCATCCCTTTCACCGGATCTCCGAACAGCACCACGTCGGGCTTGATCAGTCCGCCGCAGCCGCACCGCGGCACCTCCACCTCCTCCAACATCACCTCGAGAACCTCGAACCCGACTTCACCACCGCAGCACAGGCAGTGGCTCGTCCAGTACCCGCCGTGGACCGGAATCACGTTTCGCGATCCGGCCTGCTGGTGCAGCGGGTCGACGTTCTGCGTCACCACGGTGTGCAGGTCACCGCGCCGCTCGAGCTCTGCGAGAAAGCCGTGGGTGAAGGTGGGCCGAACCCCGCGCACCAGATCGAGGGCGTCCCGCGTGAATCGATAGAAGGCACTCGGCTCGCGCAGGAAGCCGCCAGCCGTGAACGTGGCCTCGAAGTCGTAGCCGCCGGTTTCGTACAACCCTTCCGGCCCGCGAAAGTCGGGGACTCCGGCAGAGGTCGAGATACCGGCCCCGGTGAGCGCCACGATGTTCGCGGCTGCTCCGATCTTGGAGGCACACTCGGCTGGATCGATCGACTCCACGGTCGTGGGTCTCCTCACCCGGCGGATCTCGCGCAGGATACACCAGGCCGGCGGTGCTATGCTCCGCTCACGCTCATGTCGGATCGATTTCGGCCCCTCTCTCCGGACCGGGTCGCCTCGTGGATCTTCGACGAGCTCGAGGCGAACGGGTCAGTCTGCGGCGTCCCACGGGAGCTGATCTTCGAACCGTCACCCTCCGACCGGTTCAGGACCACCATGTTCGGACACCCGCTCGACACACCGGTGGGCGTCGCCGCCGGGCCCCACACACAACTCGCCCCCAACATCGTCGTCGCGTGGTTGTGCGGCGCGCGCGTCATCGAGCTCAAGACCGTGCAGACGATCGATCGTCTCGACATCCCGAAGCCGTGCATCGACATGCAGGACGAGGGCTACAACGTCGAGTGGTCGCAGGAGCTGACCCTCGAACAGTCTATAGATCAGTACTTACTCGCCTGGGTTCTCATCCACGCACTGCACCGCCGCCTCGGGTTCCCCGGCGACCGCCCGGGGGTGATCTTCAACCTCAGCGTCGGCTACGACCTCGACGGGATCCGCCAGCCGAACATGCGAAATTTCCTCGCCACGATGATCACGCCCGGCAACCGATTGCAGCGGCTGGTCGAGGGTCTCGGGGGGCGCGTCCCGGAACTGAGTGACATCGACCTCTCCCCGTCCTTCGTCGACAACGTCACGCTGTCGACGATGCACGGGTGCCCGCCCGATGAGATCGGCAGCATGGCCCGCCTGCTCATGGAGGAGTGGGGCCTGCACACGTCAATCAAGTTCAACCCGACCCTCCTGGGTGGCGACGCGGTCAGGCGCATCCTCCATGATGCTCTCGGGTATCGCGACATCATCGTTCCGGACGAAGCGTTCGAACACGACCTCGAGTTCGACTCCGCCGTGTCGTTGATCGAGGACCTTCGCACCGTGGCACGGGACTGCCGCCTCCGATTCGGGGCCAAGCTCGCCAACACGCTGGAGGTCGTCAATCATCGTTCGGCGTTCAGCCCCGACCAGCATCGGATGTACCTCTCGGGCAGGCCGCTCCACGCGCTGGTCGTTCGGCTGGCGTCGCAACTGGTCGACGCGATTGACAACGAGTTGTCGGTCTCGTTCGCCGGCGGCGCGGACGCGTTCAACGTCGTCGACCTGCTGGCGGCGGGTCTGCGCCCGGTGACCAGCTGCTCCGACCTGCTGCGCCCGGGCGGCTACCTCCGGCTGGTGCAGTACCTGGACAACATCGGCGGCGCGATGGACGGAGTCGGCGCCACCGATCTCGACGAGCTCGCCATGACGACCGCCGCGCGCCGGGACCCCGCGGTTAACACCCTCCGCGACGCGATCCGAGCCAACCTCGCGCGATACGCCGATTGCGTTCTTGGCGACCGCGACCTCGCCAGGGACCGGTTCGACCGCTCCCGCACCAAGACCGCGCGTGAGCTCGGTCCGTTCGACTGCATCGAGGCCCCATGCACCGACGCGTGTGCCGTCGCGCAGCAGGTCCCGCAGTACATGCGGTTGGCGCGGTCCGGCCGCCTCGTGGAGTCGGCAGCGGTCATTCGGAGCGACAACCCGGTGGCCGCGATCCTCGGCCGCGCGTGTCATCACCCCTGTGAACAGCCCTGCCTTCGCACCCACATGGACGACCCGCTGGCGATTCGCGAGATCAAGCGGTACGTCATGGAGCACGAACCCGCCCCGACCCCATCGGTGACACCGGAACGGGCGACCGTCAGGGTGGCGATCATCGGCGGCGGACCGTGCGGCCTCTCGGCGGCCGTGTTCCTCGCTCGGGCCGGCGTCCCGGTCACCGTGTTCGAGGCGCGACCGGCCACCGGAGGCATGGTCTCCGGGACCATCCCCGGCTATCGAGCCTCGGCGGCGGCGATCGACCAGGACCTCGAGCGCGTCGCGGCGCTCGGGGTCGACGTCCGAACCGGTGTCCGAGTCGGAGCCGATCTGACCTTGCAGGAACTGCGAGATCAGGGCTTCGAGTACATCGTGGTGGCGGTCGGCGCCCGCCGAGGTGCGCGGCTCGGCATTCCCGGAGAGGACAACGCGGGAGTCCGGGACGGACTCGACTTCCTGCGCGCGGCCCGGGCCGGGGCGGTCGAGGGCATCGAGGGCGCAGTTCTCGTCATAGGGGGAGGCGACGCCGCGATGGACTGTGCCCGCACGGCGCACCGGCTGGGCGCGGCCGAGGTGACGGTGCTCTACCGTCGGTCGATCGACGAGATGCCGGCCCACAAGGAGGAGCTGCAGGGCCTCCTCGAGGAGGGCCTCCAGGTCCGGGAACTGGTGATGCCGATCGAGGTCGCCACCGGCGAGTCGGGGCCGATCTCCCTGCGATGTCTCAGGACGCGCCTCGGCGACCCGGACGCGTCGGGACGGCGTCGGCCGGTGGAGATTGTCGGCTCCGAGTTCGACCTGCCGGCCGGCCTTGTGATCGTGGCGATCGGCCAGCGACCCGATCTCGGTCTATTCGGCGACGAGCCGCCCTCGGTCAACGAGGCCGGCTACCTCGAGGTCGATCCAGCCTCGCTCGAGACCTCCATACCCAAGGTGTTCGCCGGCGGTGACATCATCGGCGACGGTCCCGCGTCGATCGTCGACGCGGCCGGCGACGGACGCACCATCGCGTCGGCCATCGTCGCTCGGATCTCGGGAGACGTCCCGCCCTCGGCCGGGCCGACCACGCCGGAACTCGATCGAAAGGACCTCCTCAGGCGCCGTTCCAACCGCCGGTTTCGGGGTGCGACACCCCACATCCCCGCGTCCGATCGGAGCGACTTCGCGGAGGTCGTACAGACTCTGACGCGCGACAATGCAATTGCCGAAGCCGACCGCTGTCTGGACTGCGACCTGATGTGCTCGACCTGCGAGTGGGTGTGCCCCAACCGTGCGATCTTCACCTTCCACACGGGAGTCCTCCCGGAGCAGCTTCCCGTTCTGATTGCACGTGGTTCTGCGGTCGGCGTGGAGTCGACCGAACCGTTCCCGATCGCGCAGCGGCTCCAGGTCGCACTCCTGGCAGATCTGTGCAACGAGTGCGGCAACTGCACGACCTTCTGCCCCACGTCGGGCAGCCCGTATCGCGACAAGCCCCGCATCTATCTCGAATCGGAGGAGTTCGAGACCGAGACCCACAACGCCTTCATGGTGGAGCGCACCGCCGACGTGTGGACGATTCGTGGTCGGTTCGACGGCGTCCTGCACGAGCTCACGCTCGACGGACGTCTCCACTACGCCACGGAGGCGTTCACCGTGGACCTCGATCCTGTCGGCCTCGGGCTGCTGGAGGCGACGGTTGCCAAGAAAACCGCGGCAACCACGGTATCGCTGCACCGCTTCGCGGCGCTCTGGGTCCTGCTGCGTGGCTTTTCCGAGTCCGTGCCTTGGTTGCCGACAGCGGAGACCAGTAACGAAGGAAGTTGAAGCGTGGCCGGGATTGCGTCCTGGCCCCCGCTTCCATGTTCCGTCCTGCGTCGGCCTGCGGCCCGCGCAGGGGAACCCAGCTACAATTGACCCACTGACGAGGAAGGGTCCCTTGCGAACACGATTTCTCAACCTCCGAATTCCGACCGGCGAAAACGCCACCTCGATGCGCGAGATCGTGGTCGAGAATGGGAGGTTCGTGGACCTGATGCCCCCCGAGCACGAGACCGCGGTCGGCGACGAGGAGTGGGTCAATCTCGGCG
Organism: Candidatus Sulfomarinibacteraceae bacterium; assembly: GCA_041552055.1. Taxonomy (GTDB): domain Bacteria; phylum Acidobacteriota; class Thermoanaerobaculia; order Thermoanaerobaculales; family Sulfomarinibacteraceae; genus JBFELO01. The sequence continues at coordinate 11,869 of JBFELO010000071.1, read as the reverse complement.
GCGCCCTGGTGCTGCCGGGGGCGATCGACGGTCACGTGCACTTCGATGACCCCGGCTACACCCACCGCGAGGACTTCGCGAGCGGCACCGCGGCCGCCGCCGCGGGTGGGGTGACCTGCGTCGTCGACATGCCCTGCACGTCGCTGCCCCCGGTCACCGATGTCGCGGCCCTCGAGAGCAAGCTCCGGGCGATCCGGGGCAAGGCGCACATCGACTTCATGCTGTGGGGCGGAGCCTCGGGCATCACCATGTCGTCGCATGGCTGGCAGGATCGTCTGACCGAACTGGTCGACGCGGGTGTGGCCGCGGTGAAGATCTACATGCTGTCGGGCATGAAGTCCTTCCCGGAGCTCGATCTCGACCAGATCGCGCGTCTCCTCGCACAGACCAGGAGGCTTGGAATCCCGGTCGGCGTCCATGCGGAGGACGCAACCACTGTGAGGAGCCTCACCGATCGCATCCGGAAGCGCGGCGCTGGAAGGACCACCGACTACGCCGCCTCGCGGCCGGTAGCCGCCGAGGTTGCCGCTGTGGCACAAATCATCGAGGCCGCCCGCGCCGCGGGTGCTCGAATCCACATCGTCCACCTCGCGGCGGGCGAGGCCGTGGACCTGGTCAGTGCCGCCCGCCTCGAGGGGCTGCCCGTGTCGGCGGAAACCTGTCCGCATTTCCTCGAGTTCACGGTGGCCGATCTTCAGCGCCTCGGGAGCCTGCTCAAGACCGCCCCGGTGGTCAAGTCCGAGCAGGACCGCGACCGTCTCTGGCAGGGAATCGCGTCCCGCGAGCTCAGCTTCGTGACCACCGACCACGCCCCGGGGCAGTGGCCAGAGGAGAAAACCACCGGCTCGATCTGGACCGACTACGGCGGCATCCCGGGAGTCGAGTTGATGGTGCCGTACCTGTTCTCCGAGGGCGTGCGCAGGGGCAGGATTTCGCTCGAGCGTCTCATGCAGATCACGGCGTCAGAGCCGGCCCGCTTCTTCGGGATCGATCACCGCAAGGGCGCGATCGCTCGAGGTTTCGATGCTGATTTCGTCGTCCTCGACGACCACGAGACCTGGACGGTGCGCGCCCGCAACCTGCACAACCTCAACCGCTACACGCCGCTGGAGGGAGCGCGGCTCACCGGACGCGTCCGCGCCACTTATCTGCGTGGGATCTGCGTGTATCAGCGTCGGCCCGACGGCACCGAATTCTTCGCACCCGGCGGTACGGGTTCGTTCATCAAGCGTGGGCTGTCATGAGCGAGATCACCATTCTCGGCAATGGCGCCGTGGTCACCGGCGGTGCGCGTTCGCGAGTCATCCCCGATGGTGCGGTGGCATGGCGTGAGGACCGCATCGTCGCGCTGGGCAGCGCGACCGAGCTCCGCGAGCGATTTCGCGACGCCCACACTCTCGACGCCCGCGGCGGACTCATCATGCCCGGTATGGTGAACCTCCACCATCACTTCTACTCCACGCTGGCGCGCGGGCTGGACCCAGGAGTCGAGCTCAAAGGATTTGCCGAGGTCCTCGAGGGACTCTGGTGGCGGCTCGACCGCGCGCTCACTCCCGACGCGGTGAAAATCTCGGCGCGGTTGACGGCGGCCGACTGCATCCGCTGGGGATGCACGACTGTGTTCGATCACCACGCGTCACCGTCGTGCCTGCGCGGCAGTCTCGAAACCATCGCCGCGGTAGTGGAAGAGGCCGGCCTTTCGGCCGTCCTGTGCTACGAGACCAGCGATCGCAACGGACACTCCGAGGCTGCCAGCGGCATCGAAGAGAACCTCGAGTTCTGCGCGAGCCAGCGCGAGCACCCCAGGATTCGAGGGACAATCGGTCTGCACGCGAGCTTCACGGTCAGCGACGAGACCCTGAACGAGATTGCGAGCAGGCGGCCAGAAGGTGTCGGATGTCACATCCACGTCGCCGAGGACCTGCTCGACATCCGCGTCTCGAAGGCGGCCTACGGCGCCGGACCTATCGAGCGCCTCGAGCGCTTCGGGCTGCTCGACGACACAACACTGTTGGCTCACTGTGTCCATCTGGCGGGCGACCAGTTCGAGCGCATCGCGGGCGCAGGCGCCGTCGTGATCCACAACCCCGAATCCAACGCCAACAACGGTGTGGGACGGCTCAACGTCGTCGAGGCTGCCCGGCTCGGATGCCTGGTCGGGCTCGGGACCGACGGCATGTCGTCGTCGATGCTGCGCTCGCTCCGGGCCGCGTTCCTGGCGCACCGCTCGGGGCTACGGGATGCCAGGGTGGGGTTCGAGGTGCACCCTCTGCTGCTGTCCAACAATGCGGCGGTCGCAGCCAGGTTCTTTGACGGGGAGACGTTCGGCGAGCTCGGAGTGGACGCGCCGGCCGACATCGCGGTGATCGACCACTCACCCCCGACGCCGCTCGATGGCGACAACCTGTTTCACCATCTCGTGTACGGAGCCGCCGAGGCGCCGGTGCGACACACCATCGCCAGAGGTCAGGTCGTGCTCGAGGATTTCCGGCACACGACCCTCGACGTGGAGGCGATCGCCGCCGATGCGCGCCAGATCGCACCCGAGGTGTGGCAGAGGTTTCACGCCCTTCCCCCGCCCAGCCAGGGGATGAGGGGGTGAGGGCGTCCGCCCTCCCGGACCGTCATCGTCATCGACCCCGCCCGACCCGGCCCCGTATCGCGACGCACTCGCACCGTCAACGCGCCCTCTCCCCCACGCGCTCCCCGCGGGAGCCCGGTATTGGCGTTTCGAGACCTCGAGGAAAAGCCGTATTCCCCACCGTGGATGTCCTCGAAACGTAATACCCGGCACGCCCGCTCGACGCGCTGTCCTCAGCTTGCGATTCGCTTTGACCACCTGACACCCGGGGACGTCCTTGCCCAGTTGTCGGCGGCCTCGAGGCAGCGCGAAGCCGCCAGGCCGAGCGCGTGCAGCGCTAACGGCGCTGCCGCCGAATGGGTCCCGCCTCAGTTGAAGAGCCTTCCGTTGTTGCTCTTCGCCCGGTCCCAACGCTCAATGAGATAGTACTTCTCACCCTCGAATATGCGCTGGATATTCTCGAGGTACTCTTCCGCCTCGCGGGCGCTGTAACTCTTGGTCTCGTTGACGAAGCTCAAGACCCGCGAGTGGTAGAACGGGATCAGAGCGTCCATCAGCCGCTCTCGTTCCTTCTCGGTCGCGTTCTTGTAGGCGACCGCGAAGCTGAAAACGATGCGCGCCCAAGGGCTCGAAGGGTACACGAACCCATCCGGCTTCCCGATTGCCGCGAGTCGAATGACCTGGTTGAATTCGGCTGGCGGGATCACGCTCTGCCACGAGTGCAGGTGGGTCTCGTACCCCGTACGGAAGCTGTTGAACAACGCCTCGATGTCGACGTTGACCTCCGGCGGCTGTTCGTCGGCGCCGAGCCCGAATCCGAAGATCGTGCTCGGTCGACTCACGCCGATGTATTTCCACAGATACTCGAACTCGACGATCAGGTCGAACAGCGTGGACACGACCTCCTTGAACATCGGGGCGAGATCGGCGGCAGGGTCCTTGGGTCGATGGATCTTCGGCGTCCCGAGAAACGCCTGGCATACGTTGAACTGACGGGCCACCGCGATGGTCGTCATCCAGATGTCGATGCCGAAATGGGCGATTCTGTCAGTCCACAGCTTCTCCGCCAGGAATGCCCTGGCGAGCCGGCCAGAAAAGCCGAAGTCGCCGCCGATCGGCTGCCGCACCCGGATCCCACCGAGAGTGCGAATCATCGGGTACGCGATGTGATTGGTGATGGTGCCGTCGTACTTGTGGCGGAGGTAGATGGGCGTCACGTAGTCGTATCGCCCCAGGAGGGGTTCGAGCAAATACTGGATCCACTGCGGGGTGATGCTCTGGAGGTCGGCATCCACCACCGCCACCGCCTTTGCGTTGAGCTCTACCGCCGCCTTGAAGAGGTTGCGGAAGTTGTTGCCCTTGCCCCGCATCCCGTCGGGCGTGGAGATGTACACCTTCGGCACATTGGTCGGGGTGTCCAGGAAGGCGTCCCGGGTGCCATCCGGTGAGTTGTTGTCGACGTTGACGATCACCGACCGGGCGTTCGGGAAAAACTCGGTCAGCCCGCGGGCCGCCGTGTCCGTGGGCACCGCGATCGTGTCCGCCTCGTTGTACGACGGTATTCCGACGATGAGGTCGGCCTCGTGGATGTTCGCCGGGTTGATGACGGTCGGTTTTTTCGATCGTGTCATGAATCAGTTCCCATTCCCAGCAACAAATCCGCCAGGATTGTAAGCCACAATCCCGCCGTTGCATATAAGTGAGATTCAAGAAACGTGCCCGATCTGCCCGCCGGGCGGCCGGTGAGATATGATTTTTGTTCGGAAATGCTGTATCAGATGGAGACGTTGTTCTCAAACAGCCTCGAGACACCGGGTTCGAGCGTTGCCCGATCCGGCTCGAGAGTGCTGAGACCTCGGGGACGCCGGAGTCTACGGAACCGCGACCCCGATGGCGACGCACGACCCAAGGAGCTGCAAGACTGTGGCCACTGAACCCTCGTCCCGACCGGCGCCGCCCGTTCTGTCCGTTCTGTCGAGCTCCGAGTACGTCGATGCGATGTACGACCGCTGGCAGCACGACCCCTCCTCCGTGTCCGAGGAGTGGCGGCTCTTCTTCACCGGTTTCGATCTCGCGATGTGCCCGCGGGACTGCGTGGCCGCTGAGCGTGCCAATGTCCAGTCTCGAGTCGCGAGCCTCATCTTCGCCTATCGCAGCGTCGGCCATTTCATCGCCCAGGTGAATCCGCTCGGCGGCGACCCCGCGACCCACCCCGACCTCGAACTCGCAGCCCACGGCATCGAAGAGGAGCACCTCGAGCAGGTGTTCGACACGGGGCATCTGGGTGGCCCGCAGCGGATCGCCCTGCGCGAGATCATCGAGGTCCTGCGTGACACCTACTGCCGTCAGGTCGGCGCGGAGTACCTCCACATCCAGGACCGGGTCATCCGTCGCTGGCTGCAACAGGAGATGGAACCGATCCGCAACCGGCCCCCCTTCCCGCCCGAGCGCAAGATCGAGATTCTCAAGCAGCTCATCGACGCCGAACTCTTCGAGACGTTCACCCACAGCAGGTACCAGGGACAGAAGCGGTTCTCGTTGGAGGGGGCGGAGTCACTGATTCCCGCGCTGCACCAGTTCCTAGAGACAGCGGCCGAATCTGGAGCCGAAGAGGTCGTGATGGGGATGGCGCACCGCGGACGACTCAACGTGCTCGCCAACATCCTCCGCAAGCCCTACCAGATGATCTTCCACGAGTTCGAGGACGACATCGCTTCCGACCCGGCGGGCGGGGACGGCGACGTCAAGTACCACCGAGGCTACACCTCCGACTACGAGACGCTGTCGGGCCGTCAGATCCACCTCAGTCTCACCGCCAACCCGAGCCACCTCGAAGCCGTTGATCCGGTCGTGGTGGGCCGATCCCGTGCCAAACAGCGGCGCCGTGGCGACACTGTGCTCCGTACGAAGGTTCTCCCGCTCCTGATCCACGGCGATGCCGCCTTCGCCGGGCAGGGGCTGGTGGCGGAGACCTTCAACCTGTCGCAGCTCAAGGGGTATCGGACGGGGGGCACCGTCCACATCATCGTCAACAATCAGATCGGTTTCACGACGCTCCCCGGTGAGGCCCGTTCGTCCCGGTATCCCACCGACGTGGCCAAGCTCGTCGAGGCTCCGATCTTCCACGTCAACGGTGACCACCCGGAGGCCGTGTGCTACGTGATCGACCTCGCGCTGCGGTACCGCCAGAAGTTCGGCCGCGATGTGGTGGTCGACATGCTCTGCTACCGGAAGCACGGCCACAACGAGGGCGACGAGCCCGCGTTCACACAGCCCCTGATGTATCAGAAGATCGAAACCCACCCGCCGGTGCGAGAGTTGTATCAACTCAGAATCGAGGACGAGCAGCTGCTCAGCCTGGACCAGAGCACGAAGCTTTCGAACGACTTCACCGATCGCCTGTACGAGGCGTTCCGGGGCGTCAAGGAGGGGAGCGGCCAGGTCCAACCGGAGGAGCACGGGTTCGGCGGGGTGTGGTCCGGGCTCAACAACCCTTACACCCACGAGCCGGTAGAGACCGGTGTCGAGCATACCACCCTCGCCGAGGTGGCCCGGGCCCTGACCACGGTCCCGGACGGCTTCCACCTCAACCGCAAGGTGGGACGTCGGCTCCCGGGCCAACTCCAGGCGATCGAAGAGCGAACGGTCGTCGACTGGGGACTCGCCGAGTCATTGGCATTCGGCAGCCTTCTCCACGAGGGCATCCCGGTCCGCCTGAGCGGTCAGGACTCGATCCGCGGCACCTTTTCCCAGCGGCACGCGGCGTGGTTCGACACCAAGACCCAGGAGGTCTACGTCCCGCTCAACCACATTCACGACGCGCAGGCCCGGTTCTGCGTCTACAACAGCATGCTGTCGGAGGCCGCGGTCCTCGGATTCGACTACGGCTACTCGCTGGTCGAGCCCAACATGCTGGTGCTGTGGGAGGCGCAGTTCGGCGACTTTGCCAACGGCGCGCAGGTGATCATCGACCAGTTCATCACCGCCGCGCTCGACAAATGGCAGCGCGGTAGTGGGCTCGTGATGCTGCTGCCCCATGGCTACGAGGGGCAGGGCCCCGAGCATTCGAGCACATACCTCGAGCGCTACCTGACGCTGTGCGCCGAGGACAACATCCAGGTGTGCAACCTGACCACCCCGGCGCAGTACTTTCACGCCCTTCGTCGCCAGCTCAGGCGCAACATCCGACGGCCCCTGGTCGTCATGTCGCCGAAGAGCCTGTTGCGGCACAAGCGCGCGACGTCGCCGGTCGATGAGCTCGTTTCGGGCGGATTCGAAGAAATCATGGACGATCCCGCGGCGCCGAAGAAGCCAAGCCGCCTGCTGCTCTGCAGCGGCAAGGTCTACTACGACCTGGTCGAGGGACGAGTGCAACAGCAGATCGACGATGTGGCGATCGTCCGGGTCGAGCAGCTCTACCCTTTCAACGAATCTCTGTTCCAGCGGGTGGTCAAACCGTACTCGAGCGCGACCCACGTCGTGTGGGTGCAGGAGGAGACCAAGAACCGCGGTGGCTGGTTTTACATGCTGCCGATTCTCCAGGAACAACTGCCCTCCCGCGAGATCCGCTACGTCGGCCGCCAACCGAGCGCCAGTCCGGCAACAGGCTCGCCGAGAATTCACCGTGAGCAGCAGGCCGGACTCGTCAACGAGGCGCTGACAGGGTAATATCGTCGGTCCAGAGTGCAGCCGACGCCAGCCGGATGAGGAGAGTGAGAGCAGATGGCGGTCGAAGTCACGATTCCAGAGGTCGGTGAGTCGATCACCGAGGGTTTCCTCGCCGAGTGGTCGAAGGCGGACGGCGACGTCGTGGCGGCCGAGGAGCCGCTGCTGGTCCTGGAGACCGACAAGATCACGATGACGGTCAACGCCGAGGTCGGTGGCCAACTCCACATCGCAGTTGCCGAAGGAGAAACGGTGCAGGTCGGCCAGGTCGTGGCGACGATCGACACCGAGGTCGCGCCCGAGGCACGACCGGTGACATCCGAGGAACCTGTGGGTGAGCCGCCACCCCGGCCCGAGCCTCCCCCGAAGCGCGCGGCTCAGCCGGCGTCACCGCCGCCACCAGCCGCACCCCCGCTGAGCCCTCCGGCCGGCGCGCCGCAGACGGAGGCCAAGCTCGAAACCGTCAAGGGCCTCTCCCCTGCCGTCCAGCGAATGGTCCTCGAACACCACCTCGATCCGTCTCTGATCGAAGCGTCCGGGAAGGACGGTCGCCTCACCAAGGCCGACGTCCAGCGGCACCTCGAGGCGGCACACGACGCGGGAAAGGACGTCGAGACACCCTCCGCACCTCCCGCGCCTGAACCATCGGCGCCCTCGCCCGCTGCCCCGCTCGAGGCGCCCCTGGTGACCGAGCGCCACACCCGAGAACCCATGTCCCGCCTTCGCCAGCGAATCGCGGAGCGGCTGGTGGAGGTGCAGCAGCAGGCCGCGCTCCTGACCACCTTCAACGAGGCCGACATGAGTCGGGTGATGGCGCTTCGAGCGCAGTACAAGGAGAGTTTCAAGGAACGTTACGGCATCACGCTCGGCTTCATGTCGTTCTTCGTCAAGGCGTCGATCGACGCTCTCAGGACGGTCCCCGCGGTCAACGGCTACATCGACGGTGACCAGGTGGTGACCAACCACTACTACGATATCGGTATCGCCGTCAGCACCGATCACGGCCTGGTTGTCCCGGTTGTGCGGAACGCCGATCAGCTGTCCATGGCCGAGATCGAAGAGCAGATCGCCGATTACGCGCGCCGCGCCCAGGAGCGAATGCTCGAGCTCAGCGAGCTGACCGGGGCGGTCTTCACGATATCCAACGGCGGGATCTTCGGTTCGATGCTTTCGACTCCGATCATCAACCCTCCTGGAAGCGCGATCCTCGGCATGCACGCCATCAAGAAACGACCCGTGGTGGTCGATGACGAGATCGTGATTCGACCGATGATGTACCTCGCGGTCTCCTACGATCACCGGCTGATCGATGGGCGCGAGGCGGTGACGTTTCTCAAGCGGATCGTCGAGGTGATCGAAAACCCCGAACGGGTCCTCCTGGAGATCTGATCTGATGACGACCTACGACCTGGTGATCATCGGTGCCGGGCCGGGCGGATACGTCTGTGCCATCCGTGCCGCCCAACTCGGGCTCAAGACCGCGCTCGTGGAGAAGCGAACCACCCTCGGCGGGACCTGCCTCAACGTCGGCTGCATTCCGTCCAAGACCCTGCTCGAGTCGAGCGAGCTGTTTGCCGGAGCGCGGCGGTCGTTCGTGGATCACGGCATCGTGCTCGACCGGGTCAAGCTCGACCTCGAACGCATGATGGCCCGCAAGGGTCACATCGTCCAGGAGCTGGTGGACGGCGTCGCCCTGCTGATGAAGAAGAACAAGGTCGACGTATTTGCCGGCAGGGGGGTCGTGACCGCGCCCGGCCGCGTCACCGTTCACGGCGACAAGGAGACCGAGCTCGAGGCAGAGGCGATCTGCCTCGCCATGGGTTCCGAGGCCGTCGAGCTTCCGTTTCTCCAGTTCGACGGCTCCAAGGTGGTGTCCTCTACCGAGGCACTCTCGTTCGCGTCGGTCCCGAAGCGGCTGATCGTCATCGGCGCCGGTGCGGTCGGCCTCGAGCTGGGGAGCGTTTGGAGCCGGCTCGGCGCCGAGGTCACGGTCGTCGAGATGTTGCCCGCCATCGCCCCGTTTGCCGACAAGCAGATGTCGAACTCGTTAAAACGCGCGCTAACCGAGCAGGGACTCGAGTTCCGACTGGAGAGCAAGGTCACCGGTGCCAAGGTGCTGACCAAGACCGTCAAGGTGACGATCGAGGACAAGGACGGCGCCGCAGAACAGGTGACCTGCGACAAGGTCCTGGTGGCGGTCGGCCGCCGGGCCAACACCGAGAACAGCGGCCTCGAGTCGATCGGTGTCGCCCTCGACGACCAGGGCCGGATCCAGGTCGACAAGGGTTTCAGGACAAACGTCGACGGTACCTACGCCATCGGTGACCTCATCCACGGTCCGATGCTGGCCCACAAGGCGGAGGACGAGGGCATCGCCCTCGCGGAGATCCTGGCGGGCAAGCCGGGGCACGTGAACTACGACACGATCCCAAACGTCGTCTACACCGAGCCGGAGCTGGCCATGGTCGGCAAGACCGAAGCCGAGCTCAAGGCCGCGGGGATTCCGTTTTCGGCCGGCCGGTTCATGTTCCGCGCGAACGGCCGAGCCAAGAGCCTCGGCCTGCTCGAGGGACTGGTCAAGATCCTGGCACACCAGGAGACCGACGAGATCCTCGGCGTGCACATGGTGGGTCCGCGGGTGTCGGAGCTGATCGCCGAGGCGGCGGTCGCCATGGAGTTCCACGCGTCGGCCGAGGACCTCGCCCGGACCTGCCACGCCCACCCGACGCTGTCCGAGGTGGTCCGCGAGGCAGCGCTCGCCGTGGACAAGCGCGCAATCCACTCGTGATTCGGTTTCGACAAGGTCATCCTCATCGTCATCGTCATCGCACCACTCCTTTCTGCCGTCGCTGGTTGCTGGTCGCTGGTCGCTTGACCACCTTCCCGCCCAACGCGGGTCCCCCCCGCGTCCTCCACCGCGGACTCTTTTCGTCTTCATCTTCATCGTCATCGCCAGCTCGCAGGGCTACGAGGGAGGTCCACCGCTCGTTCTCCGCATCGCTCAGGTGGCACGCACCGAGGTCGTCCGCGTTCACGTGAGTCCACACGGCGCCACCCCCGACGACGATCGTTTTGGCGCCGCCGCCAAGGAGTTCCTCGCCGCACTCGACTCGACGATGCAGGGGGTTGCCCGAGCGAAGGAGGCGAGCGAGTCCTGACGTGTCCCGCGTCATACCATCCGGGTGATCCAGGGCCTGGAACGATGCACGTCTCCGCAGGCTGTGCTACAAGAGCCACATGAAACGCCCACTCGCCGCGCTCGCCCTGCTCCTGCTCACCGCATGCGCCTCACCGATCCCGGACGTCGATCCGGAGTATCGAGCCGACATCGAAGGCTGGAGGACGCAACGTCTCGAACGACTCACGGCCGACGATGGCTGGTTGACCGTGGTGGGTCTCCACTGGCTTGCGGACGGCGTCAACCGTGTCGGCGGCAATCGCGGAATGGAGGTCGCCCTGGCCGGACCTGACGTGCCCGGGCTGGCCGCGACATTGGAGCTCACCGATACCGGCACTGTCCTCGCCCGCGCCGCGGTCGAGGAAGCCGTCACCATCAACGGCGAGCCCCTCACCGAGGCGACCCTGAACACCGATTCCCAGGGCAAGCCGGACATTCTCCGGATCGGACGACTCACGCTGTACGTCATCGACCGCAGCGGCCGATTGGCGGTGAGGGTCAAGGACCCGGAGTCCCAGGCCAGGACTCACTTCGCCGGGATCGAGTCGTTTCCCATCGACCCGTCGTACCGCGTGTCGGCCGTACTGGAGCCGTACGAGTCGCCGCGCGAGGTTTCGATCCCCACGGTCACCGGCACGCCGACGACCATGCTCGCCCCGGGACTTCTCCGCTTCCAGATCGGCGACGAGCACCTCGCCCTGGAGCCCTACGTCGGGTCCCCCGAGGACGACACCTACTTCATGATCTTCAGGGACCGCACCTCCGGCGACACGACCTACGGCGGCGGCCGGTTTCTCGCGGTGGGGGCTGTCGGTGCAGACGGCACTACCGTGATCGACTTCAACTACGCCTACAACCCGCCCTGCGCGTTCACCGCCTTCGCCACCTGCCCCTTGCCGACGCCCCAGAACTCGCTGCCGGTGCCGGTCCCCGCCGGCGAGAAGTACGGCGGCGCGCACCACGGCTGAGCACACCGGTTCTGGTTTCCTGCTATCAGATCTCATTCCCTGCGTCCTCGAGGATCTGCGATATCATCCCCCGGTCATTCGCGCCCGCGCCCGCACCTGCGGCCGCCCGACGCGACTGAGATATCCCAAGGAGGAGGACAACATGAGGTACCGCTGGGGACTCGTGCTGCTGGTCATCGTGGCCGTGGGCCTCTCGCTCGGCTGCTCGAAGGCCGAGGTCGAGGAGGCCGGGGAAGCGGTCGGCGAGGCCGTCGAGCACACCGCCGAGGCCGTGGCTGACACGGCCGAGGACATCGCCGAGGGCGCCGAAGAGATGGCAGAAGACGTCGCCGAAGGCGCCGAGGAGTTGGCAGAAGACGTCGCCAAAGGCGCCGAGGAGTTGGCCGACGACGCAACCGAGGTGGTCGACGATGCGGTCGACGCCGCCAAAGAGGCGGCGGAGGACGTCACGAAAGAGGTCCAACACTGACCGTTCGG
>JBFELO010000070.1:0-24579 GCA_041552055.1 Candidatus Sulfomarinibacteraceae bacterium | reverse complement strand
TCGTGCCGTGGCGTTGAGGTGGAACATCAACCGACCGAACGAGAGGAGGAGACGGATGGCCCAGAAGGAGAAGAAGGTGGAGAAGGAAGTCGAGAAAACCGGGAACAAAGATGAGTTCAAGGACGAGGTCATAGCGGCTGTCGAAAAGTTGTTTGAAGAAAACGAGAACATCAGGATTTGCAGAATAATCGGCGGGTCGGGCGGTAACTGCTGAGCGTGCAAGCCCAGGCAACCCGACCGACCACGGCGCGACCGGTACGGGCGCTCGAGCTGGTGCTCACCACCGCCTGCAACCTGCGCTGCGCCTACTGCTTCCAGGACGTGCGTGTGGACCGGAGCATGGGTTGGTCCGTGCTCCGCGCCGCGCTCGACCTGGTGATGGACTCCGACCACCCGCATCCAAGGCTCACCTTCACCGGCGGCGAGCCGCTGCTCGAGCTGCCGCTGCTCATGCGCGCGGTCGAGCACCTCGAGACCACGAGCGCGGTGGGCCACAGGGTCGCGGTGACAGTGTTCACCAATGGGACGCTCCTGGACCGCGGCACGCGGCGGTTCCTCGCCCGGCACGGCATCGGCGTGCAGATCAGCTGCGACGGGGTGGAGCCGGCGCAGGAGCTGCGTGCGCGGGGGACGTTCGCCCGGCTCGATCGCACCCTGTCGAGGCTACGCGACGAGCACCCCGGCCACCTCCGCGACCGGTGCCGGGTGTCGATCACCCTGAGCTCGCGCAACCTCGGCCACCTGGCCGAGTCGTTCGCGTCCCTGGTCGGGTGCGGTGTCGGCGTGATCGCGGTCTCCCCACTGGTGACCCACGACCCCGGCTGGCACGCGGAATCGATCGACGAGCTCACCGCGCAGGTGGCGGAGATTCTCGACGTGTCGATCGAGCACCACCGCCGCACCGGCGAGGTGCCGTTCGCCCCCTTCAGGCCGGCCGAGGCGCGCGAGCCGCCGGCGGAGGACCCGTCGGCCATGTGCGGCGCGGCCGGCACGGACGGGCTGGCGGTGGACGTCGACGGCCAGGTCTACGGCTGCGTGATGCTCGCCGAGTCGTACCAGAGCATTCCCGACGGCATGCTCCAACGCTGCCTCCCGCCAATGCGGCTCGGCGACCTCCGCGCGCCCGGTTTCGGCACGCGGCTCGAGGGTTACCCGGCCGCCGCACGCGCGGCCGGGATCTTCACCGGCAGGCACGAGAAGTACTCGTCTTACCGGAAGTGTGAGGGCTGCCCCTGCCTGCACGTCTGCTCGGTGTGCCCGGTGTCGATCGGCCGCATCCCGGGCAACACCGACCCGCACCGCGTGCCCGACCTCCAGTGCGCGTACAACCTGGTGGTCCTCACCGGCCGCCAGCGCTTCCTCGAGGCCACGCAGGAGCTGGAATCCGCAGCCCGGTCGTGAGCGGTGGGTCGGGTGGGGAGGCGGCCGGGGTCGAGCGCGTCGGGGGAGAGTTCGCGCCGGGTGTCAGGCACCCGCTTCGGTGTCGCGTCGGCGCTCTCCTCGCAACGTCTGTCCGGGTGTCTGACACCGGCACGTCCCGCATCCAGCATCCGGCATCCAGCATCCAGAATCGGGTCGGGGCGGTGGGCGGTCGACCGACCAGTGGCCAGCGACCAGCGACCAGGCACGTGCGGGCGGGGGCCTCACCCCCTCACCCCCAGGCGCCGCAGGCGCCGGCCACCCCCTCATCCCTTCACTCTCGCGTTCCGCGCGGGAGGAAGTTCCAGGATCGAGAATCCCGCGCATCGGCACGAAAAAGGCCCGGCATCAGCCGGGCCCCGCACTCAACCCCCTCCTTCCAGGGGATCCATGACGTTCAGACCAGCGGCTGCGCCTCCATCAGGTTCTTCATGGTGACGCCGATTTCGGCGGGGGTGGCAGCCACTGCAATTCCCGCCTTCTCGAGCGCCGCGATCTTGTCGGCCGCGGTGCCCTTGCCGCCGGAGATGATGGCGCCGGCATGGCCCATACGCCGTCCGGGCGGCGCGGTGCGGCCGGCGATGAACGCCACCACCGGCTTGGACACGAACTGGCTGACGAACTCGGCGGCCTCCTCCTCGGCGGTGCCGCCGATCTCGCCGATCATCACGATGCCCTCGGTGTCCTTGTCCTCCTCGAACGCCTCCAGGCAGTCGATGAAGTTGGTTCCCGGCAGGGCGTCGCCACCGATGCCGATGCAGGTCGACTGACCGAGGTCGAGCTGGGTCAGCTGATAGACCGCCTCGTAGGTGAGGGTGCCCGAGCGCGACACCACGCCGATCGTGCCCGGCTGGTGGATCTGCGCCGGCATGATGCCGAGCTTGCACTCGCCCGGCGTGATGATGCCCGGGCAGTTGGGGCCGATCATCCGGGTCGGCAACCCCTGCAGGATGCGCTGCACCCGGACCATGTCCCGGGCCGGGATGCCCTCGGAGATGCACACCACGACCTCGACGCCGGCGTCGGCGGCCTCGAGCACGGCGTCGGCGGCGAACGGAGGCGGCACGAAGATCAGCGACGCGTTGGCGCGGGTCGCCGCGACCGCGTCGTCGACCGTGTTGAAGATCGGCACGCCGAGCACCTCCTGCCCGGCCTTGCCGGGGGTCACGCCGGCCACGACCTTGGTGCCGTACTCGATGCACTTCTCGGCGTGGAACTGGCCCTCCTTGCCGGTGAGGCCCTGAACCACGACCCTGGTGTCTGAGTTCACCCAGATGCTCATGACAACCTCCCGACCGCGGCCACCACTTTCTCCGCGGCGTCCGCCATTCCGTCGCCGACCGTCAGGTCGAGGCCGGACTCGGCGAGCACGCGGCGGCCCTCGTCGACGTTGGTGCCTTCGAGGCGAACGACCAGAGGAACGCTGAGCTTGACCTCCTCGGCGGCGGCCACCACGCCGCGCGCCACCATGTCACAGCGCACGATGCCGCCGAAGATGTTGATCAGCACGCCCTTCACGTTGGGGTCGGAGAGCAGGATCCTGAACGCGGCCGCGACCCGCTCCTGAGAGGCATCGCCGCCCACGTCCAGGAAGTTCGCCGGCTCCGCGCCGTAGTGCTTGATGATGTCCATCGTCGCCATTGCCAGGCCGGCGCCGTTGACCATGCAGCCGATGGTGCCGTCGAGCTTGATGTAGTTCAGGTCGAACTTCGACGCCTCCACCTCGAGCGGCTCCTCCTCGGTGAGGTCGCGCATCTCCTGGATGTCCTTGTGGCGAAACATGGCGCTGTCGTCGAAGCTCGCCTTGGCGTCGAGCGCGATCACCCTCCCGTCGGTGGTGGTGACCAGCGGGTTGATCTCGAACAGCGAGGCGTCGGTGTCGGCGTAGGCGGCCGCCAGAGCGTGCATCAACCGGATGCCCGCCTTGAAGCAGTCGCCGGACAGCTCGAGTCCGAACGCGAGCTTGCGACTGAGGTAGGGGTGCAGCCCCACGTCGGGATCGAAGTACGCCTTGAGGATCGCCGCCGGGTTCTCCGCCGCCACCTCCTCGATCTCCATGCCGCCGAACTGCGAGGCCATCATCACCGGAAAGCCCTCCGAACGGTCGAGCACGATCCCGAGGTAGAGCTCGCGGTCGATCGGCAGCGCCTCCTCGATCAAGACGAGGCGCACGAGCCGACCCTCCGGCCCGGTCTGCTTGGTGACCAGTGTCATGCCGAGGATCTGATTGGCCAGCTCCACCGCTTCATCGGCGTTCGCTGCCAGCTTGACCCCTCCGCCCTTGCCGCGGCCACCGGCGTGGATCTGCGCCTTGACCACGACCTTGCCGCCGAGCTCTTCGGCAGCGACCCGGGCCTCTGAGGCGTCGGTGATCACGATGCCCCTGGGCACTGCCACGCCGTAGCGGGCGAGGACCTCCTTGCCCTGATATTCGTGGACCTTCATGTCTCCTCCTCGTGTGGGTGGGACCCGTCGAGACGAGCCGGTCGGTATTGTGCACCTTTTTTCACAAGGAGACAAGGGAGCGAGAACTGGAGCTGTTGAGAAACCGAGTTCCCGTGCCCATCCGAAACCCTTTCCATTTCCGTTCGTAGATGGATACTATAGTAGTTGCAAAAACAACTACTAAGAAGAGCCACTCTCGGGAAGGGGCGCTCCGATGGACAGTCTCGTCGCTCTTGGATTTTCCCGCCTCGAGGCCGCGATCTACGTCTACCTGCTCGAAGAGAGCCCCGCCACCGGCTATCAGATCGCCAAGGCCATCGAGAAACCCAACGCGAACACCTACCAGGCGCTGGAAGCGATGACCCAACGGGGTTTGCTGCTGGTGGAGGACGGGAGGCCCCGCCGTTATCGCGCCGTCCCGCACAAGGAGATGCTGCGCCGCCTCGACGACGACCACACCGCCAGAGTCGATACGGCGTCGAAGGAGCTGGACGCGATTCGTCCGACCACCGGCGACCTCCAGGTCTACCGCATCACCGAGTACACCCAGGTGATCGAGAGGTGCCGCGCCATGCTGGCCCGCGCCCGTCGGAAGGTCGTGGTGGATGCGTTTCCAGGTGTTCTCGTCACCGTATTGGAGGAGTTGGAGGCAACGGCCGGTCGGGGCGCCGAGGTGATCGCCAAGACCTACGAACCCGTCGATCTCGCCGGCGTCACGGTAGTGACCGACCGCAGGGGCCGCCATATCCCCGACAAGTGGGGGATCGAGTGGTTGAATCTTGTGGTGGACGGCCGCGAGCACCTGTTCGCCTGCCTCGACGTCGAAGGAACTCGGGTGATACAGGCGATCTGGACCGAGAGCCCCTACGTCGCGTTCCTGATCCACACGGGACTCCTGTCCGAGATGGCGATCGACGCCGTGCTCGCGAGCGTGGAGGGCACTCCGGTGATGAACCAGTTGATCGAGATTCTGGACGAGCTTTCCTACAACGACGAGGAGGATCTCCCGGGCCGACTCGATCTCTACGCGCTGAACGCCATCCATCGAAAGAACCAACGATGAGCGGGCGCCGATTTCGAGGCACGGCCTCGGCGTTGCGTCTCACCCGTGTGCTGCGATCAGTGCTCGGAGTGGGCATGCTCGCGGCCTGTGTGATGCCTCCGAACGTCGCAGCAGCCGAGGAACCGCACCAGGTACCGAAGATCGACGGCCAGATCCGGATCGACGGAGTGCTCGACGAGCCGGCGTGGCAGGACGCCCTGGTCCTCGAGATCGGGGTGGAGGTCGAGCCAGGAGAGAACATCCCGGCGCCGGTCCGGACCCAGATCGCGATCTGCTTCAGCGACCGACACCTCTTCGCGGCTTTCCGCGCCTTCGACCCCGACCCGTCGGCCATTCGCGCCCGGTACTCGGACCGTGACAAGCTGTGGGACGACGACTGGGTCGCGCTGGTGCTCGACACCTTCAACGACGAGCGGCGGTCGTTCGAGTTCTTCGTCAACCCGCTCGGCATCCAGGCCGACTCCATCGAGACTGCCGCAGGAGGAGGCGGGACCGAGTGGGACGCCATCTGGGACTCGGCCGGCCGCATCGACGACCAAGGGTACGTTGTCGAGATCGCGATCCCGTTCAGCTCGCTCCGGTTTCAACCCAAGGACGGTGAACAGATCTGGGGCTTCGACGCTGTTCGCAGCTACCCGCGTCTGGTGACCCACGAGATGGGTCTCTTCGCCCGCGACCGCAGCAACAACTGCTACCTCTGCCAGGCCGACAAGATCCGCGGCTTTTCCGGTGCCAGCCCCGGCCGCGCCCTCGAGTTCGATCCGACCGTCTCCGCGGTTCACAGCGAGGTGCGCGAACCATTCCCGGACGGCAGCCTTCAAGAGGTGGAATCGACCGTCGAGCCCGGGCTCACGGCCCACTGGGGAGTGACGCCCAACCTCAATCTGAGTGCGACCATCAATCCGGACTTTTCCCAGATCGAGACGGACGCCGCCCAGCTCGACATCAACACCACGTTCAGCCTCTTCTATCCGGAAAAACGCCCGTTCTTTCTCGAGGGGTTCGACTACTTCCAGACCCGGCTGGACGCCATCTACACCCGAACCCTGGCCGACCCGGCCTGGGGGGCCAAGGTGGCGGGCAAGGTCGGACGCAGCGCCATCGGGTTCTTCTCCGTGAGGGATGACGTGACCAATCTCCTGTTTCCGGCAACCGAATGGTCGTCGTCGACCCAGTGGGACGCACCGAGCACAGGAACCGTCTTTCGCTACCGCTACGACGTCGGCGCGTCGTCGACCCTGGGCGCGCTGGTCACCGATCGAGAGGGCGACGGCTACTCCAACCTGCTCTACGGAGCTGACCTCGACCTTCGCTTCACCCCCAAGGACACGCTCATGCTGCAGGTGCTGGACTCGAAGACTCTGTACCCCCAAGGAATCGCCGAGACCCACGATCAGCCGGAGGGCGAGTTCGAAGGTAGGGCGATCGACTTCCTCTACACCCACCAGACCCGGAGCTACGAGATCTACGCCATGTACCGCGCGATCAGCCCCGGTTTCCGGGCAGACCTGGGGTTCATCCCGCAGACCGGATTCAAACACTACGACACCGGTTACCTCCACACCTGGCAGCAGAACGACCCCACCCACTGGTACAACCGCCTCCAGGTCTGGCTGGGCTACGAACACGACGACGACTGGGACGGCAACATGCTCCGCAGCGCCCCGGGGACCTTCGTCATGTATCGCGGCCCCCTCCAGTCCTTTCTGTTCGCGACCTTCTACTACGGCAGGCAGACCTTTCTCGGCGACGAGTACGACGACCGGACCTACGACGTGCGGCTCGACGTCCAGCCGGCCCGCAACCTCGCGCTCGGCCTGCGCGTCGACGGCGGCGACGGCATCGACTACGCGCACAGCCGCCCGGGCAGACGGCTCCGGATCAGACCGTCGCTGGGGCTCTTTGCCGGCCGTCACCTCCGTTTCGACCTCGACCACATCTATGAGCAGTTCGACATCGACGAAGGTCGCCTCTACACCGCCAACCTCAGCGAGCTTCGAACGGTCTATCAGTTCAACCGGCGCGCTTTCGTCCGGTTGATCGTGCAGTACGCCGACCATCGCTTCGAGCAGGAGCACTACGCGGACGGCAGGGACCCGGTCTTCAAACACCTCCTCAGCCAGTGGCTCTTCACCTACAAGGTCAACCCGCGGACCGCTCTGTACCTCGGCTACACCGACAACCACCAGGCCGACAGCCGGATCGACCTGACGCAGCTCAACCGCACAGCCTTCTTCAAGATCGGTTACGCCTGGGTTCCGTGAAAAGGAGCTGAATGGAGTCTCGATGCCGGGTTCGTGCGATCGTGCCGGCGACCGCACTGATCGTCGTGCGACAATACGCCGGTTTGCAGAGTGACTCGTTGACCTCGCCCGCACCTCCCGGCCGCCAGATCCACGGCGGCAGGGTGCCGTCGACGGCGCTGGTGCGCGGGCTGATGGTCATCCTGTGCCTCATCTGGGGCAGCACCTGGCTCGTGATCAAGGAAGGTCTGCGCGACCTGCCGCCGTTCACGTCGGCAGGACTCCGGTTCGTGATCGCGGCGCTCGTCATGATCGCGGTCGCCGCGGTGCTCAGCCGAAAGGAGGGCGGTGTCGCGCCGCCCACCTGGCTATGGGTGGTACAGGGTGTCGCCAACTTCGCCATCTCCTACGGCATCGTCTACCACGCGGAGACGGTGCTGCCATCGGGATTGGTGAGCCTGCTGTTCGGCATCTACCCCATGCTGCAGGCGTTTGCGGGGCACCACTTCCTCGAGGGTGAGCGCCTGAGAACGAGCCAGTGGACCGGATTCGCCGTGGCGTTGACCGGGCTGGTCCTGCTGTTTCGGACCGATCTGCGAGGATTCGGAAGCGAGGGGGTGCCGACTGCCCTGTGGGTACTCCTGAGCCCGATCTCGGTCACAGTCGGGACGACCCTGGTCAAGAAGTACGGCGGCGGGGTGAGCTCGACCTTGTTGAACCGCAACGGGCTGTTCGTCGCGGCGGGGTTTTTGACGGCCACGGCACTGGTGCTCGAGCGCGGGGCCCCGGTCGCCTGGACCGCGCCGGCCGTCGGCAGCGTCCTCTACCTGTCGCTGGTGGGCACCGTGCTCACCTTCAGTCTGTTCTTCTGGCTGCTGCGCTACGCACCGGCCCACCAGCTCGGTCTGATCGCCTACGTAACGCCCGTGATCGCCCTGGCTCTGGGCTGGGCGGTGGGCTCCGAGCCGATCACGGTGTTTACCCTCGGCGGGGCGGCGCTGATCCTCGGTGGCGTCGTCGTGGTGGTTCACAGACCGCGGTCGAGTCGCTGACCCCGGGGTCCGGCCGGTAGTCGCCGCTTCTTCGCGGCCAGCGTGGCGTGGGCGAAGCACGGGGCGTCTCGCCACGCCATCACCTCCGCGATCTGCGCCGCTGTTCAGCCGGTACAGCATATTCGGGCTGCGACCGGTATGCTGGGGCCGGAGGGAGCACGCTCGCTTCGGCTTCTCCGGTCGGCCGCGAGCCGATGATGGCACCATGACCTCGAGGTGGATACCGGTTCGACCCGTCGTCGCCTGTCTGGTGATCGTCGTGTGGACAGGCAGCTGCGGCGACGCAGCCGGCCAGGCCGCCGCCCAGGATCATCCGAGCGCGACGTTCGAGCTCACTTCCGGGGTGGTGGTGGATGGAGCGGATTCCAGAGCCTACCTGATGCGGCCCGAGGGCGGTATCGAGGCGATTTCTCTGGACGACGGCCGGCCGCTGTGGAGCACCGACGCTGCCGACAAGCCGCTGTGGGTCCAGGATGGACGGCTGGTCGCGCAACGGGATCCCGGCAACCGATTGGGCGTGCTGCCGCTCGTCGTTCTCGATGTCAGAACGGGTGGAGGGGATGTACGCCGCCTCGAAGCGCCCCTCCCGGAGCAGGTGTCGTCCGCCATCCAGCAGGGCCTCCAGTCGGCCTTCGAAACCAGCGTCCGTCCCCACGGTGACGGTGTGATCGTGACGTGGGACTTCGTTCAGCGGAGGATCGGCGGAGCCGTGCCGCCAGAGGGCCGCGAACCACCCATCGAGCGCTGGGAAGGGGCATTCGAGATCAACCTCGACAGCGCGACCGTGGTCGAGGTCGACCTCGAAGACGTGCGGGATGCCGAGGTCGATCCACTGTTGGGAGATCCTGGAGGGAGGGGAGAGTCGGGCGAGTTGGAGCGCCCTCCTCGACGAGTCGGACCCGTTGTCGCGAGCGTGACCGAGGAACGCGCCCCGAACGGCGATCACAGCCTGGTGTTGGAGCGATGGCGGGCCACGGACGGCGATCCGCTTCCGCGCGTCGTCCTGCTCGACGGCAGACCGGTGGCACATCTGGTGTCGGCAGACGGGCGCCACGTCTCGGTGTGCACGGTCGCGGAGGGGGGTGCATGGGATCGTTATGGGTTGACCATTCACTCGCTGGAAACCGGCGACACGGTCGGATCCCTACGGTCCTTCACGTCGGTCACCCCGTTTTGCGTGCACGGAGACCTGCTGATCCACCTGTCCCCGCCGCACGGCCGTCGCGTGGGTGACACGTGGATCGAGCGTCCCCTCGAGCTCCGTGCCGTGGCGATTCCGGACGGAGACGAGCGGTGGTCCCGCCCGCTGCGTGACCCACGCTTCCCAGGTCCGGCACCGCCGGCTCCGTGACGATCGACCAGCTGTCCGGTCTGTCGCCAGGAGCCACGGTCGCGCGACTGACCTGAATCGTGCTGGAGAGGGCGACCGCTCGGTGTCCTCGCGGTTTTGACTCTGCGGGGGATGGGACTTACCTTGTGGGCAAGGCATCATTTCGAAGGAACCGACCCACCGACCTCGGAGGTCCTCATGGCTTGGATCACCTCTCGTCGATCTCGGGTTGCCGAAAGCTGCGGCCCCGAGCCTGTGCGCGTGTGTCCGTCGAGCCGCACCCGACGCCGTGCGGGCGGCCGCCAGGTGAAGTGGCTGGTTATGGTATTGGCGGTTCTTCTGCTGCTGGGAACGCCCTGGCGGGCCGAGTCTGGCGATCGTCCGCAGGAGCGTGGCGACCCCCGCGACACGGCGGTGCAGGAACCGATTCCGGACGAGGACGCGCCGCAGGCCGACTTCCCGGCGGTGGAGCCAATCCTGCGGGAGTCGGAGCGGGAGCGGGCCAAAATCCTGCTGCTTCCAGCGGTCCCCAAGGCACCGCCGCCCATCGGCGGCGGGATATGGCTGGCCCAAGGACCCGGTCCAACGATCAACGCCCAGGTCGAGAACATCCTCCCCGGGCCGGACGAGGTCTCGGGAGCGATCCACACCGTGGCACCCCACCCGATGAACCCGGACATCCTGTACGCGGGAGGCGCCAACGGTGGGGTGTGGATGACCAACAACGCCACCGCCAGCGCACCGTTCTGGACGCCGCTCACCGATTTCGACACCTCGCTGTCGATCGGCGCTCTCGAGTTCGACCCGCTGGACGCGACGCACCTGACTCTGGTGGCTGGGATCGGCCGTTACAGTGCCTTCGCGCAGCGCGGCGGAGTCCGCTCCGGACTGCTGCGGACGACCGACGGTGGCACCCTGTGGACCCCACTGGACGCGACGATGGCCGGCCGCAACATCTCCGGCGTCGCGCCCCGCGGTCTGACCATCGTCGCCTCTGTCAACATTGCCGACACCTTCACCTGCGGCTCGGGGGGTAATGTCGGGATCTGGCGCAGCGTCGACGGTGGGGTGACCTTCGGTCTCGTCGGCGTCGCGTCGGGGGTGCCGCCCGCGGTGGCCCACGATCTCGCGAGCGATCTGGCCAATCCCGGAGTGCTCTACACCGGCATCACATACGGGTCGTTTTGCAGCGCCTTGCCCAACGGCATCTACAAGTCGTCCGACACCGGCGCGACCTGGATCAAGGTCAGCGATCCGGTCATGGATACCTTTATAATCGATGCAATCACGAACAACATCGAGATCGCCGCCGCCGGCAATGACGTGTTCGTGAATATCATCCAGAACGGCCAGCCGGTCGCCATCTTCTACTCGGGCGACGGCGCCGGCACCTGGCAGCAGATGGAGCTGCCGCGAACGCCCGAGGTGGCACCGCTCGCCATCGCGTCACTCACCGCGGCGACACCGATCGTCATCGGGACCGGCGCACCACATGGTCTCAGCACCAACATGGAGGTGGAGATCTCCGGGGTGACCACGCCGGCATCTGCGAACGGTGTGTGGACCATCACGTATGTCAATTCCACGACGTTTTCACTGAACGGCAGCTCCGCGGTGCCCCCGTGGAGCGCGGACGGCGTCTGGGTCAAGGTCGCCGGCCTCAATCCCAGGGTCAAGCCCGGGGGGCAGGGCAGCATCCACGCGTCGATCCGAACCCACCCGTTCTTCACCAACCAGGTGTACATCGGCGGCGACCGCCAGGACACCGACAACGCGGGGTTCTTCCCCAACTTCATCGGGGCGATGGACTACACCGGGCGTCTGTTCCGCGGCGACCCCACCGTCCCGCCGAGCGGCAAGGTCCCGTCGCCGCAGTGGGAGCATCTGACGCACTCCAACGCGGTCGGTGCGATCCCGGGCGGCGGTACGGCAAGCTCCAGCGCTCCCCACGCCGACTCCCGCGAGATGAAGTTCGACGCCAACGAGGAGCTCATCGAGGGAGATGACGGCGGGATCTACCGCCGCACCGTGCCGACCACCAACACCGGCGACTGGTTCTCGATCAACGGCAACATCCAGGTCACCGAGCAGCACGACGCGGCCTACGACGCCGTTTCGGACGTCATCATCAGCGGCAACCAGGACACCGCCACGACCGAGCAGTCGTTCGCGGGGAGCCTCGTCTGGGACACGGTTGGCTCGGGCGACGGCGGCGACGTGCAGGTGGATGAGACCTCCATGGTTGGGAACTCCATCCGCTACTCGAGCTCCCAGTTCCTGAACAGGTTCCGGCGCCGGGTGTTCGATGCCTCGAACGTTCTCCAGAGTCAGGCATTTCCTGCCCTGAACGTGCTGTCGGGTCAGCAGCTCTTCAGGAACTTCGTCACGCCCGTGGAGCTCAACGCCCTTGACCCGACGTGGCTGGTGATCGGCGGCTGCAACGCGGTGTACGAGTCGTTCGACAAGGGTGCAAACATCACCCAGATCGGCGGCTTGTTCGACAGCGGCTGCGGTACGGGCGGGATCTTCACCAGCCTGCAGAACGCGATCGCATACGGCGGCACGTCGGGCGCGGTCGTCAACAAGGACGTGCTGTACGTCGGCGCGGGCATCGACGTCTGGCTGCGGACCACGTCGGGAGGGGCGCTCGCGAACCTGGCGGCATATCCGGGAGCGGCGAACGTCAGCGACATCGTGCTCGATCCCAGCGACTGGCAGACAGCGTTCGTGGTCGACCCCACCAAGGTCTACGTCACGACCGACGCGGGGACCAGCTGGACCGACATCACCGGCAACCTCACCGACACGGGTCTCCAGTCGGCGGCCTTCATTCCGGGCAGCCCGGACCGAGTGTTGGTGGGGGGGCGTGACGGCGTGTTCGCACTCAACCTCCCACCCGGTTCCACACCCACTTGGGGTGAGCTGGGAATCGGCCTTCCGAACGCGCCGGTGTGGGATCTCGAGTACGACACCACCGACGGCGTTCTGCTGGCGGCGACCATGGGGCGAGGCGCCTGGACGCTGCAGTGGAACGGCGGCTGCGGCTTCCCCGATGATCTGGTCCTGCGCAACCTCCAGGTGGTGACCGCCCGCACCGACACGGCGTGCAAGACGATCCACGTGGGACCGAACGCGAGCTCGAGCTCGACCGCCAACTGGCTCATCAAGGCCGGCGACTCGATCGCTCTGGGGAACGGCGTTCGCCTCGATGAAGATGTGACCCTGGAGATCGACGGATCGCTGTCGCCGTAGGGGGCTGCGTTTGAGCGTGGCAGTCTGATCTGCCGTCTTCGGTGAGGACGGCTACATGGGTTGGGGTTCGTCGACGTAGTCGTCGGGGTCGGCGCCATCCTCGGCCGGGAGGCGGTCCTTGAACGCCAGTATCTGCTGCTGGTGCTGGACCTCCTGCTCCCGCAGGTCTTCGAACAACAGCCGGACGTCTGCGTCTTCCACCTGTTGCAGGGCCCGATCGTAGAATCGATAGGCCTTCCTCTCGGACTCGAGGGCCACCTCCAGCGCCTCGTGCACGGTCATGAAGGCGCGAACCTGGTGGTACTCGGGGCCCTCGATCTCGAACGCCAGCGAACGGTCCACGTTCACCTCGGAGTCGCCGAAGATGGCTCGCCGACGCGTCCGCAACCGCTCGGCGTGCGTGACCTCGGAGGCGGCCATCTCGGTGAAGAAATCTGCCGCCTCCCGGGTGTGGTGACTGCCGATCTGTTCGACGAGCTCGAGGTACCTCTGCCTCGCCTCCTCCTCGACGAAGATGGCGAGGTCGAGGGTGTCGCGGAGCGACAGTCGAGCAAGATCGATGTCGGGGCTCATCGTTCTCCTCCCTGTGGACGCGAGCGTGGCCCTCCATGGGGGCGTTTGTCAAGTTCGAGCGGACGATCGATGCGGTGTTTCAACGGTTGGACATGCGGCCGATGCAGGAGGGGTGGTGCTGGCGTCACTCGGACGGATCGAACACGTACGCCGCAATGCCGCTCTTTCCTGCGAGCTCTTCGAGGGTCGTCCGCCCGTCGTCATGCGAGAGCTCGGCGGCCGGCGTGTAGGCCACGAGCCAGGCCGCCGAGGAGTCCTGTCGCACCTTGACTCTGACGTTGCCGGTAATCGGGGTGTCGAGCGGGCCGTCCTCGTCGAACAGCACCGGCTTGTTTTCGAGGTTGAACGGGCCTCGCAGCGATTCATAACTCTCGCCGGGGCGGCCGGGGCGCCACGTCATCCGACGTCCGAAGGTGCCCTCGCTCATCACGCAACAGGGGACGGCGAGTTCTGCAGACAGGCAGTTGTTGAGGTCGACGAGGGGGTGGATTTGGGGTAGCGGGTCGCCCTTGACCAGACGCCGCAGCAGGGCCTCGGATGCAGGCCGGTATCGGGTCGGGTCGCAGCCGGCGGCACGGAACAGGCGGCGCAGGGCCGCCACCGTCGGATGGCTGCCGATCTCGGCGGTGCTGGCGAAACGGCTGCGCGCCGCGGTCGCGACGCGATCGCGCAACCCCGCGAGCGCGGCCTCGTCAGGCTGCTCGGCCTCCAGTCGGGCCCAGAATAGCCGCCAACCGTCCAGTTCCATCCTGACGGCAAAGGGTGGCGCGGTCATCGCACGGCATTGTAACCGTGCCGCTCACGGCGACTGCGGACAACGAGACCGCTCAGATGCACGGTGTAGCCCGGACGTGTGGGAGAGCGCGTCGATCAGTCGACGGACAGTCCAAGGTAGCGAAAGACGTCGGCGCAGGTCTGGCAGTGCCGCGCGTGGCGCCGCCACCGTCGGACGTAGCGCGAGCGCGGCGGGGAGACTGCCAGGATTGTGGGGCTGACGTGGCCGTCTCGCTCTCGACCCGACGGGACCCGGCGGTGGCGCACGACGAACGAGGCGTCCGCCATGTCGGCCAACAGCACGTCGAGCGGCTTTCGATCGCCGCCGGCACCGGTTGTCGTTCCCACGTCGTCACCACCCTCGAGAGATCCGTGACGTCAACAGTGTACCCCTGAATGTCGCCAACGGTAAGCCTCTCAAATCCCTCACCCTCCAAAAAGTGCCGGGGGTCACCCCGATGGCAGCATGCGCTGGAGCTCGTCGAGCCAGTCGAGCACGACCGTGACGTGGGTTTTCGCCGCCCGGTCTTCATCGCCGGGAAACATCACGAAGTGCTCGCCGTCCGGGGCGACGTCGAAATCCCGAAAGATGTAGCCGAACACCGAGATGCCGAACATGCCACCGCGGAAGTTCCCTTCGAACAGGGAACGCGCCTTGCCGACGCGAAAGGTGTCGCCGACCGTCTCGACGGTCGCGACCATGATGCCGTCGTCGGTGCGGTAGAACAGCTCTCGCCCGTCGGCAGACCAGGTCGGGAAACGACCACCGCCGTCGGAGACCTGCCAGCGGCCGCCCGCCGCAGGGAACGGTCTGACGTACACCTCGGCAGCGCCGGATTCGTCGGACGAGTAGGCGACCCAGCGCCCGTCCGGGGAGAACGCCGGGTCGCGGTCCGAAAACGGGGTGGCGACGAACGGCTCCGGATCGCCGGGCTGGTCGAGATCGAGCACCGTGATGTCGATGCCGTCGTCGTTGGTCTCGCCGATCAATACCTTTCCGTCCGGCGACGCCGACAGTGGGTAAAACTCTATCTCGCTGTCGGTCAAGAGGTCGGCGTCTCCTGATCCGTCGGCGCGCTTCCGGTACGGCTTCGCGACTCCATCGCGATCCGACGTGAAGTAGATGTAGGTACCGTCGGGCGACCAGAACTGGTCGGCGTCGTAGCCCTCGTGGAATGTCAGTCGCGTGGAAACCTCCCGGTCCAGGTCGAACACCCAGACATCCCAGTTGTTGTCTCTCATGATCGACAGCGCCAGGCGTCGACCGTCCGGCGATACGGATGGCGAAGCGTAGCTCGAATCGGCGTCCCACAGTTTCGACACGCCCCCCTCTCGATCGACCCAAACGACGGGGTACTGGGGCACTTCCACCTCGCCGCTGACGTAGACCAGCGTGCCGTTGTTGGCGAAACCGTACTGCGCGCCGCCCGGACCCGGCTCGGTGGTGATGCCCTGCACGACCGGAGCCGGCGAGCCGACCACCTCGAGTCGGTCGATGTCGAACGGAATGGCGAACAGCGTCGCGTCTCGAATGAAGACGAGGTACCCGTTGGGAGTGACCTGGGCGTAGTATCCGCCGGTGTACAGATCCCTGCGCTCGCCGGTCTCGAGCGAGACCAGGGCGATCGTCGCCTCGTCGGCCGAGTTGATGCCTCTCGTGCCCACCGTGAACACGACCGCACGGCCGCCGGGGACCGCGTGTGGCCAGCGGTGGCTGAACTCCCCCCGGTCCTCGTCGAGGGTCGTGAGCGGCTGCGGATCGCCGCCGCTGGCGGGCACCGTCATCAGGCCGCTCGATCCGGAGGGAGAGAATACGATGGTGTCGTCGGCCGCCCAGGTGGCGCCACGGCTGCGATCGACGCTGCACAGCGCAATCGGGGTTCCACCCGTGAGGGGGACCTTTTTGAGTTCGGTGGGCGTCACGAACCCGATCCACGTGCCGTCGGGAGAGAAGAACGGATGGTAGGGTGTCCTGCCGGTGGGTCCGCTGGCAATGGTCATTGGGGTGAGTTGATCCAGAGAGCGCATCGAGAGCGACTGCACACCCGCGGAGTCGTCCGTCACGAAGGCGAGCCGGGAGCC
The DNA here is from genome assembly GCA_041552055.1 of Candidatus Sulfomarinibacteraceae bacterium. Lineage (GTDB taxonomy): Bacteria > Acidobacteriota > Thermoanaerobaculia > Thermoanaerobaculales > Sulfomarinibacteraceae > JBFELO01. The sequence continues at coordinate 8,346 of JBFELO010000070.1, read as the reverse complement.
GTCAGGGGACAGAACGACGCTCGAGCCGAGGTTGACCCAGAGGGGCGTCTCCGAGATCGCGGCCTCGAGCCGGACCGCCGACGACGGCTCGTCGGCGGTTGGTCGCGCCGCGACAAGCGTGGCCGCCAGAGCGACCACGGCGGCCCCGGCCACGGCCCAGGGGAGCGCGGCCTTCCACCGAGGGGCCGCAATTGTTGGTTCGCGATACGCCCCCGGATCCTGGTCGCGACCTGCCAGCGCATCGTCGAGCTCGAGGCGGGCGGTGGCCGCATCGGCAAGCCGGGCCTCCGGCTCCCGCTCGAGGCACCGCCGGAGCAATCGCCGAACCGAAGTCGGGGTCTCTGGCGGGAGTGATTCCCACTGCGGCTGGTCGCGCAGCACGCCGGCCAGAGTGTCGGTCACGGTCTTGCCTGGAAACAGCCGGCTGCCGGTGAGCATCTCCCACAGTACGACGCCCAGCGCCCAGAGGTCCGCCCGCCGGTCGGCCGCCTCGCCCCGTGCTTGCTCGGGACTCATGTAGGCGGCGGTGCCGAGCAGGGCGCCGGCCCCGGTCATCTGCGCCGTCAGGGTCGGCGACCGGGTGAGCGCGGGATGGGACTCCTCGTCGCAGGGCTCCCCTTCGAGCGCCTTGGCCAAGCCGAAATCGAGCACTCGGACCTGGCCCTTGCCGTCCACCTTGACGTTCGCGGGCTTCAGGTCGCGGTGGATGATCCCCTTGGAGTGGGCCGCCTCGAGCGCCTCGGCGATGCCGCGCGCGATTCCGAGCGCTTCCCCGAGCGGCACCGGTCCCCGAGCGATCCACTCTGCCAGGGTCTCGCCGTCCACCAGCTGCATCACCAGGAAGCGTTTGCCGTCGTCTTCATCCAGGCCGTAGATCCCGGCGATGTTTTGGTGGTCGAGGGCTGCGAGCAGACGAGCCTCGCGCTCGAATCGGGCGAGGCGCTCGGGATCCGAGACGAATTCCTCGGGCAGCAGCTTGATCGCCACCGCACGGCCGAGCTGGCCGTCGTCCGCGGCGTAGACCTCACCCATGCCGCCCTCGCCGAGCTTGCTGGTAATCGTGTAGTGGGACAGTGTTCGACCGATCATCGTTTCTCCTCGCGGTTCGACAGTCGCTGCCAGGATCCATTCGTCTTCGTTCTGCGCATGAGATCCAGTCTTAACTATAGACCAAATATCTCCCGAGACAATTCCGACCGGGCGGCAGCGGCACTAGCGCCACGAGGAGTACGCGTCGAGGTGGATCGTGCCCGAGCTTGCCGAGAGGATTCCGCCGACGATTCCCCAGCGGACGAGGTCGATGCGCCCGGCACCGGTATCGAGGCCGGTCAACTCGGTCGCTGCACCGTCGTTGACGGTGAGCGAAGCGGTGGCACTGGCCCCGGCCTCCCAGCTCAGGGCGATCCGGTTCCAGCCGGACGCAACGGGCACGCCGGCGGACGTGACGCGGGGGGTGCCGTCGTCCTCGCGCACCTCGAGCCACAGTTCGGGACCGTCACGGATCACCAGCCGGAGCTGGGGCGCGCCGTCGGCCGAGTACGCCACGAAGTGGTGCAGCTCGTCACCGGTGCCGAGGACGAGCGCGTCGAGATCAATGTAGAACTCGGCCAGGTACCGCGTCTCGGCGTGCGGCGAGTCGTCCTGAACCCAGCCGTGCGGGTCCAGGGTGACGTCGATGATCGAGGTGAACGACCCACCCGCTTCGACCGCGAAGCCGTCGTACAGCGCGACCAGGCGTCCCGCCGTGAAGGTCGCGGCGGAACCATCGGCGACGGCGAAGTCGTCGCCTGCCGTGATCGACAGGCACGCCTCGACCGACAGCGGCCCGGGCGCAGGGGGGTCGCTCAGGACGACCTCGGTGATACTGCCGCTGCACGAACCGACCGACACCTCGAGGCCATAGCTGCCGAGGTAGGCCGCGGCTGGCGTGACCGTCCAGCTGCCGCCGCCGGCGCTCGACCAACCACCGGCGCCACCACCCTCGAAGCTGTCGGCAAACACCGGGATCCCCGGTCGGTGCTCGTCGGCACCCACATCGGAGGACGGGCCGACCGGCCGACCGTCGCCGTCGATGTCGTCCACCACCTCGGCCGGCGCGGCCACCTGATCGATCGCCACGGACGCGGTGGAGGCCAGGTGGAGGTCGCCACCGGGGCCGTCGACGAAGAGCGACAGCGGTTGCGACTCGAGGTTGCCCGCCAGAATCGCGGTCGCACCGTCCCGTTCCCGGTAGTTGTGAGTCGCCAGGTTGTTGGTGATCTCGGCGTCGGTGCTCGGCCACCGCCACTCGATCGACGAGAACGGCGGTTGGGTGGAAACGACGGTGTTGTGGAACACCCGAGCGCCACAGGCGCTCGCCAGGCAGATCCCGCAGTCGAAGCTGTACTCCGAGTCGAAGAGACCGCTCGAGGAGGCGAACACGGCGTTGTTGCGGATGATCCCGCCGTAGTGGCCCACGTAGTCGGCGCTCGGGCAGGGATCGTCGGGATAGGTGCGGGCTTCACCGCCCGACGCCAGGCCGAACCCGATGCCGCGCGCGTTCTCTCGGGTGACGTTGCGCTCGACAACGGTGTCACGGCAGCCGCGCCACATATGAACCGCGTGCTCGGACAGGCCGATCGAGCACCAGAATCCCTCGATCAGGTTGTCGCGGATGGTCCAGTCGCGCGCCCAGTGGGCGTCGACGCCGCCCGTGTAGCAGCTCCCGTTGATGTTCCACACCTCGATGCGACCCGCGTCGGTGAGCTCGATGTGGCTGCAGGCGATGGTGCCGTTGTCCGGGAAATGGGTGCGGCTCGCCCACGGATTGATCTTGATCGCCTGCTGGCCCGGATCCACGATGCGGACGTTGTAAATCATGGTGTTCAGGGTGTCTGCACTTTCGGTGGTCGTGACGTGGATCGGATGGGTGAAGGCCCTGCGAAGACTCAGGTCGGCGATGGTGACGTCGGAGGCGGTGACCGTGACGATCTCGGTGGTCTGGTAGTTGCCGTCAAGGATCACCGCGTCACGGTTGCCGCTCGCCGACCGCAGCGTCACGCCCGGCGTGTCCACCCACAGATAGACTCCGTTGAGTTCGTAGGCGCCGTCTGCGATCAAGATCGTGTCACCGGCAGCGGCAGATTCGACGGCGTCTTTCAGCTCTTCGACCGTGGCGACGTTGACTGTGGCGCCGCCGGGCGGCGGTAGCGGCGGGCACAGTTCGGCTGCCCAAGTCGGTGCTGTCCACCCGAGACACAGCATGACGCCGGACGCAAGTCGCATGCAAACCCCTGGCATCCATTATCGGCCGACGCGCGTGGTTCGGTCAAAGCCGTTCCGGGCGGCGTGACGGAGGTCGCCGAGACCACTGCTGCCGTCGCTCGGGCAGCGAACGGCCACGGCGGATAATCACGCCTCGCCCACGAATTCCCGGTAGCTGTCCCCCAGATCTGCGGCCACCGCCTCGATCAGCCGTTGGCCGGCCTCGATCGACGCGAGCTCGGGATGCGATCCCATGCGGCCGTCCGGGTAGCGCCGCCGGAAGTCCAACGGGCCGAACAACCTGCCGGTCGGGGCTACCTCGGGATCCAGCTCACCTTCCTTGACGTGGTCGGGATAGGCGGCCATGGCGATCGAGACCTCGCTGGCCGAGGCGTGGTCGCCGTCGCGGTCGCCGAACAGCTCCGGGCACAGCCGCTCTGCAGCAGGGGTCTCCCACCACTTGGCGGCGAGGCAGCGGACGTCGTCACCGCCCTCGACGAGCCGGGGGGCGTCGGTGTAGACCTCGAACAAGGCCGCGTCAAGCGAGGCCGTGTTGCCGCCGTGGCCGTTGACGATGAACACCCTGCGGAAGCCGTGGCGTGCGAGCGATAGCACGACGTCCCGCACCACCGCCACCAACGTCGTCGGCCGCAGGGTGATCGAGCCGGGGAACGCCATGTGATGCTCCGACATCCCGACAGTCAGGGTCGGACCGACCACCGCCTCGGCGAGCTCTCCCACCCGCCAGGCAAGGGTCTCGGCGCAGATCGCATCGGTGCCGATCACCCCGGTCGGGCCGTGCTGCTCGGTCGCTCCGACCGGGAGGATCACGCCGGCCGAACGTTCCAGATATCGCTCGACCTCGGGCCAGCACATCAGCTGCAGCCGCATCATCACCTCCTGGGACTATCTTCCGTGACATCATAGAGGGTCCGATGGGACGGCGACACGCAGCCGACGCCGAGGGCGAAGGCTTGCGGGCTTGACCGCCCGGCACTCGGTTCCGAGTGCCGGGCTGGGCTGGTGGGCCTGAAGACATCTTCCGGAGCCGGTCCGCGATCGTCCCCACGCCCCCACGCCCTCAGGCCCTCGAATCCTCGGCGGGGCGTCGAGACGAAGACGAAGAACGGGATGGGTCCCTCACCACCTCACCCCCACATCCCCTCGCTCCCCATGGGCGGGTGGGGGATCCAGCATCCAGCATCTGGCATCCAGCATCGGGCGGGTGGCGACGGCCGAAGGCCGTGGGCGAGTCTCCGCGCCCTCAAGCCCCTCTGTCCTCACGCTTGTTACAATCCGCTGCCCGGAGGTCGAGATGCGCGTGATGATCGTGGTGTTCGTGTGTTGGTTGGTCGCCCTGGGCGGTGGCGCGTCGGCGGCGCCGGACGAGTGCACTTCGGCGGTGATCGGTGTCGACGGTAGCGCCACGGGATCGCCCGTGTTGTGGAAGAACCGCGACACGGGCAACCTCTCGAACAAGGTGGTGTTCGTCGACGACCGACCGTACGGCTTTCTCGCCCTGGTGGATGCCGACACCCCATCGGGCCGACACACGTTCGCCGGCCTCAACGAGGTGGGCTTCGCCATCATGAACACCGTTGCCTACAACCTTCCGGAGCCGACGACCGACGAGCTGAAGGACCTCGAGGGCATCATCATGGCCGATGCCCTCAGAACCTGCCGTACCGTGGCGGACTTCGAACGCCATTTGCAGGCAAACCTCGGGGGCAAGCTGGGAGCCTGGACCAACTTCGGGGTGATCGACGGCGACGGCCAGGCTCGGCTGTACGAGGTCCACAACCACGGCTTCGAAGTCATCGAGGTGTCCGGCACGCCGCGCAGCTGCCTGGTCAACACCAACTTCTCGCGCACCGGCGAGCCGTCCACCGGTGCCGGCTACCTGCGACACGAACGGGCGAGCCGGCTGTTCGCGGAGCTTGGGGAGGGACCCATCGACTGGCGGGAGATCCTCCACCACTTCACCAGAGACGTGGGGCACCCGCTCGTCGACCACCCCGCCTGGGCCGACATGAGGCGGGTCCCGGCGATCGAGAGCGTGTGGATTTCAACCAGAGACTGTATCAATCGCGCGTCCACCTCGGCGGCGGTGGTGATCGTGGGCCGCCGGCCCGGCGCCGCCTGGCCGCCCGCCACCATGTGGGTCATCCCGGGAGAGCCGATCACCGCTGCCGCGATCCCACTCTGGGTGGAGGCGGGCGCGAGCCCGGCTCCCCTGTGGCAGGGAGAGGACGCACCGCTGTGGGCGGAGTCGCTGCGCATCAAGAAGATTGTTCGGCCGTTCCCGGAGCCCGACAGGGAAAAGTACCTCGACCTGACTCCGCTCGAAAACGCCGATGGGACGGGGTTCCTGCCGTCGCTGCTCGAGCTCGAGAGGGCCATTGTCGACGCGACGAGGTCATTCCTGCAGTCGAATCGGTCCCCGGACGAGCTCCGCCGATTCCAGGAGCAACAGGCGGAGCGTGTCCTGGGAGCGCTCAGGGGAATCGACTGATCGGATCGAGGTAACGCGCGGACGCCGGCGCGACGACAAGCGCAGCCACGCTGGCAGCAGCGACTGGGGGTGGCAGAGGACGATGACGATGATGACGAAGACGAAGACGAAGATGAAAATGAAGAGCGGAAGGGCGGGTGGGGGATCCAGCATCCAGCATCGGGCGGGTGGCGACGTCCGAACGCCGGTGACAAGCCCTCATGCCCCCGGGCCTCCACGCCCTGGGTGGGTGGGCGGCCGGGTTGCGGCTGCGATCAGGAGGCGGTGGGCAGCTCGAATCGAAACATCGTGCCCTGACCGACCTGGCTCTCGCAGTGCAGACTGCCGCCGTGGAGCTCGATGGCGCGCTTGGCGATGGCGAGGCCGAGCCCGGCTCCTCTCGACTGGTCCGCCATCGATGACTCCCGTGTGCGGTAGAAGCGATCGAAGATCTTCGGCAACTCGCTGACCTCGATGCCGGGTCCGGTGTCGTGCACGTCGATGCACAGCGCCTCGTGCTCGGGCCTGATGACGACCGAGATGCGGCCGCCCCTGGGGGTGTGCCGGAGCGCGTTGTCCAGCACGTTTTCGAGCGCGCGTTCGAGCAGCCCGACGTCGGCCGAGATCAACGTCGGTCCGGCCTCGAGGTCCGCGTCGAGGGCGATTCCCTGTTCGCTGGCAGACAACCGGTACTTCTGAGTGACGTCCTGTACAAGCTCCCCGACCGGAAGCCGCTCGCGTTCGATTGGTTCCTGCAGGGCGTCGAGCTTGGCCAGTTCGAACAGGTCCGACACCAGCCGGCCGAGCCGTTCGCTGTGCTGCAGAGCGATGTCCAGATACTCCCGCCGTCGCTCGTCGTCCAGGTCGTGCTCCTTGAGCCTCAGTGTCTCCAGATAGCCCTGGAGATGGGTGAGCGGTGTGCGGAGATCGTGGGAGACGTTCGCCACCATGTCTCGGCGGAGCCGGTCCTGGGCCTCGAGCTGGCTGATCTGTTCCTCGATTCTCCCCGCCATCCGCTCGAACGTCGCGTGAAGCTGCTCCAGCTCGTCGGGGTGGGAGAGGGGGCTCACGAGATCCTGGGAGTCTTCGCCAGCAACCGGGGGTTCGGCGAGCTTTTCCACCTTGAATCGAGCCATCCGATCGGACAGCTCGGTCAATCGTCGAGTCAGCCGGCCGAACAGGAGCAACGCCCCGACCATCGCCACGGCGGCGGCGGCGGCAAGGGTCAGGGTCGCGCTGCGCAGGATGTAGCTGCCGCGCACAAGGTCGGCCACCGATGCGAACTGCTCGCTGGCGAGGACGATGTACAGGTACCCTTCGAGCTCGCCATCCCGGAGGACCGGTGCGACCGAGAAGATATTGCCGCGTTGTGGGTTGCGTGGATCGTCCCCCAACACGGGGAGATGGCCGGGCCCGGCCGTCAGCCGCTCGATCGGCTCCATCGAGACCCTCGCCAGCTGCACGCGGCCTGGCGGTGCCGAGTACGACAGGATCGTGCCGGTCGCGTCGAGCAGGTAGAGCTCGATGCTGGGGTTGATGACCATCATCATGTGGAACACTTCGTGCAGCTTGTCCTCGTCGACGACGCCGTCCTGGATGAGCAGCTTCTCGGCGGTGATGTGCTCGGCAAGGTCGATATTCATCCGCTGCTGCACCTCCTGCTGGTAGAGGTGGCTGGTCCACAGGGAGAGTGCGATGGTGAATCCGCCGGCGGCGAGGGACAACGCCAGCAGGGCGAGCGACAACTTCGCGTACAGACTGCCTCGCTTCGGTATCAAAGCTGTGACCTCCAGGGCCCACATCGGTCCGCACCTATCCGTCGAAGGTTGGATCGAAAAAGCGATACCCCACGCCCCACACCGTCTGGATGAATCGTGGTCGTGACGGGTCATCCTCGATCTTGGCGCGGAGTCGGTTGATGTGTGAGTTCACGGTGTGTTCATAGGAGCCGGCACCGTACCCCCACACCAGGTCCAGCAGCTGCGCCCGGCTGAACACCCTGCCGGGACTTCGCGCGAACTGCACCAGCAGGTCGAACTCGCGAGCCGTCAGGTGGACCGGTCGCCCGTGAACCGTGACCTGTCGCCTGTCCTGGTCGATGATCAGATCTGTGAACTCCAGCGGCCCCGACTCGGGATCCTCCCTTTGCTGCGCCAGGCGTTCGACGCGGCGAAAGATGGCCTTCACCCTCGCCACCAGCTCGCGGACGTTGAACGGCTTGGTGAGGTAGTCGTCCGCGCCGAGCTCGAGCCCGAGCACGCGGTCGAGCTCGCCCGACCGTGCGGTCAACATCAGGATAGGTGTGTAGTTTTCTCGCACGCGCAGCTCGCGGCACACGTCCAAGCCGTCCATGTCCGGCAGCATGAGATCGAGCACGATCAGGTCGAAATCGGTACGCGACGAACGAGCCAGCCCGTCTGATCCGGTGAACGCGGTTTCGATCCGACAACCCACGTCTTCGAGGTGCATTCCCACCAGACGCGCGAGCTGTGGCTCGTCCTCGATGACCAGTATTTGCTTCTCCATCGCTCCCCCACAGACCAGGTTTGGCGGGCACTGTCACGACCGACTGCACGCACGGTGTTCGAGTCGGGGGGGGGGGGGGGGGGGGG
>JBFELO010000069.1:0-24929 GCA_041552055.1 Candidatus Sulfomarinibacteraceae bacterium | reverse complement strand
GAAAGACATACGCATCGATCTGGGAGAAGGTGGTCGATGCGGCCGAGCGGTTCAACGACCCCGGCCGCTTCACGACCTTGATCGGCTTCGAGTGGACCTCGCTCGTCGCTGGTAACAACCTGCACCGAAACGTGATCTTCCGTGACGGCGCCGTCAAGGTCGGCGAGGTCGTGCCGTACACCACCCAGGCGCCGGTGGGCTCGACCGATCCGCTCGATCTCTACAGATACCTCGAGAACTACGAGGCCACGACCGGCGGCGCTGCGCTGGCGCTCGCCCACAACGGCAACCTGTCGAACGGGATCATGTTCCCGGTCGACGCCCAGTACACCGGCCGCAAACTCGACCAGCTCTACGTCGAGTCGCGGGCTCGCTGGGAGCCGATGTACGAGGTCACCCAGATCAAGGGCGATGGCGAGACGCATCCGTTCCTGTCGCCCGACGACGCTTTTGCCGACTACGAGACCTGGGACGCCGGGAACCTCGATCTTTCCGAGGCCAAGACCAAGAACATGCTGCAGTACGAGTACGCCCGCGAGGCGCTGAAGAATGGACTTCTGCTGGAGAAGCGGCTTGGCACCAACCCCTACAAATTCGGCCTGATCGGCTCGACCGATAGCCACACAGCCCTTTCCGCCGTCGAGGAAGAAAACTTCTTCGGCAAGGCGACGAACGCCGAACCATCGCCGACGCGCATGCACCATCCCTTCACCAAGACCGAGAACGGCGTCTTTGAGGGCTATGAGCTCGTGGCCTCAGGCTATACCGGGGTGTGGGCGCAGGAGAACACCCGTGAGGCGATCTGGGACGCCATGGAACGCAAGGAGGTCTACGGCACCACCGGCCCGCGCATCCTGGTGCGTTTCTTCGGCGGCTGGGACTACACGGCGGAAGACCTGAACAGCCGCCAGCCCGCCTTCCGGGGCTATGAGAAAGGCGTGCCGATGGGCGGCGACCTCCGCGCCCACGGCACCGGCGGAGCGCCCACCTTCATGGTCTATGCGCTGCGCGATGTGATCGGCGCCAACCTGGACCGCATTCAGATCGTCAAGGGCTGGCTGGACGCCAACGGTGAGACGCACGAGAAGGTCTATGACGTCGCCTGGTCGACCGGACGCGAGCCGGACGCCAACGGCGTGCTGCCGCCAGTCGGCAACACCGTGGACATCGCGGCGGCCAACTGGAGCAACACCATTGGAGCCTCCGAGCTCGGCGCGGTCTGGACCGATCCCGACTTCGATCCGAAAGAGAGCGCTTTTTACTATGCGCGTGTGCTCGAAATTCCGACCCCGCGCTGGGTGGTTTACGATGCGTTCCGTTACGGCGTCGAGATACCCGATGGCGCCGAAACGTTCCACCAGGAGCGCGCCTATACCTCGCCGATCTGGTACACGCCGTAGGCCGGGCAGGAGAGCTGCTCCGGCGACGGGTGCCGGACACGCTTTTCCCTCGATTGGGAGAACGGGCGGCTCTGCGTCCGGCTTCGTCGTCATTCTGGCGGTTGCGTACGCGGTCGTTTCGCCGGCGTCCGTGGCCCACGCTCAGCAGCCCACACCGACCGAGGAGTCCGACAAGGCCGAGCCGCCCTCGACGGAAGGACAGGAGAATTCCGGCGGTCGCTTCATCCCGATCCCGATCCTGGTGACCGAACCGGCCATCGGCTACGGAGTCGGAGCCGCCGTTGGGTTCTTTCACCCGCGCAAAGACGAAGCCGATCCCGGATCGGTTGCCACCTCGCCGGCCGTGACCACAGGCACACCACCGGCTCGAACATCCGAGAAGAAGAGGCAACGACCCCCCACTATTACCGGGGTCGCCGCCGCGTACACCGAGAAAGGCACCTGGGGAGTCGGCGTCGGCCACTCGGCCTCGTGGCGCGAGGACCGCATCCGCTACATGGGTGCCCTCGCGTACCTCAACCTGGAGTCGACATTCTACTTCCTGAGCCTCCCGTTCAATTTCGATCTCGCCGGCGGCCTGCTGCACCAGGACATCAAGTTCAGGGTCGGATCGGGCAACTTCATGCTCGGCGGCAAGCTCTTCTACATCAACGCCGAGGGGACGTTCAAACTGGCGAGTGACGTCCCGGTCGATTTCGGTGAGGAGCAAGCCGCGGACAGCGGCCTGGCGGCGCAGGCGGTGTGGGACACACGGGACAACACCATGACGCCCAACCGGGGTCAGCTCCTCGAGCTGGTGGCGTGGCGTTTCGACGAGGCGTTGGCGGGGGACTTCAACTACTGGAAAGCCGGCTTCCGGCTGCACTCCTTCCACCAGTTCGACGACCGATTCGTGCTTGGCCTGCGACTCGAACTCGACGGGGTGAGCGGCGATCCGCCGCTGTGGGGCTATCCGTGGATCACCCTCCGGGGTGTCCCGGCGCTGCGCTACCAGAACGAGCTTGCCGGCGTGGTGGAGAGCGAGCTGCGGTGGAACCTCGTGGAGCGGTGGGCCGTGCTCGGCTTCATCGGGGTCGGCTCCACACGCGGGGACACCCCGGTCTACGACGACGAGAGCGGAATTCTGGCCGGCGGCGTCGGAGGAAGGTACCTTTTCAGACCACAGGATCGGCTCTGGGTCGGCGTCGACTTCGCCGTTGGGCCCGAAGACGAGTACTGGTACATCCAGGTCGGCCACGCGTGGTAGCTCGCGTCCCCAATCCCCGTTTGCCGACTCTCGGAACCTGCGCGGCGCTACACAATCAACATCGCGTCGCCGTAGGAGTAAAACCGATACCCCTCGCGGATGGCCTCTTCGTAGGCCGCCAGAATCTGCTCGCGACCCGCAAACGCCGACACCATCATCAGCAGCGTCGACCGGGGAAGGTGGAAGTTGGTCAGCAGGGCGCCGGTGGCGCGGAACTCGAAGCCGGGCGTGATGAACAGGTCCGTCGATGAATCGCCCGCACCGATTCGCCCAACTCCCTCGGCCAGCGCGCCCTCCAGCGCACGCACCGTGGTGGTGCCGACACACATGATGCGGCGCCCCTCCGTCAGCGCGCGGTCGATCGCCGCCGCGGTGGTGTCGGGAATCTGATACCACTCGGCGTGCATCCTGTGCGCTTCAACCTCCTCGACGGCGACCGGACGGAACGTGCCGAGTCCCACGTGCAAGGTCAGGTACGCGAGCTCGGCACCCACCGAGTGCACCGACTCCAGGATCTCCCCGGTGAAGTGCAGTCCCGCCGTCGGTGCGGCCACCGCACCCGGCTCGGCGGCGTAGATGGTCTGGTAGTCACCCCGGTCCGCAGGCAGCTCGCCGCTCACGCGCTGGATGTACGGCGGCAGCGGGGTGTGGCCGATCCGATCCAGGCGGGCGAGCGTCAGCTCCGGTTCGAACCGCACCCGCCACCTCCCCTCCTCCAGCCGTTCGGTCGGCAACACGGCATCGCCGTCGTCGAGATGGAGGCGCTCACCCGGACGGGCCCGGGCCGCCGGTCGAAGCAACGCCTCCCACATCTCATCGTCCACCCGCCGCAACAGCAGCAGCTCGAACACGCGTCCCGTGGGTCGGCGCGCGTACAGCCGGGCCGGAATCACTCTGGTGTCGTTGGCCAGCATCAGGTCCCCGGGACCCAGGTAGCCCGGCAGGTCGGTGATGGAGCGGTGCGCGATCACCCCCGACCTCCGGTCGAGCACCAGCATCCGGGACGTGCCCCGCTCCGCCGGATGTTGCGCGATCCGTTCGGGGGGCAGGTGATAGTCGAATTCGGCCGTGCGCATGGGAGGAGAGGATAGCGGATTCCAGCCCCCACCCGCCCTGATGCACCCCCTCCCGACCGCCCGAAGGCAGGATGCTGGATGCTGGATGCTGGATGCTGGATCCCCCGCCCTCCCAGGAGCAAGGATCATGGAACAAGGAGCAAGGAGCATCCCCGCCCGCCCGCGCGCTCTTCATCTTCGTCTTCGTCTACGTCTCCATCTTTGTCGTTGTCTTTGTCTTTGTGTTCATCCTCGTCGTCATCCTCATCGTCATCGTCCGACCAGGTGTCACTTCGCGACGCCGTCGTCTCTTCAACGCGCCCTTGACGTACCTCGAGCCCGGTCAACGCCGTCTCGTTCGATTCGACTGCCTGACACCCTGGGCGGTCTTCCCCCTTCGCGCTCCCCGAGGTTGCCACCTTCAACAATCATGGGCCTGAGAGGCCTCGGCGTGGGGTGCACAGACGGTCCCAAGATTGTTGAAGATGGCACGCCCGCACGAGGCGCTGTCGTCTGCGTGCCATTCGCTTCGAACATTTGACACCCGAGGCGGTCTTCACGCAAAGATCGGCGATCGAGAGGTCGCGAAGAAATCGTGGGGACCAAGACGAGAGCGATACACGCGCCGAGAGACCCGGCGCTTGGCGCGATACACCAATAGGGGTGGTGTGGCGCGTCCTACTCCCCTCATCCCTGCGGCCCGCCGGAGGAGGGCGAGGTGTGGAGCAGCGGGCATCGACACATGCTGGCGTTCGGAGATGGCCGATGCGACGCACCGTGCTCGCGGCGAAAGCCGCGAACCCCGGGGGGTCTTGGTGCTGGCGGTCAAAAGCGACCGAGGCGAGGATTCGTGCTCGCGGTACGGTGCGCAACCTACGGTGCGAGGCGCATGCGCAGGCGTCGCTCGATGGACGGTGATTCCGCAGCGGCGATGATTTCCTCGCGCTCGTTCTGGTCGAGCTCACGGCTCGCCGCCAACGTGCTCAGCGCCCACATCCGATCCGACGGACGCTCGAGCTTCGAGACGAGCTCGAGCGCAGCTCCGAGCTGACCCGGGATGCCGGCGCGAAGAAGGGTCTCGATCGCGCGTCGGCGGGCCCACCCCTCCGGAAAGGTGTCGACGACCGGGACCAGATGGTGCGCACCGGCGTCCTCGAGCTCATCGACGACCTCCGCCAGCACGCGAAATCGCGCCGTGGTTGAGGTGACCGCCGCCAGCCTGGCGGCCACCGACTCGACGAGTGCCGCAGGCAACGCGACCGACTCCTCTTCCGGCGGATCCTGTGGCGCCTCGACGACGGGTGCCGGAATCTCAGGTCTCTCTGTCGCAACCTGCGGTGGCTCCGGCGCTTCCACTTCGTCGACGGTCGGAACGGACCTCTCATCGTCCGCCGTCTCCTCTTCGCCCACCTCGATCTCCTCGATCTCATCGGCGTGCAGCTCTTCCTTTGGCGCGACCTCCGGTGGCGGCTCTACCTCGACGACCGCCGGGGGTGGCGGGGGCGGGGGCGGCTGCACTTCGGACACGTGGTCTTCGGGCCCGGGAGGCTCACCCTCCTCGCCGATTTGACCGACCTCGGCAACCTCGGGGTCTGCAGCCTCCCCCGAAAGCCAATCCGCGGCAAGGTCCACCAGGCGTTCGGCCGTGTCGGCTCGCCGATCGGGATCGGTCAGACCGCGCACGAGGCCGCTGACCTGATCAGGATCGGCGGCCTCCAGCGAGTCGAGTCCCTGCAGCAGCAGCGACGGCGACGCACCGCCGCGTTTCGCCAGCTGCTCCACAAGCTGCTCGGCGCCGTCGAAGCCGAGCTCGCGGGCAACCGCGAGTCGGTCGGCCGGGCTCAACCCCCTGAGGGTGCGCCAGCCAAGGGCGAGCAGGCGCAGCCGCTCACGTGACGAAGGCGTGTTACGGATCTGATTGATCAGCCACACGAGCTCCTGCGACACCGTCATGGGAGTCGCCTACGTCTCGAACGGACCGTCGTCGGTCTTCCGCCCGGTCGACGTGCTCTCCTCATCGGCCACCCCGAGATTGCCCGCCACCGCACCCGGGAGTTTGGAGATGTCCTGCAGGAAGTTCGACAGGTTGACGCCGGCGAGCTGCTGCATGATCGGATTGAGCTGGCTCAGCACCTGGACGACGTCCTCGGACAGCTTGGCGGTGCCGGTTCCGCTCCCGGCGCCGCTGCCCTGGCTGATGATGGTTGCGGAACCCGCCCGCGCCAGCGGCTCCGAAACGGCGGCCGCGATTTCGGGGAGCACCTTGAGCGCCTCGATGGACAGGCCGGCCTCGTTGTACAGCTTGAGCGCCTCGGCGAGCAGGCGACGCGCCTCTGCCTCGGCCTCACCCTTGGCACGAATCGCCTCGGCCTCGGCAACGCCGATGTCGCGCCGCTTCACAGATTCGGCCGCTGCGTGCGCCAACCCCTCCGCCTTGAGGGCGGCGGCGGACTCCTCGCGCCGCTTGCGGTCGGCCGCGGCCTGGCGTTCGACTTTGTACTGGTTCGCATCCGCGATCCGCTCGGTCTCGTACTTCTGAGCGTCCGCCTTCTCGCGGACGATGGCGTTGAGCTCCAGCTTCTGGCGCTCGACCTCCTGGTCGGCGATGCGAATGTCCTGGACCTTGAGCTCCATCTCGCCGGCCTTGACCGCCTGCGCGTTGGCCACGTCCACCTCCTTGCGGATCGAGGCTTTCTTCATGCTCAATTCCTTCTCGGCATCGGCGATCTCGGTGTCGACAGCGAACTTCTTCTGCTCCTTGTTCTGGCGCGCCGCCTCCTCCTCGATCTTGGCATCGCGGTCGGCCTCGGCGGTGGCGACGCGCGCGTTCTTCAAGGCCTCCTGGATCTTGGGTTGGCCGAGAGCGTTGAGGTAGCCCTCGTCGTCCTGGATCTCCTGGAACACGAACGACCGGAACTCGAAGCCCATCCCCTCGAGGTCCTTGTGGGCCTCGTCCCGCACGCTGTCCTGGAAGCGCTTCTGGTCACGGTACAGCTCCTCCACGGTCAGCGTTCCGATGATGCCGCGCAGGTGGCCGGCCACGGTTTCCTTGATCGTGCCCTGGACCTGCTCCGGTGGCACACCGAGAAAACCCTCGGCCGCGCGGCGGATATGCTGGACGTCTCCGGAGACCTTGACCTGGGCCACCGCCTTGACGTTGATCGGGATTCCGCGCACGGTGTAGACGTGGCGCAGGTCGATGTCCAGGGTCATCATTCGCAGCGAAAGCTTCTCGTACTGTTCCCACGCGGGCCACACGAATGTGCCCCCGCCGCGGACGATCCGAAACCCCTCGATCTCGCCCTTGTCACCGCGCACCTTCTTCCCAAAGAACTTGCGCCGCCCGTAGACGATCAACGCCTCGTCGGGTCCGGCCTTCTTGTACCGCGACCGAACCAGCACATACGCGAACAGCAAGACGATGCCGATGACGACGAGCGACGTGAGCAGTGTCGTGGCGCCCATGGCAGATCCCCCTCTCCTGTAAGTTTGTCACCTTCGTTCCGAAGGGTACTCCCCGTGTTCCTGAGTACGCAAGAGCGCGGGGAGTATTCCAGCCGCCCACTGGCCCGGATGCGAGATGCGAGATGCGAGATGCGAGATGCGAGGTCCCCCGCCCACTCGCGCTTCGTCTTCGTCTTCGTCTTCGTCGCCGCCGCCCGACCGTCGCTGGTCGCCGGTCGCTCGTGCACCCGCCCACCTGAGGCGTGAGGGCTTGTGGGCTTATGGGCTTGCGGGAATTCGGGCCTGTGAGCGTGGCCGAACCAGGTCCGGAGAAGCCCTCATGCCCTCATCCCCAGGCGCCGCAGGCGCCGGCTACATCATCCGGCCGAGGTCAGGACGAACCACGTCCTGAAGGTGGCGTACCCTCCAGCCCGGGAAGCCCGGACGTCGCTCGACGGTCACCACGTCGAAACGCGCAGGGCGTTCCCACAGCCCGTGGCGACTCATGTACGAGGCTGCGGTCCGGACAATCGCGCTCTGTTTGTCCCGATCGACGGCTGCCACGGCCCCCCCGAACATCTCACTGGACCGCGTCTTGACTTCGACGAAGACGACGACGCCCAGTTTCTCGAACACGAGATCGAGCTCGCCGGTCGGTCCCCGCCAGTTACGGTGTCGCAGGCGATAGCCCTTGCAGCTCAGCACGACCAGGGCAACGAGCTCGCCGCGACGGCCGGTTCGGCGACGGTCCTTGGCCCGCATCTCTCACCAACCGCCTGCTTCGGCCGCCGATGGACCACCGGATGGTCCCGACCGCACCGCGGATCACCTCTTGTACCAGCGTTTGCGTTCGAGCAGCAGCGGTTGTTCGGCACTCCCCAATCGCCCCTGGTGGCCGGATCGATCCTCGGCGATCGCGTAGAAGACCACGTTTCCTTTGCCGTGGATCTCCGGGGTGACCGCGAACGGGTACACAATGCCGTCGGGAGACCGCAGGGGAATTTCCTGGAAACCGACATCGTCGCCGCCTCGCACGAACACCGCCACCCGCTCGACACGATAGTCGTCCGTGACCGTGATCGGGACCACAACCGTCTCTTTCTTGCGGAATTCCGGCGCGAAGTCGGGCGGGAGTTCGAGTTCGGGTGGTTGCGCGTCCAGTGTCGCAAGCTGTGCCTCCAGGACCTGCCGGGCCTGGGCGAACCGCTGGCTGAAACTCGCGCTTCGCGTCGTCGCCGCCAGCTGCCTCAGTCCCTCCTCGGGGTCACCGGCGGCACCGGTCTTCAGGGCACGCTCGAGGGCCGCCTGCATCTGTCGGTCGGTGACCCCCTGCTGGCGGCACCATTCGATCCGCTCGACGAGACCCTCACGGTCGGGCCACACCCGGTGCAGACTCTCCAGCCGCCTCACCGCGGCCTCGAGCTCACGACTCGCAATCGACGCCTCTGCGGCCGCCTCGATCGCCCCGGCAGCCTCCTCCCGCAGCTGGGCCGCGCCGCTGTACTCGGGCAGCAAGGCGATCATGCGGTCCGCGTGCTCGATCACGGCGACGTGGTCACCCGCCTTGCTGGCGTCCCACAGCTGCTGGTGGACCCACAGGGCGGATCGAGCCTGGTCGAGATCCTGCTGCAGTCCCGGTTCGGCTCGGATCTCATCAGGAAACAACTGTCCTAAGCCGGCAACTCCCCGGCGTAACATTCTGACGCTCCCCTGCTGCAGGCCTCCGCGGAGATCCTGCAGCGCAGCGGTGAAGTCTTCTCCGGGCTCGAAGAGACCTACCATCTGGTCGTAAATCACCTTCTCGTTGTCCGAGAACAGCTCGACGTCGTCATCGGAGAGTGCCTCGAGGGCCACGCGGGCGCCCTCGAGATCGGCTTCGACCAGCCGCTGCTGGGCCTGTTCGAGAAGCGGATGAAGGGAGGGCGGCTCATCGATCGGTACCGGCGTCGGCACCGCGGTGGGCGCCGGGAGCTGCACCACGGGTTCCGCCTCGGGCTCGGGGCGACGCAGCGTCGATCCGATCAGAATCGCCGACACCACCGCGAGCACTGCCACGGCAGCAAAAGCGATTCCCACGAGCGCCCACGGAAACCGTGGGAGGTCCGGCACCGCCCTTGACGATGGTTTGGTGTCCGAGTGCGGGTCTGCGCCCGGTTCGTCCGACCGATCGACCACCGGTGTCGCCACGGGCGCCGGGGCAATCCGCGTCCGTGGTTCTTCCGATGGGTGTACCGGGGCCTCTGTCCGCCGCGGTTGGGCGGCAGGCTCCGGTTCCGGCACGGCGACCGCCGCCGAATCCGATGGCTTGCTCGGGGGCTGGTCCACGAGCACCTCGTCGGCCGGACCCGACACCTGGAGCAACGCATCGCCGATCGCATCGAGGGACGGGTGGACACCCGGGAACTTGGCCTGAGCCAGGACCCGTCTGAACTCCGAAACCGAGACCGATCGGGTGCCGGGATCGGTGCGCAACGCCCCTGCCACCAAAGACTCGAACTCCCTGGATGCGTCGGACTCGGATCCACCGATTTTCGCCGCAGGTTCGGCAGTGCCTGGGTTTTCAACGTCGACACCCAGGAGGTCGCAGGCGATCAGCGTCACCGAGTACAGATCCGCCAGCCACAGTTCGTCCCGCTGGAATACACCACTCCCGAACATCTCCGGCGCCGCATACCGATCACCTTGCGGGGGCCACAGTCCGGAGGGAGCGCCGGACAGGAAGGCAGCCGTGCCGAAGCCCACCAGCCGCACCCCGCGATCGGCCACGAGCACGTTATCAGGCGACAGATTGAGGTGGTGGAACCCGGCGATCGCGAGTTCGTCGGCGGCGTCGAGGAGCGCCACCAGAATCGGCACGAGCCGCTCGGGGGGGTCGCCGCGGAATGCACTGAGGGGTGTCACGGCATCCTGGAGCAGGTCGCACACGGTGAACGCGTTGCCCTCGGGGGTAAAACCGTAATCGAGAATCCTCGGCAACACCCGAACCGAGCTCCCCTGGGCAACCGACAGCGTGTCGAGGAATTGCCCGCGCGTGGCCTCGTCCACCTCGGGCGCGGGAGGGTTGACCAGCTTGAGAACTACGGGTTTCGACGTGGACGGTACAGCAGCCTGGAACACGGTGGTGTGGACCGTGGTCCGCAGCACTGCGTCGAGCCGATACTCGTCGAGAACCTGCTTCACCTGTGTCAATCTTGGGCTCCTCGTGCTTTTTCTCCCACCTCGCGAACGACCACCTTTAGTACCAGGGGCCGCCGAAATTCGGACCGAACCGAGATCACGTCGCTTGACGACAGCTGCGGGTCCGTTCTCATCTCCACCTTCGATGATATCTGGGATCCGGCTCCGCGCTTACGGCTTCGTGGTCCGCACTGCACTGTGATACGCCGCGCTTCGCCGTGACAAGTTCGGGAATCGGGGACCGGGCCCCCCACCCGACCGATGCTGGTCGCTGGTCGCCGGTCGCTGGACTTGTCACAGCGCAGCTGCGCAGCAGCGAAGCCGAAATCCCCCTCCCAAGCCGTCCTTCGTCTTCGTCTTCATCGCCATCGTCATCGACAGCCCGGTGGCAAGGCTTGCACCTTGTATTTTGCATCCGGGCGGGTGGGCGGTGCTCCTCGCTCCTTGTACCTGGGCGGGCGGGTGAACCCTCATCCCCTCATCCCCCGGGGTGGGAGGTGCGTGGGGGCCCCGCCTACCCCACCTCCTCTGACCGCAGTTGCCGCGACACCCGACCCATTTCGTCGCCGACTCCGAACCACATCTTGAGGTCCTCCAAGATGAGGTACAGCGCCGGTACCAGGACCAGGGTGATCGCCGTGGCAAAGACAATGCCGTAACCCAGGCTCACCGCCATCGGAATGAGGAATCTCGCCTGCATACTGGTCTCGAAGATCATCGGCGCGAGGCCGAGGAAGGTCGTGGCCGTCGTCAGCAGGATCGGCCTGAAGCGGCGCATACCTGCCGAGCGGATCGACTCCCGGAGGGTCATGCCCTCGCTTCGCTGACGATTGATCAGGTCCACCATGATCAGCGAATCGTTGACCACGACCCCGCTCAGGGCCACCATGCCGAACATCGACAGCAGAGTCAGGTGAAGACCCATCACGATGTGCCCCATCACGGCGCCGATCAGCCCAAACGGAATCGCCGACATGATGATCAGCGGCTGGCTGTACGAACGGAAGGGAATCGCCAACAGGGCGAAGATCGCGAACTGGGCCACTATGAAGTTCACCCGAAGGCTCCCGAGCGACTCGCTCTGCTGGCGCTGTTCGCCCTCGAAGTCGAAGGTCAGGCCGGGGTACTCGCGGGCCAGGTCGAGCAGCGCCTGGCTGCGCAGGTCCCTGTTGATTTCATTGGCGTTGGCCTGCGCCTCATCGACGTCGGCGGACACCGTCACGACCCGCCGCCGGTCGGTGCGGTTGATCACCGCGTATCCACGGCCCTCTTCGACCACCGCGACGGTGCCAAACGGCACCTCGGAGCCGTCTGGCAGCCGCACCCGCATGTGCTCGATGTCGCCGAGACTGCGGCGCTCCGACTCCGGATAACGCACCATCACCCGGATGTCGTCCCTTCCCCTTTGGATGCGCTGGACCTCCTGCCCGTAGAAGCCCGCTCGGACCTGGCGGGCGAGATCTGCGAGCGTGAGGCCCAGCGTCCGACCCTCCGGAGTGAGCTGGAGCTTGAGTTCCTTCTTACCGGGCAGGAAGGAGTCTGCGATGTCCTCCGTGCCGGGGTACTCGGCGATGATTCCCTTGAGTCGCTCGACCGCCCGCAGCAGGACGTCGAAGTCGCGATGCGCCAGCTGGACGCTGATCGGATCGCCGGGCGAGAACAGCGACGACTGGAAGGTCACAGACACGGCGCCCGGCACCTCGCCCGCGAGCTCACGCCAACGATTGACGAGCCGTGTCGAGGACACCGTCCGATGCTCGCTGCCGATCAGCTCGACGTTGACCTCGCCCAGGTGAGAAGCATCACCTCCCACAGCCGTCACCGTCATCGGTCCCCGGCTGCCGGCGGACGGCTGCTCACCCACGGTGGCCGAGATGTGCTGGACCACGGACAGACCGTCGGCCAATTCCCCTGTGTCGAACTCCTCGGCGACCTGTTGTGCGGCCTCGACCATGTTCAGGAGAACCGCCTCGGTCTGGTCCGCCGGTGTTCCCTGCGGCATGGTCAACAGCGCCACCATGTTGTCCGCATCGACCCTCGGCATGAAGCTGAACTTGACGAATCCACCACCGACCAGGCCAAAGATTCCGAACAGAATCGCCACGGCCGAGGCCACCGTCAGGTACCGCCAGTCCAAAGCCCACTCGATGGTCCGCCGGTAGGGCTGGTCGATGATCCACTGGAGCCCACGCTGTACCCGCTCCTGGGCCACCTCGAGCAGCCGAAATCCGGGAGCCAGGATCTTCCTCAGTTGTCGGAGCAGCCACGATTCTTCGCCCGACAGGTGTGCCGGCAGAATCAACAATGCCTCCACCAGCGACATCAGGAGCACGGCGATCACCACGATCGGAATCTGCCGCATGACCTTGCCCATCGTGCCGGCCACGAAGAGCAGCGGCGCAAAAGCCACCACAGTCGTGATGATCGCAAACGTCACCGGCATGGACATCTCCCGGACGCCCCGAATAGCAGCGTCGAGAGGTCGCATTCCCCGTTGCAGGTATTCGTAGATGTTCTCCCCCACCACGATGGCGTCGTCCACCACGATGCCGAGCACGACGATGAAGGCGAACAGGGAGATCATGTTGATCGTGACATCGAAGTAGGGCATCAACCACAGACCACCGAGGAACGAGATCGACATCCCGACGGTGGTCCAGATCGCGAGCCGGAGGTTGAGAAACAGCATCAGAAAGAGAAAGACGAGGGTCAGTCCGAGGCGCGCGTTTCGCAGCAGCAGGCCGATCCGCTGCCGCAGGATGATCGAGTCGTCGTCCCAGGTCGCGACCGACACCCCCGACGGCAGCGACGATTCGAGCGACTCGAGGTAGCGCTTGGTCTTCGATGCGACGTCGAGCGCGCCCTCCTGACCGACCCGATAGACCTGGACCAGCGCGCCGGCCTTGCCGTCGAACGCCGTCGACGTATCGGTATCCTCGAAGCCGTCGATCACGGTCGCCACGTCGGAAAGAAGCAGCTGCGTACCGTCGGGCCGGGTCAGCACCACGATGTCCTCGAACTCGTTCCCCCGGTACAGCTGGCCCTTGGTTCGGAGCAGAATCTCGCCGCCCTCGGTCTTGACCGCACCTCCCGGGAGGTCGAGCGACGATCGTCCGACCGCGTCCGCCACCTGCTGGAAGCTGAGCCCATGCCGGCGCAGGGCCTCCTCCGCCACCTCGATCGAGATTTCATAACGTCGAACGCCGGCAACCTCCACCTGCGAGATCCCGTCGACCGTGGTCAGGTCGTCTCTCACCCGCTCTGCAAGCGCCTTGAGCGTCTTCTCGGGGCCATCGCCGTACAGGACAACCGTGATCACCCGGCGCCTTGTATCCCCCTCAGCCACGACGGGCTTCTCGGTCTCCGCCGGAAACGTCTCGATCCGATCGACCGCCGCCTTGATGTCATCGAGCACCTTGCGGTCATCGGCGTCCTCCTCGAGTTCGATGGTGACCATCCCCATCCCCTCCTGGGCAACCGAGCGGATCCGCTTGATCCCCTCGATCGAGGCGATCGCCTCCTCGACCCGGACGCACACGCCCTCCTCGGCCTCGGCAGGAGAGGCTCCCAGATAGGGCACCCGGACGGTGATGATGTCGGTGTCGAACTCGGGGAATACCTCGATCACCACGTTCGCGAGTGACAACAATCCCGCGCCGATGACGAACAGCATCAGGAGGTTCGCCGCGACGTGATTGGCCGCGAACCAGGCGAGCACCCCCTCGCGACTGCCCTTCATGCCGGCACCCCCACCCGCCAGGATGCTGGATGCTGGATGCTGGATGCTGGATGACGGACACGGAGCGTCGGCCACCCGTCATCCCATCCCAGTGCGTCGGACCGGCTTGAACGAGACCCAGAATCGAGCGTCCGGTATCCAACATCGAGATACGCCACGGTCTCGTTGCCTGCGTCGTCCAACCCCGACTCCTCAGCGTCAGCGGTGCCGGCGGTGCGGATCTTCATGCCGTCGGTCACCGCGTCGAGTACGGTTACGACCACGCGGTCACCATCGGACAGCCCATCGCTGATGTAGGCGACCTCGCGGTCGCTGCGCGCGACCTCTACCCGCCGAATCCGCAGCACGCCGTCTTCGGCCACCCACACCTGATTGCCCTCGTGTACCGCGTAACGCGGTATCGGCATCAGGCCGGTGACGGTGCGGCCGAACACCCTCACGTCGACAAAGGTTCCGGGCATGAGGGGAGGTCTGGTGCCGGAGCGGTCGAACGGATCCCGAACCTCCACCACCACGTTCACCATGCGGGAGCTCGGATCCACCTCCGCCTCCATTCTGGTGACTCGCCCCTGCCAGGTGTGGGTGTTGCCGGCATAGTCAGCCTCGACCTCGGCTCGAGGACTCGGTGAGTCTGCAGCCCCGGGCACGGCAAACCACTCCAACTCGCGATTTTCGAGCGGCAGCCGAATCTCGACTGCGTCGGTACCGTACACCCGAGCGATGGGCTGCCCAGACACGATGTACTGGCCTTGATCGACGTTTTCGCTCACCACGACCCCATCGAACGGAAGCGAGATCCTCGTTCGTTCGAGGTTCAGGCGAGCCACATCCAGGTCGGCCTCTGCGGCAGCCAACTCGGCCTCGGCCTGACGCACCTGAGGCTCCCGGACCACGAGCCCGGACGGAGGCGACTCACCGGGGTGCAGCGCATCCCACTCTTCGCGCGCCACTTCAGCCTCGGCCCGCTGCTGCTCGAGCACGACCTCGGTTCGGGCAACGGCGGCCATCGCACGTTCCACCGCGAGCTCATAGTCTCGCGGTTCCACCACGACGAGCGCCTGACCTGCGCGGAAGAAACCACCGGCCACGATGGCCGGGGCCACGGCTACCACCCGCCCGCCGACCTGTGGGACGACGTCGACGGCGACCTTGGCCCCAACCTGACCGTGACCGGCCACCACCACGGGCACGTCCTGTTGGACGACCTCGACCACCTCGACCAGCGGACCGAGCGACACCCGCTCGGTACGTTCCGGCGCCTTCCGCGCCGATGCCAGAAGGACCGCCGCGGCGACGCCTGCGACCAGGACCACGATGGGGAGAACGATCTTGAGTTTATTGCGGGTCATCAGGACACCTCGTTGGGTTTGGGATTGGGTGTTTGGGGTATCGGGTTCGTCCCGGGGACTGAGACGGACGCCGAGCGCTGCGCGCCATCCGGCACTCCGGACGATGGCTCCCAGTCGCCGCCAAGGGCGAGAAACAGTTCGATGCGCGCGTTCCAGAGATCGGCCTGGCTGCTGATCCACGCCTCCTCGGCGAGCCTCAGGCGACGCTCGGTCTCCAGCACGTACAGAAGGGTCTCCACGCCCCGCTGGTACCGCTCGCTGGCCATACGGTTGGCGCTGCGCGCGTCCGCCACGCGTTGGTCGTTGTGAGCCAGCTGTTCGCGCACCGAAGCTTCGAGCACCAGGGCGTCCTCGACCTCCCTCAACGCCTGCAGCACGGCTCCGGCGTAGGTCGCGGCCGCCTGTTCGGTTCGGGCACGCGCCGCCGCCACATTCGCTCGCCGCTGACCACCCGTAAAGAGAGGGCCCACCAGGTTCGCCACGGCGTTGTAGATGAACGTCTCCGACGAGATCAGGTCTGCGAGCGT
Source organism: Candidatus Sulfomarinibacteraceae bacterium (assembly GCA_041552055.1). GTDB lineage: Bacteria > Acidobacteriota > Thermoanaerobaculia > Thermoanaerobaculales > Sulfomarinibacteraceae > JBFELO01. Next base: position 8,992 of record JBFELO010000069.1, on the reverse strand, counting down.
GTCCGACCGGGTTCCGCCCGCGGCCGTCAGGCTGAGCGACGGGTAGAGGTCGGCGAGAGCGACTCCGATGCCGTAGGTGGCCGCCGCCAACCGCATCTCGGACTGCCGGAGATCGGGTCGCCGGTCCAGGAGTTCGGCCGGCAGGCCGAGGGGTACGGGATCGACGCTCGGGAGCTCCGGGAGTGTCCTGGGCAGCCGGGCACCGGTCCCCGGTCGCCGACCGACCAGCACGTCGAGGGCGTTACGCGCAGTCGCGGCACTGCCCTCGAGGGCGGCCTCGGCGGCCCGAGCCGACGCCAGGTTCTCGCGCGCCAGGTAGAGATCGACCGCGCCCACCAACCCGTTGCGGTATCGCCGTTCGACGGTGGCGGTGGTCGATTCCCAACTCGTCCGGATGTTGCGCGCGATGTCGAGCGCGCGTTCCAGGGTGGCGACCTGGACTCTCGTCCGCACCACCGATGCCACCACCGTGTGAAGCACCGCGTCTCGCGCCGCCTCTTCGGCGAGCAGGCTCGCCCAGGTCGACTGCTGCGACCGCTTGAGCTTTCCGAACAGATCGGCCTGCCAGCTGACGCCGAGATCGGTGCCGTAGGTCGTCGACTCCGGAGTGATGCGGCGTTTCTCGGACACGGAGGGATCCCCGGGTTTGGGTATCTCGAGGACGAAGGAGTTCCGCGATCGGTTTGCGCTCAGACCATAGTCGACCTGCGGCAACCGAGCGCCGCCGGCCGCTTCCAGCAAAGCCTCCGCCTCCAGAACGCGGGCAGCCGCGGCCTGGAGATCGGTGTTGGCCGTGAGCGCCAGCTCGACGAGCTCGGCTGTCGTCTCGTCGCCGAACCGCTGCCACCAGTAGGTTTCGGCCGGCCAAGCGGGTTGGTTGTCCTGCCCGGCAAGCGATCCCTCGTCATCGGCGGCGTAGACGTAGGTTTCTGATACGTCTGCGGCGGTGACGGGCCGCTCCGGGTCGGGCCCAAGGGTGCAGCCGACGATTACAGTGGCCATCATCAGCAGCGACGCGGCCGGCCGTACGATGGTCCACCTTCGATGTCGCGTTTTCATGGCGTCACCTCCTCGCTCGGACGAGACGGGTCACAGCCCACAGCGCACGCGCAGATTCCTCCGACCGTGAAGCGGACGACATGATCCACGTGCGACTTCAAATCCGCCGGGACCAGGTCAGCCGGCGCGCCGCTCGAGAACATGAGCTGGGCCCGCAGCACGTGCAGCAGCTGCCCCACGAGGGACATCAGACACAGGCGTGCGGTCATCGGATCGAGCCGCGGTGCGACGACGCTGAGCTGTTCGTGCGCGACGTCGAGTACCGGGCGGATGAACTCGTCGAAGAAGACCTCTGCCGGCAGGTGCCTGTCCACCATCTCGCGCGACACGAAGGCCATCAGCAACCGGCCCCGGGCCTCGTCAACGAACGGCTCCAGGAAGGCGTTGGCCATCGATTCCACAAATGTCTCGACCGTGGCGGATGTGCCGGCTTCCGTCATGTCGAAACGAATGCGTCGAATCCGAAGGTCGCGGAGCTCGCCGAGCAGACCCCGGAACGTCTCGACGTACAGGTTCTCTTTGCCTCCGAAGTGGTAGTTCACCGCCGCCACGTTGCAGCCGGCCTCGGTCGTGATGTCGCGGACCGAGGTCGCCTCGTACCCGCGCCGTGCGAATAGCCTCTCGGCCACGCCCAAGATTCGATCGCGGGTTTCCGTCGTTTCCTGGCCTGCCGCGCTTGTCTGTGTTTCCACCACCTGAAACCCCCGTTTAGAACATACGTTTCAAACGTAAATATGAAACAATTGTTTTAAGCCGTCAAGTCCAACCACATAGAGAAACGTAAGTATCTTTTCACGGTAGGCTTCCGGTATTGGCATGCGTGTCTGCCTCGGCGGCGATCGCGCGGCCGGCCTGGTGTTTCGCGACGCGTGAGTGGTCGGAGCGCGTGCCACGATCTCCGAGGCCGACGAGCGTGACGTCGTCGACACGAAAGTTCTTCGGACGATCCTGCGTCTCCCCCGCTACAATCCGCGAATGTCCGATGAGTCGAGTCTCGCCCAACGCCGGTGGCTGATCCTGGCGTCGTCCGTGGTCAGCTTCTTTGCCGTCGGTGTGACGTTCTTCGCGGTGCCGCCGCTGGTTCCGCAGCTGACCGAGACGTTCGGGCTGACCCACCTTCAGATCGGCGTGCTGATGGGCGCGATCGCGATCCCCGCGGTATTCATCTCCATCTCACTCGGATCGGCCGTCGACCGGTGGCCCGCTCGCGCCACCGGCACCGTCGGTCTGAGCGTGATGGCAGTCGGAGCGACCGCCTTCGCCCTCGCCCCCAGCTACACCGCGCTCCTGACGGGTCGCCTCGTGTTCGGCGTCGGCGGGCTCATCGTAAACCTCTTGATGGCCCGTCTCGTCACAGAGGCATTCCGCCGACATGAGCTGTCCCTCGCCATGGGCATCTTCAACTCCGTGTATCCGACAAGCATGATCGTCATGTTCACCGTGCACCCCCGTCTCATCGACCTCATCGGGTGGCGGGGTGAGCTTCTCGTGTTGGCAGGCCTTGCATTGCTGGCCGTTCCCCTGCACGTGTGCGCGGTACCCGCTGTTTTCCGGGGCAATGACCATGAGACCGATCTGGCGAAAAATCGGGGTCGGGTAACCCCCGCCCTCGCGAGGCTGGCGGTCGCCTGGGCGCTCTTCTTCGGCGTCTACGCCGCCGTCTTCACGTTTGCCCCCGATTGGGCTGGCGGCGGCCCGGATGCACTGCTCACCGTCAGCCTCGTCGCCTGGACTGCCCTGATCTTCGCGCCCATCGTCGGTGTCGCGATCGACCGTGTAGGACATCCTTCGCGTTGGCTGTCGCTGAGCCTCGCGCTGCTCGGCATCACTCTGTTCGGTATGTCGTTGGGCTCGATCCCTGCCGCGCCGGCGATGGTACTTGTTGGGCTCAGCGCCGGCTCCGCCCTGACGTCGACGTACTCGCTGCCCGGCCGACTCGTCCCCGCGGCCAACGTCGGATTCGCGTTCGGCTTCATCACTGCGTTCTCAAACCTGGCGACTCTCATCGGGCCTGCCACGACAGGTGCCATCAAGGACAACGTCGCCGGCTGGGCAACACCGTGGGCGGTGCTCGCCTCGACCGCCGTCGCCGGCGCGCTGTTCGCCGCGTCGATCCGGCCTCGAGCACCGACGGATTGACGGATCTCAGCCGCCCAGGAAGTCGAGCGTCGGCATCCTCGGGATCAGGCGGGCCGCATGCGCACGCCCGAGAAACTCACGGACCGCCCTCCTGCCGCGCTCTCCGTAATCCACCGTGAGTTCGTTGACGTACATTCCGACGAATCGATTTGCCTGACCCCGGTCGAGCCCTCGGCCGAAGCCCAGCGCATAGTCGAGCGCCTGGTCGCGGTTCTCGAGCGAGTACTCGATGGATCCGCGCAGCAGGCCGGCCACCTGCGCCATGGTCTCGTCACCCAGATCTCTCCGAATGACGTTGCCACCCAGAGGCAGCGGCAGACCACCTGTCTGTCCGGCCCACCACGCACCGAGATCCACCAGGCACACGAGACCGTCGTCTTCCCACGTCAGCTGCCCCTCGTGGATCACCACCCCGGCGTCCACGTCACCGGCCAGCACCGCCGGTGTGATGTCGTCGAACCTCCGCACTGTCGTGTTGAGCTCCGGATTCCAGAGCTTCAACGCCAGGGCGGCCGAGGTCAGCGTTCCCGGTATGGCAACCTCCACCTCGTGGAGCCTGTCGCCAGGGACCGGCTCCCTGGCCACCACGATCGGCCCGTAACCGTCCCCCATCGACGCGCCCGATGCGAGCAGCGCGTATGTCTCATCGAGGTGGACGTAGGCGTGAATGGACACCGCGGTGACGTCATACGTCCCTGCAAACGCCTCGCGATTGAGCGTCTCGATGTCGTCCAGCACGTGCTCGAACTCGTAATTCCCGGTATCGATCAGCCCTTTTGCCAGTGCGTAGAACATGAATGCGTCGTCGGAGTCGGGCGAGTGGGCGACTCGGATCAAAGTCATCGTGCCTCCATCACTTCACGGCTTCGTGAACGGGGCATTCTATCCCCGCCCGCCACGACCGTCGCTGGCCGCTGGTCGCTTGACCACCCACCCCACGGCGTTTCATCTCCGTCTTCGTCTTCGTCTTCGTCTTCATCGCCATCGGGCGACTCCGTGCCCGGGAACGCGACCTGATAGTGCGGCGAGCCGCACCCTACGGGGATCGCGTCGACTGTCTGGCACCCGGCGCGCCCTCTCCCAGACGTGCTCCCCGCGGTTGCCACCTTCAACAATCGTGGGCCTGAGAGGCGTCGGTTTCCGGTGCGGACAAGGTCCCAAGATCGTCAAAGATGGCACGCCCGAACAGCGCGCTGTCATCACACCGCCACTCGCATCGACCCTCTGACACCCAAGGCAGTCTTCACAACGCGCTCGGAAGCGGCCGGCGCCAGCGTATGACTCACTTCTCTGCGTCTCCGTGTCTCTGTGGTGTGGAATCCGGAGCAGTACGCGAATCGAATCGCCGGGACTGTCCTCTCTCTCGTCGCTGCGCGAGGTGCCGCAGCAGACCGGCGGTGGAGCTGTCGTGGTGCGACAGGTCGACGTCTTCGCCGGCCTGCATCTGTTGCTCCTCGCTCAGGATCGTCCCGGCCAGCTTCTTCCCGAGCTCCACGCCCCACTGATCGAAGCTGTTGACCCGCCAGATCACGCCCTGCACGAATATCTTGTGCTCGTAGGCCGCGATCAACGTGCCGAGAGAACGGGGCGTGAGCCGGTCGAGCAGAATCGTGTTCGACGGCCGGTTCCCCTCGAACACCCGATGCGGCAACAACCTCTCCAGCTCGTCCCCTTCGAGCCCCTCGGCTTCGAGCTCGACCCGCGCTTCGGCCTCGGTCCGCCCACGCATCAGCGCCTCGGACTGAGCCAGCAGGTTGGCCGTCAGCTGGTCGTGATGGTCACCGATCGGATGGGCCGGCGCCGCGCATCCGATGAAGTCGCACGGCACGAGCTTGGTGCCCTGATGGAGGAGTTGGAAGAAGGCGTGCTGCCCGTTGGTCCCGGGCTCGCCCCAGTTGATCGGTCCGGTCTGATAGGCGACCCGAGCCCCGTCTCGATCCACGGACTTGCCGTTCGACTCCATGTCCGCCTGCTGGAGGTAAGCGGGAAATCGCCGCAGGTACCTGTCGTACGGCAGGATCGCGTGACTGCACACACCGAAGAAATTGTCGTACCAGACCCCGAGCAAGGCCATGAGCACGGGCACGTTGCGCTCGAGCCGCTCGTGCAGGAAGTGCAGATCCATGGCGTGCGCACCCTCGAGCAACTCCTCGAACCGCTCGAATCCGATCGCCAGCGCAATCGGCAGGCCAATGGCTGACCAGCAGGAGAAGCGCCCGCCGACCCAATCCCAGAACTCGAACATGTTCGTCGGCTCGACGCCGAACGCCGCAACCGCCTCTCGGTCCGCGGACAGCGCCACGAAGTGTCGTGCCACCGCAGAGGAATCTCTCAGGCTCTCCACGATCCAGGCTCGCGCGGTACGCGCGTTGGTCATTGTCTCCAGGGTGGTGAACGTCTTCGAGGCGACGATGAAAAGGGTCCGCGCAGGATCCAGACCCCGGGTCGCCTCGACGAAGTCCGAGCCGTCCACGTTGGACAGGAACCGCACGTCCGGTCCATCGTGGACTGCGCCGAGCGCCTCGGTGATCATCGCCGGCCCGAGGTCGGAGCCTCCAATCCCGATATTCACGACGTGCCGTATCGTCTCGCCGGTGGTTCCGGTCCACGCGCCCGAACGCACCTGGTCGGAAAACACCCGCATCTGATCGAGCACCCGGTTGACCCGGGGCATGACGTCCTCTCCCGCGACGAGAATCGGAATATTGGCACGGTTCCTGAGCGCGACGTGGAGCACCGATCGCCCCTCGGTCCAGTTGATCGGAGCTCCGCTGAACATCTGTTGCGCCGCCTCGCGAACGCCCGACGCTTCGGCAAGCGCGATCAGAAGTCGCAGAGTTTCGTCGGTGATCCGATTCTTGGAGAAGTCCAACAACAGGCCGTCGCACGCGACCGAGAATCGCTGGAAACGATCGGGATCGGCGTCGAACAGGTCGCGCATATGAACCGTGCTGACGCCCCAGTAGTGCTCGAGGAGGGATCGCCACGCGGGCGTGTCCGCGAGCGGGCTGCCGCCCCGTACGGCGCGGTCGATCTCAGAGTCGTACACCATGGTGTGGCACTCCGCGGGATGATTGATCCATGTGCGGCGACAGCATATCAAGACACACACGGTTCGCAGGGGTCCGGGGCGGAGGAACGACCGTTGTCAGGAGCTGCCGCCGTCCGACGCGGCCCACGCGAGCGCCTCCGCCGGATCCTTGTCGAGCAGATCGCGGAGCTCGTCCGCGGGCGTGCGGCCTCGAAAGGTGAATCGCTCCAGGAAGCGTTTCGTCGCCACCAGAGCCTCCGACCCGATGTCGTCACCCAACCGCTCGGCGCCGCGCAGCGCCTCCTCCCACACCGCGACGGCCATATCCTGCAGCTCCGAGTCGCCGACGCCGACCCGGGCGGCGCGGCGCCACAGCTCGGGGAGCCGGTGTCGCTGGGGCTCGAGGCGTTCGACCGCAGAGCGACGGGACTGGTCGTCGTACAGCAACGACGTCACCAGCACGACCTGAGCCGCGCGGAGTTCGTCGGGCACGGCCTCGCCCGCCCTGAGCTCGAGGAAACCCCGCGGCCGTACCTCGAGGAAGATCGTCGTCAGGTGATAGTCGAGATCCTCCTCGGTCGGCCAGCCGAACTCCGGATGCCCGTCGCGAATCCAGGTGCCGAAATCGAAGCCCGGCTCACCTGGGGCCCAGCTGCCGTCGCTCGCCCGGAACAACATCACGTCAGCCGCCATTGCTGCGTCGGCCCACTGCCCCCTCGGATCCCAGGCGTCACCCGTCATGAGTCCCTCCGGGAAGCCGCTCCGAGACGGATCGAGCTGCTGCCAGGCGTGCGCCCGAGTTGAGATGCCGCCTTCGCCGGGACTGCAGGCAAAGGTCGCGATGATCAAAGGGCTGACGAGATTCGCCACCAGCCAGCGCTCCTGCCAGACTCCTTCTGGCCCGAGATCCAGGTTGATCTGCAGACTCGCCGTGTGGCGCATCATCACTCGACCCCAGGTGCCCCTCCGCTCGTAGTAGGCCGCCTGCGCCGTGTACCGACCGAATGGAAGCTGTTGCGGAACCGACGCGACGTCGTGCCACACGTCCATTCCAGCCGCGGCGAGCACCGCCCCGCGGTCGAGAAACGCCGACCGCAGGCAGCCCAGGACCCGCTGCACGTCACCCAGGGCGATCGCAGCGCTCGGATACACGGCGGTCGAGTGCTCGACCTGGGCGCCTGGCTCGAAGGTGATCCTCCCGCCATCGGCCAGCCGGTATTCCCACGGTCCGACGGGGCCACCGCGACGGCTACCGAACTCCGCTTCGTCGCAGGCCATTTCATCGAGTACGTCGAGCACGCCCGGGGCCGCCGGGTTCTGGAGCGGGACTCGTCCCGCCGGCCGGCCGTCCTGATCACGGAAGATCGGGAAGTACTCGGGCTCCAGTCCGACGCGCCCGATCGGGGTGGAATCGGTCAGCGCCGGAAACGCGACGTCGCCCGCGCGAAACCTCGCTCGGTCGGCGGTGATGGCTGACTTCGGTTCCGACGTAGGCATGTGCCAATGTCCCCCGCGGGACTCTAACAGAAGATCGAGGCCTGCGGTCCATCCGCACGAGGTCGGCACCGGCGGCCGATTTTCGACCGCCGGCTGCTCCAGCTAACTTTCTCCGGGCTTTGGCGTCAGACGGCCCGCCACATCTTTGACGAGTCCTGCTCGCTCTGATCTGCAGGTTTCTCGATCGTGGTTTTCAGGTCCTCCGGATCGAACTCGTCTCCCGCCAGTTGTCGGATGATCGTGTCCAAGGCTGAGGTCGCGTCCTCATCCAGGTCGACAAACTCGACCCCGGCCTGGTACATCAGACCCTGGAACTCCTTGGATTGGACGAACCTCGCGCGACATCTCTGGACCCTCACTCTGGTCCGGATGTCTCCGCCGTCGGTTGGCAGCCAGATGTCACACTCCCCCGAAGGCGGTAGCGCGGACGTCGCCTCGACCTGCATCCCATGCCGTGACACGTCGACGATTCGGACGGGAATCGACGACTTGATCCGGGCGTAGATCTCCTGGTCCGCCACCATTCTTTGACTTCGTCTTCGGTCGTGCATGCTCGCGCCTCCCGCTGCTCTGTTTAGCAATCCCGATGCCAACCATCAGCGGGATACGAGAACATCTCGGCGGGCCGGGGTGTGCAAAGCTGGGACACACCGTGTCAGGTCGGTGCACCAGCCCGTACGTCTCGCCGGGATGCTCCCTCTCAGCCGCCCGCCCTCGCGACCCGACCCGGTGAGGAAGCCGAGCTACAGGTCCGATTTCGCGATGACCGGAAATCAGTCGTCGAATTCGCGGCGGGCCGCTCCCTTCAACGCGATCCGTTCATCCAGAACCACGTGAACGGGCATCGCCTCCAGCAAGGGCTTCATCCTGCCCTTGTCGACGAACCCCGCCACGAATCCGCCCTGGTCGAGCCAGTCGATGATCTTGGGTGCGATGCCCCCCGCCACGTAGACCCCCCCGACAGCCATGATCTTGAGGGCGAGATTGCCGGCCTCTGCGCCGTAGAGACGGGCGAACAGCTGGACCGCGTCCCGTGCGAGTCCGGATCCTTCATCGGCGGCCGCGGCCACGATCGCGGCCGCGGGATCACCGGGCCCCTGCGGCGGTTCTCGACTCGATCCTCCGGCGCGCTCGACCAGAAAGTCGTGAATCGCGACCAGCCCGGGTCCCGAAACCACACGCTCCCAGCTCACGTGGCCGTGCTCTCGGGCGAGAGACGTCCGCAGCGCCCACTCCTCGTCGGTGGTTGGCGAGAAGCTGGCGTGT
>JBFELO010000068.1:0-25615 GCA_041552055.1 Candidatus Sulfomarinibacteraceae bacterium | reverse complement strand
GCTGGCATTCGGAGACGCACGACGCGACAAATCGTGCTAGCGGCGCAAGCCGCGAGCGCCGGGATCGGGCAACGGCGCGCAGGGGACCGCGCGCCTACACTTCGAATCACTGCTCGACGGCCTCGCAGCGTCAGTCGCGGGCGCCGGGATCAGGACGCGAGCAGGCTTTCGACGACCTCTGGCGCCTTCCGCAGCGCCTCGTCGATCATCCCCGGTTGCGGGCCGCCGGCCTGGGCGAGGTTGGGCTTGCCGCCGCCGCGACCGCCGACCACCGGTGCCAGCTCGCGCGCGAGGTCGCCCGCGCTCACCCGGTCGACCACATCGTCGGTGACCGCGGCGAGCAGGGTCGCCTTGCCGCCGGACTCCATGCCCAAAACGACCACCCCGGAGCCGAGCTTCTGCCGCATCGTGTCCGCCAGGTTGCGCAGGTCGGACGGGCTCATCTCGGGCGCGCGCCGGGCGAGCACGGTGATGCCGTTCACCTCGGTGCGGACCTCGCCGCCCGCGACATCCCCGGATGCCAGCTGGTGCTTGAGACGCCGGACCTCGCCCTCGAGCTCTTCGAGCCTCTGGTCGCGGCCCTGGAGCAGGGTCGGCAGCTGCTCGAGCGACGTCTGGTAGCGGCCGGCGAGCTCCCCCACCAGCCGCTCACGCTCCTGGAGGCGAGCGATTGCACCACGCCCGGTGAGCGCCTCGATCCGCCGCACGCCTGCGGCCACCCCGCGCTCGCCGACCACGGTACACAGCCCGATGTCACCGGTCCGGTCCACGTGACAGCCGCCGCACAGCTCTCTCGAAAAACTGCCGTCGCCGATCGTCACGACCCGCACCTCTTCGCCGTACTTCTCGCCGAACAGGGCCATCGCACCGGCCCCTCGGGCGTCGTCGATCGCCATCATCCGCTTGTCCACCGGCAGGTTCCGGACGATCTGCGCGTTGACCAGCCGCTCGATCTCCTGCAGCTGCTCCGGGTGCACCGGATCGCCCCACGAGAAGTCGAAGCGCAGGCGGTCGGGATCGACCAGCGAGCCGGCCTGCTGGGCGGCGTCTCCGAGGACGGACCGCAGGGCAGCGTGCAGCAGGTGGGTCGCGGTGTGGTTGCGCTGGGTGTCGACCCTGCGCCCCTCGAAGACCCGGGCGCACACCTCGCTGCCGACCTCGAGCGAGCCCTCGCCCATCTCGATCCGGTGCAGGATGAGGCCATCCAGCGGGCTGTGGGTGTCGACCACCGTTGCGCGCCCGCCGTTCCAGACCAGCTCGCCGGTGTCGCCCACCTGGCCGCCGGCCTCGGCGTAGAACGGCGTCGAGGCCAGCGCGACCTCGGCGCTCTCGCCCGGACCCAGCTCGTCCTCGAGACCGTGCTCCCCGATCAGCGCCAACGCGGTGGTGGACACCTCGAGCTTGTCGTAACCGACGAACTCGGAACGTACGCCCCGGTCGGCGAGCTCTCCGTACTGCGACCTGAAGTGCGCCATCAGATCGCCCTTCCACGACGCCTGCCCGCGCTGACGCTCCACTTCGAGTGCCTCGTCGAAACCCTTCCGGTCGAGGCCCAAACCCTCCTCCTGGGCGAACTCCTCGAGCAGCTCCACCGGGATGCCGTGGGTCTGGTAGAGGTCGAAGATCACCGCACCCGGGACGGCGTCACCGCCCGCCCGCTTGATCCGTTCGAGCTCCCGCTGGGCGACGTCGGTGCCGGTGTTGAGGGTGCGCGCGAACCGTTCCTCCTCCTGCCGGAGCTGAGTCGTCACGACCGCCTGCCGCTCCGAGAGCTCGGGGTAGACCTCCCCCATCAACTCGACGACCGCCGGTAGCAGGGTGTGCAGAAACGCGCCGTCGAGCCCGAGCTTGCGGCCGTAGCGCAGCGCCCTGCGGATGATCCGACGTAGCACGTACCCCCGGCCCTCGTTGGACGGGACCACCCCGTCGGTCATAAGGAAGGTCGCCGCCCGCAGATGGTCCGCGATGACCCGAAACGCCGGCGCGAGCGGGTCGCTCGGGACGTAGCGCCGCTCCGACAGATTCTCGACGGCACCGATCAACGGTTTGAACAGGTCGGTCTCGTAGTTGGACTCGACGCCCTGCAGGACGGCGGCAAGCCGCTCGAGCCCGGCTCCGGTATCGATGGAGGGGCGCGGCAGTGGGTGCATGGTCCCCTCGGCGTCTCGCTCGTACTGCATGAACACCAGATTCCAGATCTCGACGACTTCGTCGCCCTCGCCGTTCACCAGCTCTGCCCTGTCGGGTGCGAGCGGATCGTCGCCCCGGTCGTAGTGGATCTCGGAGCATGGACCGCACGGACCGGTCTCCCCCATGGACCAGAAGTTCTCCGACTCGCCGAAGCGCAGGATCCGGTCGCGCGGGGCGCCGATCTCCTCCCAGAGCCTCGCAGCATCGTCGTCGTCCGTGTACACGGTGAACCACAGCCGCTCCACCGGCAGGCCGTAGACGTCGACCATCAGCTCCCAGGCGAACTCGACGGCCTCCTTCTTGAAGTAATCGCCGAACGAGAAGTTCCCCAGCATCTCGAAGAAGGTGTGGTGACGTGCTGTGTAGCCCACGTTCTCGAGGTCGTTGTGCTTTCCCCCGGCACGAACACACTTCTGCGACGACGCGGCTCTCGTGTACGACCGCTGTTCCCGCCCGACGAAGACCTCCTTGAACTGGTTCATGCCGGCGTTCGCGAACAGCAGCGTGGAATCGCCCGCCGGCAGCAGCGGAGACGACGGCACGACCTGGTGTTTCTTGGACGCGAAGTAGTCGAGAAACGCGGCGCGGATCTCGCTACTGGTCATCGTTCGCATGGTCTTGCTTCTCCCTGGTGGCGGCCAGGCGGTCGACCGCCTCGATCGCGGTCTCGGCCTGAAAACCGCGTGCGATGAGGGAGCTTACCATCCGTGCCCGTCGCGCGGGAAGTCGCCACCACCCCTGCGGCGCCCGCAGCTCTGCCCGCCGAATGGCGGTCCCGAGCGCCGCCTCCAGCTGATCCGGAGCGAGCCGCGACGACCCGTCGGCGATCTCGTCGGCGACGCCGCGGCGCCGCAGCTCGGCGACCAGGCGTCGCGGCCCCCACCCCCTGTCGGCCGATCGAAACTCGACGAAGCGCTCCGCGAGCCGGACGTCGTTGACCAGATTCAGTTGCACGCATTTTTCCAGCGCCTGCTCGATCTGCTGCGGCTGATACCCCTTCCGGGCAAGCCGATCCTCGAGCTCCACGCGGAAGTAATCCCGACGGGACAGCATTTTGAGCGCGGCCTGGTGCGCCTCATCGGACATGGTCCGCAGTATCGCATTTGCGCAGCCGGTCGGCCACCCAGGGGCGTTTCAATGGACGTGGCCGGGAGGGGAACGCCCCTCTCCGTCTCCGTATTCGTCTCCGTATCCGAAAGACAGCGTCACAGACAGGGTCAGCGACAGCGACAGCGTTCAGGGACAGCGTTCAGGGGCAGGGGACAGGGACAGCCGACAGCGGCCAGACGGACCGTTGCGAGCCACTTCGATCAAGTCGTCGGGTGCAGCAGCCGCCACGTCATGGCGCGAACCTGATCGAAGGCCTCAAGTGCATGGCCAACCCTTGTCGCATTGATCGCGCCGGCTGAAGCGAGGAGCCTCAGGTGGCTGTCGGCCTCCTTGGCCGAGGCGTAGGCGATCCGCCAGAAATGCATCCGGTCTCTACCTGACCGCCCGTGCCCTTCAGCCAGGTTGGCCGGGACCGAGCTTGCCGACCGGATCACCTGATCAGCAATGGGTTTCAAAGGGGCTGGGATCCTCATCACGAGGTTGATGGCGATGGACGCCGCCTCGAGGGCCTTCACGTGGGCGATGAGGTCGGTGCGGGCCGGGACACTGGACATGATCACCTCCGGGTTGTTCATGCCCTCCCTCGAGCTGGTGCGGCATTCGATGTCAAGGGTGCGAAGCACCGGACCAGAAGTCCGGCTTGCCCTTGACATCGAATGCCCATCGGCTATTCCCCGCAAAGAACGACCCGGAGGTGATCATGCCGCCGTCGCTGACCCTGAGCGCTGTCGCTGACGCTGACGCTGGCGCTGTATCCCGGGCACGGAGACTGATACGGGTCCATACCCGACGCGCGTGTGCAGGACAGGGTGCCGCCTAGTCTGCCTGGCCGAACTCGAAGGGTGACTCTTCGGCGAACGGATCCATGGGTGACTCGCCGGGCAGCTCGAGCATGCCCTCCATCTCCTCGCGTGAGATGTCCGACGTGGACTGGATGCCCTGGATCTTGAGCCGGAACTCGTCCGGATTGGTGGCTCGACGCAACGCCTCCTCCAGAGTGATCAGCCCGTTCTTGTACAGCAGGTACAGCGACTGGTCGAAGGTCTGCATCCCGTACTGACTGGTGCCCTGGTTGATGGCGTCTCGGATGAGCTTGGTCTTCTCTTTGTTCTCGACGCAGTCCTTGATGTACGCGGTCGAGATCAGCACCTCGACCGCCGGCACCCGTCCGAGACCGTCGGCTCGGGGTAGGAGGCGCATGGAGATGATCGCCTTGAGCACTGCGGCGAGCTGGATCCTGATCTGCTTCTGTTGGTGCGGCGGGAACACCGAGATGATGCGGTTGATGGTCTCCGTGGCGTCGAGGGTATGCAACGTCGACAGCACCAGGTGACCGGTCTCGGCGGCGAGCAGGGCGGTTTCAATGGTCTCGTAGTCGCGCATCTCACCGACCAGAATCACGTCCGGGTCCTGCCGCAGGGCAGATCGCAGTGCGAGCGAGAACTGCTTCGTGTCGACGTCGATCTCGCGCTGATTGATGATCGACTTCTTGTCGCGGTGGAGAAACTCGATCGGGTCCTCGATGGTCATCACGTGCTCGATCCGACGGGCATTGACGTAATCGATCATCGAAGCCAGCGTGGTCGACTTACCCGATCCGGTGGTGCCGGTGACCAGCACGAGACCGCGCTGCTCCTCGCAGATCTTCTCCAGCACCGGCGGCAGCATCAACTCCTTGAAGGTCTGGATACGGGCCGGGATCAAGCGCAACACGAGCCCCACCGAGCCCCGCTGCTGGAAGATGTTGCAGCGAAAGCGACCGAGCCCGGGGACCGAGTACGCGATGTCGATCTCCAGATTCTGTTTGAATCGCTCTTTCTGGCGCGACGACATCATGGAGAACGCCATCGCGATGGTGTCCTCCTGCATCATCCGCTTGAACTCGGTCATGACGTGGAGCCGACCGTCGATCCGGAGAACCGGATGCGCACCGACCTTGAGATGCACGTCCGACGCCTTGCGTTCGACGGCGACCTTCAGGATGTCATTGATATGCATGCGGTAGCCTCCCGCGTCTCGGCGCCCACATTAAGTGTACCGTAGGACGCAACTTCCGACCAACCAATGAACAGTTCCCCGGCCCGGCGGTTTTGAGACATCTGCCGCCACCGAAGGCCGATGACCGTCGCGTGTGCGCGGCTCGCGCGGTGCCGGCCCTGTGGAATCCTCTTCGACCTCGGCATCGTGTTCTCCCTGCGGCCACTTCACCCGTGCGGTGAACACGGACTCAACGCAAATCCCTCTGCCACAGTTGTTTTTGTGGACCGAGCCGGCCGTGCGGGTACAATCCGTCTCAGCAGGAGGCGGACATGCTGCCAGTTCTCGACAACCGGACCATGCGAGAGGCTGATCGGCACACTATCGAGGATCTCGGTGTGCCCGGAATCGTGCTCATGGAGAACGCCGCCACCGGCGTCGTCGATGCCCTCAGACAGGCATTCTCGGACGCTCGGCGGGTGCTGATACTGTGCGGTCCGGGCAACAACGGGGGAGACGGCCTCGCGGCCGCGCGCCACCTCGCGAACGGCGGCCACGACGTCCAGGTGCTCCTGTTCGGTGACGAGGACCGACTCAGCCCGGATGCCGCGACCAACTACCGCCTCGCCGTGGCCTTCGGCGTCGATCCCGTCCTCGTGCCCGACGACGACCTCTCCTCGTTGGAGGCCGCACTGGCGCCGAGCCGCCCTGACGTCATCGTCGACGCCTTGCTCGGCACCGGGATCGACCGACCCCTGGGGGGCAGGCTCGCCGCCGTGGTCGAGCGCGTCGAGTCGGCCGGGGTCCCGGTTGTCGCGGTGGACGTGCCCACGGGTCTCAACGGATCGTCGTCCGAGCTGCCCGGGCCGGTGCTCCCCGCCGATCTCACCGTGACCTTCGCGGCCCTCAAGAGGTGCCACGCCCTGCCCCCCGCGTGCCTCCAGTGCGGCGACGTGGCGATTGTCGAGATCGGAATCCCGCCGGCGGCCCTCGAGGCCGACTGTGACCTGCGATGGGTCGAGGCAGACGACATCGCGTTGATGCTGCCCGATCGGGCCCCCGACGCCCACAAGGGCCACTTCGGCCACCTGCTGCTCGTGGCAGGAGCGGTCGGCCGCGGCGGCGCGGTGGCCATGGCCGCCAACTCGGCGGTCGTCGTCGGCAGCGGCCTGGTCACGATGGCGGTGCCAGAACCGGTGGTTCCCGTCGTGGACGCGCTCTGCCAGGAAGCGATGAGCCATCCGCTCGCGGTCGACTCCTACGGCGCGATCGCGGCGCCGGACGGACTCGCTCCGATGCTGGATCGGATCACGGCAATCGCCACCGGTCCGGGCATGGGCACCGGAGACGGCGCCCGGGCCACACTCGAGTGGACGATCGACAACTGGGCCGGGCCCCTGCTGCTCGACGCGGACGCCGTGAACCTGCTCGCCGAACGCCCGGAGCGACTTGCCGGCCGCACGGTTGCTCCGATCCTCACGCCGCACCCCGGCGAGCTGGCCCGGCTGCTGGGATCCGACACGGCGGCGGTGGTCGCGGATCGTCTGGGAGCGGCACGCGAGGCGGCCGGGCGGTCGGAATCGGTCGTGATCGCCAAGGGGTTCCGTACGATCGTGGCGGCGCCGGACGGACAGGCGTGGATCAACCCTACCGGCGACGCCCACCTCGCCTCGGGCGGCTCAGGTGATGTGCTCACCGGTGCCATCTCCGGCCTCCTGGCGCAGCGCATCGAGCCGGTTCGAGCGGCGCTCATCGGGTGCTGGCTGCACGGTCGCGCCGGCGAACTGGGCGGCGAGGACTTCCCCGCCGCTACCCCCGCCGGATACCAGTCGCACCTCCTCGCGGCCGCCTGGCAGGAGCTGGAAGAACAGTGACCGAATCGGAGCGCCACGTGTCGCGCTCGGCGGCGGACACCGAGGCGCTCGGAGGTCGGCTCGGGTCACGGGTCGCGGCCGGCGATGTGGTGATGCTGGAGGGCGAGCTCGGCGTCGGCAAGACCACCCTGATTCGTGGGCTGACCGACGGCCTCGACGGCGATCCCGACCAGGTCAGCTCCCCCTCGTTCGTCATCATCCAGTCGTACGATTGCGCGGCGCACGGCCTCGCGCGACTCCATCACGTGGACCTCTACCGACTGGCCGAGCGGACAGCCGACCTTCGAGAGCTCGGAATCGAGGACGTCCTGTCCGATTCCGAGGCGGTGACCGCGATCGAGTGGCCGAAGGCCGCCCTCGCCAGGTGGATCCCCGCGGATGCAAGGCTGTGGCGGGTGCGGATCAGTCTGGGGCCGGAGGGCGACGAGAGAGAGGTCGTGATCGTGCCCCCGGGCTGCGACTAGACCGGCGTCGTCGTCGCCGTCATCATCCGCACCCCAACCTGGGGCCGGGTGGGCGGGCGGATCTTGCATCTCGCATCTTGTATCTGGCCGGGTGGGCGGGCGGCCCTACCCCGCCATCATCCCGCCGTCGATGGGAACTACCGCCCCGGTCATCCAGGATGCCCGTTCCGAAAGCAGGAAGACAATCAGATCGGCGACGTCGCCTGGCCGGCCGACTCGGCCCAGCGGATGCATCCGGCCCATGTCTCTGACCTGGTCCGGGGTGATTCCGCGGCTCGACTGGATCGGTGTGTCCACCACCGCCGGCATCACCGCGTTCACGCGAATCGCCGGGGCCCACTCCAGCGCGATCGACCTCGTGAGTTGATTCAGCGCGGCCTTGGAGGAGTTGTAGGCCGCCATCCCGGGAATCGCCCGCTCGGCCAGAGTCGACGAGACGTTGACCACCGCCGGCGACGCACCCGTAGCGAGCAGATCGAGCAGCGACCGGCACAGCAGGTAGGGGCCCCGCACGTTGACCGAGAATGCAGCGTCCCAGGTCTCCGGATCCGTGTCCTCGAGCGTTGCCATCGGAGCGATCCCGGCGCTGTTCACGAGACCCTCGAGCGCATCCCAGCGAACCGCAAGTGCGTCCTTCAGGCCGGCGACCCCTGATTCGTCAGACACGTCGCACGCATGCGACCAGGCCGACCCACCGATGTCCGCCACTGCGCGTGCCAGGGCCTCCTCTCGCCGCGCGACGAGACACACCTCGGCACCCGCCTCGACCAGTTGTCGCGCGGTCTTCAGACCGATACCGCTCGAGCCGCCGGTCACCACCACACGCTTGCCGCTCATCTCACTCATCGCACTGGCTCCTTTGCACTTGCCTCAGAGGGGATATCATGGAATTGGGACCATGCACGCCGAATACCCGCCGACCACGACCGTCGAGGCGTACCGCCGCCTCGTACAACGCCTGGTCGAAGGCGGCATTCCTCACGGCACGGAATTCGACGCCTGCCGGGCCGTACTGTCGAGTGAGTCCTCCGGTGACGCGTCGACTCGCGCACTGTCTCTGTTGCTCGAAGGCGCGCTGGCTGATCCGACACTCAACATCGACGACACCCAGATGATCGTGCCCCTGCTCAAGCATCTCGCACGCGGTACCGTGTCGACGACGGAGGTGGTGTGAGCACGGGATGGATCTTGTTGTCGGTGCTGCTCCCGCCGGCCGCGGCGTCCCTGGCCGGGCTCGGGTTCCGAGGCCGTGACGCGGATCCGCTCGTCACCATCGGCCTCAACGCCGTGATGCCGGGCAGCGGTCTGGCTGCCGCAGGGCGCCCGATCCTCGAGGTCGTGCTTGGCGTCATGTTCGCGCAGGCCAGCCTGCTGATCACGGGAGGCCCGGCGAACATCGGTTTCCTGGCACCGATCATGGTGGTCGGGGCCCTGTGGGCCTCCGCCTACACGCCGCTCAACCCGATCGTGTTGGCCGCGTCCGGCTCCAGGCAAAGGTCCTCGACGACAACGATCAGCGCTGGCGGAGCGCGGCCGTCCACCGCCACGAAAGATCTTACCGCCGGAGGAGGACCAGTCGACCCGAGCGACGAGGAGGGCTACGCGGTTCAGGTCGCATGTACCGAGTGCGGCGCGAAGCTCGACGTGCCGGTGCTCGCCCACATGGTTCGCTGCGACTTCTGCGGCTCCGACCACCTCGTGGTGGGGCACGACGACACCCTGTATGTCACCATCCCGGAGAAGATCCGCGACCGGGCGGCGCTTCGTGAGGCGATCCTCGAACACTACCGTTATCAGCATTACCTCAAGCTGTACCGGACCTCGGTGGCACCGCTCGAGGCCAACGCGACCGAAGCCGCCTCGAACGGGTCTCTCGTGTCCCGACCCGAGGCGAGCGCCACCATCGCCGCCGCCGAACGCGCGGTATCGAGAAAAGCCGACCTGTACCGCTCGCGGTTGGCCTCCACCCTCGAGATCGGCGACGCGCAGCACTTCCTCTCGCCGTACCGGCACGGCATGGGAAGTCTCTACCAGGCGGCGTACGGCCGATCACCGAGGGATCAGGAGAAGCACCTCCGGTTCGCCATCGGCATCGTCGAGGCGGCTGTGCTCGCAACCGAGGCGGTGGAGCTCCCTCCGATGGGCAAGCTGAGCTACCTGCGCGCGCTCGTGCCCGCCGCGCAGTGTGACTTTGACGTCAAGTCCCTGCCGCTCGACCTCGACGAGTCGGCGTTGGTTGATGCCTTCGGCGACCTCGATCGCAAGCGTCTGGTCCGCGACCTCGACGTGATCCGTCTCGGTTCGAAGTTCACCCGCGAGGTCACGGCGGTGGTGTGGCGCCCCTGGTGGATCGCGGAGGCCCGCACCCCCGGCATCTCCGAATCCCTGCTGGTGGACGGCGCGGCCGGATCGGTGGCAGGCCCCGCTCCGTGCCTCGACCCCGAGTCGCTCCAGGAGTTGCCCGAGATCGCCCGCGTACCCGGCAGCGGTCTTCGATTCGTCCCGATGGAGTGCCCCACCTGCGGCCACGAGTACCGTTTCGACACCGACGCCGTGCTCCATTTCTGCGTCAACTGTCACCGCGTCTGCGAGGTCGCCGCCCACCGCAAGCGCGAGGTGGAGTACCTCCACGAGAAGTCGACATCACCGGGTGACACCGACCTGGTTCCATTCTGGTACTTCCCGCTGCGCATCCGAACCGCGGACGGTCAGCTGATCACCGACCTGAGGCACTACAAGGACGGGATCGATGGGACCCTCGACCAGATCGGGAAGGATACGCCGATGGAGCGGCACGCCATCGCGGTACCGGCAATCCGCTGCATCAACCCGCGACTGATGAAGCTCGCCTTCCGCGGGCTCCTCCACCACACTCTGCGCCACCCGCCACAACCGACCGGTGGCCGGTTCCCTCTCGGGAGCAGGCCGAGACCCTGGTCGGTCAGCCTCGACGAGGCGGACGCACGAACGCTGCTGCCCCTCTACCTCGCGGACGTCCTGGGACGGCGTGACCTCGCCCGCGTCAACGTCAACCAGGCGTCGGCATGGTTGTTCGAAGCGACCCAGGAGGGCCCCGGCAAGCTCGCGTACCTCCCCGTACCGCGGCCGGTCACCGAGCCGTTTCGCGCGTACGTCGGCCGCTATCGCTCGAGAGCGGTGCGGGGCGTGAGGGGGACCGCCCCAGCGAAGGTCGCTCGGAGCTGACACTGGATCCCCCGGCCGCCCACTCTTCGTCCTCGTCTTCATCTTCGTCTTCTTCTTCGTCTCCAACATCAACCTCGTCCTCCACCACCCAGCCGTCGCTCGTCGCTGGTCGCTGGACCGCCCCCTCCTGGAGGCGCGCAGCCCACTGCGCGTCACGGGTCCCTCGATGGGTGCGGTCGGCTGAGTCTCGAGGGGCCCTCGCCCCCAGGTGCTCCCCGCGGGTGCCCCCAGTCGGCTGGGCTACTCGATCGGCGAGACGAGAGTCGCTTCTTCGCGCCCTTCTCTCGACATTCCTCCCGAGGGTGCCCCCCTTGACAATGTTGGGCCTTGGCGACCACCTCCGTTCCAGTGACGGTGCTGCCAACATTGTCAAGAACGGCACGCCCGCACGGGGCGCTGTCGTCAGTCTCCCGTTCGCATCGACTATCTGACACCCGAGGCGACCTCTCCCCGGCGCGCTCCCCGATTTCCCCATGCCCCGCCCCCGCATCCCCTCATTGCCGTTGTGGAGGTCTGTCCGGTGGGTTATGCTTCCCGAACCTCGAGTTTCGGAGGACTCACATGGCTGCTGAGATCTTCACCAACGAGTGGGCCCAGCTGTGGGCGGAACGTATCAACACGAACGAGAGCTACCGCAAGGCCGCCGAAAAGTGGGAGGGCGCCATAGGGCTGGTGATGACCGCGGATCCGACCATGGGGATCCCGGAGGAACGGGTCGTCATCGCCGACCTCTGGCACGGTGAATGCCGTTCGGCGCAGTCGGGGGGCGACGCCGACCTCGACGACGTGCCCTACCTGATCAGATCCAACCCGACGATCTGGAACAAGGTCCTCGCCGGAAAGACCGATCCCATTGTCGGGCTAATGGGCAAGAAGCTCGAGCTCGCGAAGGGCAGCCTGTTCGCTCTGCTGCCGTACGCCAAGGCGGCGAAGGAGCTGGTGAACTCCGCGATCGCGGTCGACACCAGCTTCCCGGAAGGATGGCAATAGCGCGACCCGGGCGGGTCCCGCACCGGAATTGCCGCTGTGCGGCATCACGAGAATCATCCCGGACTTCACTGAGAAGCCGAGATGAAGATGGTCGTGAGATCTCTTAAACATCTTTGAAAGAGTAATTTAAAAAATATTGCCGCAACGCGGCAAGTTTTTCTTGACAATCATGCCGCAGCGCGTTATATTCTTTCTCGAGCGATGATGCCGCACAGCGGCAAGAAGAGAGACCCGAATCGAAACCTGGCGCACACGCGCCGAAGACGCCGGCAGACCGGCGGGGAGGAAACGAAAAATGGCAGGCAAAGTCGCAAAAAAGGCAGGGAAGAAGGCGCCACAGAAGAAGGCGAAGGAGTTGCAGCGGGAAATGACCGAGTCGGCGCACAAGATCTGGCTCGCCGGCCTCGGGGCGATGGCTGTCGCCGAAGAGGAGGGCAGCAAGCTGTTCAGGTCGCTGGTGGAAAAGGGTGAGGACATCGAGGGACGCGGCAAGGAACAGGTCGCGAAGGCCAAAGGGACGGTCGCGGGCGTCAAGACCGTCGCCGAGAGCTACTGGGGCACCTTCGAACGTACGGTCGACGATCAGATGACGGCCGTGATCCACCGCATCGGGGTCCCCACCAAGGCCGAGATCGAAGACCTCACGAAGAAGGTCGAGGACCTGACCAAGAGCGTCGAGAAGCTTCGAGTCAAACAGCCCACCGCGACTCGTCGTCCGGCGGCGAGGACCGGCACGGCGAAGGCCGCGGGGGCCGCCACCAAGACGACTCCGAAAAAGAAGTGACCGCTTTTCGATCCAGGTCGACTCAGGCGCCGCCATGCGGCGCCATTTTTCGTTGCACCACCTCGGTGCTTTCGATACCCTCGAACCGGAGGCACGACCGTGGCCGACACAGTGGCCGTCGTCGAGGACGAGCAGAACATCCGCGAAAACATCGGATTCGCGCTCAAACGTGAGGGATACCATGTGGAGGTCTACGCCGACGGTCGCGCGGCCTGGGAGGCCTTCCAGCGGTCGCTGCCAGCTCTGCTCGTGCTGGACATCATCATGCCCCGCATGGACGGCCTCGAGCTGTGTCGCAGGGTGAGGGGAATTTCCGAAACGATTCCGATCATCTTTCTGAGCTCTCGAGACGAGGAATTCGACCGAGTACTGGGTCTCGAGCTGGGGGCCGACGACTACCTGTGCAAGCCGTTCAGCATGCGCGAACTGATCGCACGGATCAAGGTTCTGCTTCGCCGGATCGCGCTCGATCGACTGCCCGACGGCGGTGACGTGCAGGTCCACCGTGTCGGCCTGCTGGCGCTCGATCTGCAGCGCTACACCGCACGCTGGGACGACAGGCTCGTGCCGCTGACAGTCACCGAGTTCATGATTCTGAGGGCACTCGCTCGTCGACCGGGGTACGTCAAGACCCGACAGCAGCTCATGGAGGAGGGTTACCCCCACGACACCTTCGTGTCGGACAGGACCATCGACTCCCACATCAAACGGTTGCGAAAGAAGTTCGTCGCGATCGATGACACCTTCGACGACATCGAGACCGTGTATGGGCTGGGATACCGCTACCGGGAACAGGGCTGACCGGCCCGTCCGCCCCGCCGCATGTTCCGCCGAACGCCGGACGCCGAGATGACGTCAGTCCGCCGGGCATTGTCCGGAATCTCGTTCCGTCTGCTTGCCTTCAACGTCCTGCTCGTATTTCTCCCGGCTGCGGGGGTCCTGTTTCTCGACACCTACGAGCAGCATCTATTGGAGGCACAAGAGCGCACCATGGGCCAGGAGGGCCGCCTCTTCGCAGCAGCGATGGAGGCGGCACATCAGATCGACTCGGATCACGCGAAATCTGTCCTGATACAACTCGGTCAGCGCCACCTCGCCCGCCTGCGTGTGGTCGATGACACGGGCACCGTCCTGGCTGACTCGGCGATTCTCGGACCGCGCAGGGAGTCGGAGTCTGCCGACCCCGCCCCCCCCAACCAGCCGGCGCAGCGGACCCTCCTCTACCGCATCGGGTCCCTTCCGGTTCGCCTTCTGAGGGCGTTGGGTGCGCCCGCACCGGTCGGAGACGACGCCTTTGACATCCAGCCCACGGGGCAACTGCTCGGCCCCGAAGTGAACGCGGCCCTCGAGGGTCGGTACGGCGCCGCCACCAGGGTGATGGACGACCCGGCCCGGACGGTGATCCTCCACATCGCGATCCCGATTCGGATCGACGGTGAGGTCGCCGGGGCCGTCGTGGTGTCGCAGTCCACGAGTCGCATCATGTCCGCGCTGTATGCCGTGAGGCTGGACGTGTTCCAGGTCTTTCTGGCCAGCTTCGCGGTCGCGATCGTTCTCACTCTGTTGATGGCGACCACGATCGCCCGACCGCTGGCCAGGCTCAGACATCGAGCGGAGGACATCCTCGACCGGCGGGGACGGCTGCGTGGGGGGTTTGAACCGAGCCACCGATCCGACGAGATCGGCGACCTCGAGCGCGCCCTCTCCCAACTCACCCGCCGCCTCGAGGAACACCTCCAGTACACCGAGGCGTTCGCTTCGGACGTCTCCCACGAGTTCAAGAACCCGCTGGCGGCGATCCGGACCGCGGCCGACATGGCGTTGGAGGTGAGCGATCCGGAAGAGCAGCGACGTTTCCTCGGCATGATCCAAGGTGACATCGCCCGGATGGAGCGGCTGCTCACAGAGGCCCGAGAGATCTCGCGTGTCGACGCGCGCCTGGACGAAGAGGAGCGGGCCGCGGTCGCGGTCGACGGACTCCTGACGGGGTTGCTCGAGAGCTTCCGCCTGCGACGGGGTGACACGGGACCCGGGCTCGAGCTCACGGTGGACGACCCTGGGGTCCTCGTGAAAGCCTCTCCCGACCGGCTCATCCAGGTGTTCGAGAACCTGATCGAGAACGCAATCTCGTTCTCGCCTCCCACAGGCACGATTTCGGTCGCCGTTCACTCCGCCGGGGCCACCGTCGAGGTGACCGTGGCCGATCAGGGCCCCGGAATTCCACCCGAGCACATGGACCGGATCTTCACGAGGTTCTTCTCGTACCGCACCGTGAAGTCACCCGAGGACGGGCACACCGGCATCGGGCTGGCTCTGGTGAAGGCAATCGTCGAGGGCTACGGAGGAACGGTAGTTGCGGGGAATCACAGCGGCGGGGGGGCCGAGTTCGTCGTGACGCTGCCACGTCTCGTCGATTGACGGCCGGGGGGACATTCTCCCCTCATCGGGAGTGGGCAGCCGCTGTGTGGGGATGGCGGACAGTCCGGGCTCTGACCAGACGTGATTCCCGAATCACCAGACTGGACCCGTTAACCCCGTATCCGTCTCCGTATCCGTCTCCGTACCCGGGGTACCCCTCGACACCGAGCGGAGGTTCGGATACGGATACGGGCAATCCTCCTCGTCCCGCAATCGGGCGGGGTCTTGGTTGGACGAGGTACCATCACCGCATGCGCGTGGCAGTGGCATGCCTGCTGATGCTCATCGCACTGGACCCCGCGGTCGCCGGGGCGGCGGAAACCCAGGTGATGTTGGTGCTCGACTCATCGACCTCGATGTGGTGGCCACTCGACGACGGGATCAACCGTTTCGCGGCAGCCAGGTTGGCGATCGAGACCGTTGCCGCGGAACTCTCGCCCGGAGAGGGCGTGCAGGTCGGGCTCAGGCTGTTCGGGTCGGACGCCAGGTTCACCGACGACGCGGCCTGTGAAGACAGCCGGCTGGCGTTTCCTCCAGGGATCGCTGTCCAGGGTGAGGTCGCCCACGCCCTCGTCGATGTCGCGCCGACCGGCGCCCGCCCACTGATCCTGGCCACGGTGCGGGCGGTCGCGGATCTCTCCAGCCTCGCCGGTCGCCACAGGATCGTTCTCGTCACCTCGGGCGACGACAGCTGCTCGGGCGACCGACGAAGAGCCGCCGAGGCACTCGGCGGCGGTGCCGAACTCCGGATCGTCGGGGTCGGCCTGCCCGAGCCCGTCGAGAAACGGTTCAACGCGATCGCCCCGACACGAAACGCCGCTACCACGGAGGACCTGACGGCGGCCTTGCGGTGGGCCGTGTTCGGCCCCGACCCGCCGGCCAAGCGACGTCCATTCACGATCACCTTTGTCCGCGAATCTCCGCCCCTTGTCGTGAACACGGTGGTGCTGACCGATCCGGTCACCGGGTCCACCTACGAGATGCATGCTCGCGACGAGCGGTTCGAGGCTCGAGTTCCCAGGGGGATCTACAACGCGACGATTACCGACCAACACGCGTCCGTCCACGACTACGGCCACATCTCCGTGTCTGGAACCGGCACCGACACGTGCCGCTTGGCGATCTTGGCCAGGCCGCCCGTGACACTGGAGGTGTTACCCGATCCGATCGTCGCGGGAGGCGACATCATGGTTCACTACTGGGGCGCATCTGAGGGAGATCACTGGATCGAGGTCGGGACGCCGAGCCATCCCCTCGGACTGTGGACCGATCGCACGCCCGCGGCCGGCCCCACCGGTGAGGTCGTGCTGCAGGCGCCGGTCGCCGCAGGACCGGCCGAGGTCAGGTTCCTCGAACGGCTGAAGGACGGCGTCGTCCGGTTGACCGGTCGAGCGCAAGCCGTGGTCGAAACGCCACAGGTGTCGCTGGATCCGCCCGAATCGGTGATTCTCGGATCCGAGGTCGCCATCGGCTGGCAGGGGCCCGATGACCGGGGGGACCATCTCATCATCGTTCCGGCACCGGAGCAGGTCGCCGGGCGGGTCGCGTGTGCTTTCACCAGCGGAGGCAACCCCGCGGTGTTCCGCGCACCGTCCGAGGAAGGGGGGTACGCGGTCCACTACGTGAGTGGGCTGACCGCCCGCGCACTCGCGACGGCCGAGTTCAGCGTCACCCACACTCCGGTGCAGCTGCACGCCCAGGACCGGATACCGGTCGGGGGTGAGATCGTCGTCGAATGGCAGGGACCGGCTCGGGTCGGCGACTCGTTGACGCTCGCCGCGCCGGACAGCTCGGGCGGTGACTATCTTTCGCTCCAGCCCATCGGCGTCGGCAGCCCGGCCGTGTTTACGGCTCCGCGGAAACCGGGCCTGTACGAGATCCGCTACATCAAGAACGTCGACGCCAGCGTCGAAGGCTCGACTGCCATCGAGGTCTATGAGCTGCGCGTCAGCCTCACGGTACCCGCGCGGGTCAAGGCCGGCACCAGGTTCGAGGTCGCATGGCAGGGCCCGGACGGGGCCGGCGACTTCATCTCCGTCGCCCCACGAGGAAGCCGGTGGAAGCGAAAGCTCGACTGGGCGTTCACCGCCACGGGCAGCCCTGCCAACCTTGCCGCTCCGTATTCGCGCGGGACCTACGAGGTGCGGTACATCACGGGTTCTGACTCGAAGATCCTCGAGGCCGTCCCGATCACGGTCGAGTAGCATGTCGCACGGCCGTCCGCATCATGTGCAGTTCCCGGTCGATGCGGGCACTGGAACTGGCGAACTCCGGCTGAGGGTCGGTGCACTCGAGCTCATCGGGACGTCGATCTCGGCGCTAGCCACCGCCTTCGTGGTCGAAGACCTCAAAACGGCGATCGACATGGGGCGGTGCACGGCGCTCCTCGCGGAGCAGGAGACCGTGCTCCTCACCCACTGCCATTCGGACCACGTCGCGGGCCTGGTCGCCTGGCTGTCTGCCCATTCCAGGAGGCACCGGGGCAGCCCCACGACGGTCGTAGTGCCGACGGACCGCAGGCAACAGCTGCTTGAAGCCCTGCGAATCTGGCCTGATCTCGACGGCGTGCGCCGTCGGGTCGAACTCGCCGATTCCCTGATCGGGGCCGAACCCGGGGACACGGTCGGCCTCGCACGGGGCGGTTGGGCGCGGTGCTTTCGTGTGCATCACTCCACAGTCAGCCTCGGCTGGGCGATCGGGGGGGCCGGCACCGCGCGACCATGGTTCGTATTCACCGGCGACGGGACGGTGCTCCCGTTTGCCGACGATCCTGATCTACTGGACGCGACCATCGCCGTCGTCGACTGCAGCTTCCTCGAGACCGGCACACGAGTAGCCGCCCGACTCGGCGGTCACGGTCACCTCCAGGACTGGATCGAGCTCCTCCCCGATCTGAAGTGTGACGCCCTCGTTTTGGCACATCTTCCCGCCGAGGCGACGGTCGATAAGGTCACCCGCCTCGTCGGCGACATCGAGGATGGACCGATGCTCGTCCCCTGGCTCGATCCCGGCCGTCGCTAGCGCGACTCGTCTTCCTCTGGCATCGATCCCCGTCTCCGTCTCCGTATCCGTATCCGTCTCCGTATCCATTTCCGACTCCTGCCCGACCTTTGCCGCGGGACGCGACAAGCCCTGCAACTTCTTTACGTTTCCTGACAAACCTCTTTCATGCGGTGCCGTAAACTGCACCAGCTCAAATGTTCGGGGCCCGGCTGCGCTGGGGAATGGTGCCGCCTCTCGAGAGGTTGCCCCAGGCGGACACGGCCGGGGCTCATCGATTGGATCGAATATGACGAAGTGGCTTCTCCCAATCCTCTTGCTTGCACCGACTGCCATGGTCGGCGCCGATGACGCCCCGCTCGCCCTCTTGGCGGAGGTCGAAGGACTGGGCCGTGGCACGGACGGCACCGTGATGGGCATCGTCGTTCAGGTCGCGCCCGAGGATCGAGGTCGCACCGGCGATCGGATCAGGATCGTGGTGACCCTGCTGGAAGGCGATGACATCGTCGACCGCCACGCAGCGGTCGTACCCCTGGAGGACGACGGCTCCACGATCCTGTACCGCGATTGGCCCGTCGGCACCTACGAGCTCAGAGTTGGTATCGGAACAATGGATGGCAGCGACTCCGGCATCTGGATCGGGGACATCGAGGTTCCGGAGATGGAGAGCCCGTTCAGCGCGCCCGAGGGCGCTGGACCAGACGCGGTCGCCCTCGACCTGACACCCCCCGCGCGGGGCGCGGTGCGGTTCCATCCACCCCCGGACATCGGCGGCATCGGCGGGCTCCAGCTCGAGGTCGACGCGCCGGAAGGGACCCGAAGCGTCGAGTTCTTCCAGGACGGCGAGTCGATGGGACGCCGCAATCGACCACCGTGGACCATCTCGGTGCCACTCGGTCAGATCGTGCGACGGACCACGATTCGGGCGGTCGCGGTCGACGCCAAGGGCAACTACCTGGGTGAGGACGCAGTGGTGTTGAACAACCCCACCGGCCAGGTCGGCATCGAGGTGCTGCTCGCCCCCGAGAGCTCGATCGCCGACGGCAAGAGACGCATCACCGTCTCGATCACGGGCGGCGCGGACATCGAGCAGGTCACGCTGAATCTCGACGACCGAACGGTTGCCCGCTGGGCGGTGTGCCCGTGCGTGATCGACGTTCCGGTCAGCGAGCTCGGGCGCGCGACCATTTTGTCGGCCGATGTCGTCGATGCCGAAGGCAATCGGGGCGACACCGTGCTGACGCTGGCCGGCGGCAGCGGCTTCGTCGGCTCGGTACGTGTGGAGCTCGTCGAGCTGCCCGTGGTAGTCCTCGACAGGCAGGGCGTTCCGGTTCTCGGGCTCGAACGGGAGAGCTTCGAGGTGTTCGAGGACGACGAGCCCGTCGTCACCGAGGGATTCGGGACCACCGCCGATCTGCCGTTGTCACTCGCCATTGCGGTCGACACCTCGGGATCGATGATCGAGTCGTTCGACAGCGTTCGGCGGGCGGTGGCCGGATTCACCGAAGCGCTGCTGGAAGAGGATGACGAGGTGGCGCTGATCCGGTTTTCCTGGGACGCCGAGCTCGAGGTCGCATGGACCGAAGACGTGCGCAAGATCACCGGCAACCTGGACCGGGTACAGCCGGACGGGGGTACCTCGTTGCACGACGCGGTGGTGCGCTCGTTGGAGGAGTTCCGCGGCCGCCGGGGCCGGCAGGCCCTGGTGCTCTTGACTGACGGCGAGGACACCACGTCGCGCACGGGTTGGAAGATCGCGGAGCGCTTCGCCCACACCATGCGGATCCCGATCTTCCCGATCGGACTCGGCCTCGGCAAGCTCGATTTCAGCAGCCGCAAGACTCTCAAGGGCCTGGCCGGAGAGACCGGAGGTGAGGCCTTCTTCCCGAATGGAGTGACTGAGTTGCCAGCGGTGTACGACCGGATCGCGGAGCTGCTCCGGTCACAATACCTGCTGTGGTACAGGTCCGGCTCGGACAAGCCGCCCGAGGAGTTTCGCGAGATTCGCGTCGAGGTCGCGGAGAGCGGACTCGAGGTCCAGACGATCAGGGGTTACTATCCGGGGAAGTGACCCGGAGCCTGCCTGGTCTCGTGTCCCGTCTCCGTATCCGTCTCCGTATCCGAGAGACAGCGTCAGAGACAGCGATCAGGGTCAGAAATCAGAATCGCGTGCCGATCCAGAAGTCGACCTCGGTGGAGCCGAGCGTCTCCTTGAAATCCCACCGTTTGATGAAGTCCCAGTGCATCGGCAGCCCGAAGACGTAGATGGTGAATCCGAACCCGTATGTGGAGACGCCGTCGGTGAGGCGGCCGCTCTCCCCGATGGTGATCGGCTCTCCGGTGATCGGATCGATGACCTCCTTCTCGCCAATGAACGTGCATCCCGGCTGCCCGAGGTAGTTGAACTCCTGGCCCTCGTCCGGCGAGTAGCACGACATGCCGACGTCGAGGAAGAACCGACCGCGCACCTGGCCCAGGCTCATGAACGCCAGGTCGATGCGGTCGAACAGCGGGAATCGCCACTCGACGTTGGCGAACGCGACCTGGTTGCCGGCCAGCGAGCGGATCGGAAAGCCGCGGACGGTGTCGGCGCCCCCGATTCCGTAGATCACGGGGCGGTTGCCGCTGGCGAAGACGCCG
This sequence comes from Candidatus Sulfomarinibacteraceae bacterium, assembly GCA_041552055.1. Lineage (GTDB taxonomy): Bacteria > Acidobacteriota > Thermoanaerobaculia > Thermoanaerobaculales > Sulfomarinibacteraceae > JBFELO01. The sequence goes on along the minus strand of JBFELO010000068.1, from coordinate 4,964 downwards.
AACAGCCGCAGCGCGATCTCGTTACGACGCGACAGGGCGAGGTACTTACGGGCGTCGAGGTACACGGACTGAGTCAGGGTGCCGCCCTCGTCGAGGTCCGGAGAGTACGACAGCCGGAACTCCCATCGTGCTCCCTGGTGAGGCCCGTACCTCTGCCACGACACGGTGTCCCCGACGATGGCGCCGGAGACGACCGGCGCTCGGTCGTCGAACGTCTGGAAGGAAAAACCACCGAACGGGTCCTGTACCGGGTACTCCGCCGACCGGTCGTAGTAGCCGACGTTGCCCTGGAGGCGGTAGTACCTGGACAACGGGTATACCCCGTCCACGGTGGCGGCGGTGACGCGGTAGATCTGCTCGCGATCGTTGAACTGACCGCGGACCGGATCGTAACCCGTGCGGTAGAACGTCCGGCTGTCGTAGATCGAGGCGCCCCACTGGAAGCGCTTCCGCAAGTTGACGTAGCTGACGCGGAAGTTCGAGAACGTGTCAATCGAGTCGAACAGAAGGTTGAAACGGCGATCACCGTACTGGTCGGAGAAGGTGAAGTAGGTCATCGACAGGAAGTTGCCCTCGTTGTCGACGCCGACGGCCGCGTTGGCATCCTCGATGTGAAGCTTCCGCCCCTTGACCTTCTTGCCCTTTTCGGGGTCCACGGTGATGCTCACAGCGGGCACGAACGGCTCGGTTTCGAAGTCCTCGGTCGGCGGCTCTTCGAGCCCGACCGGCTCGCCCTGATTGGCGTTGGCGCCGTACAGGTCCCACCGCCCCCGGTGGTACGCCTGGAAACCGACGCGTTCCCCACCGACAGTCTCGACCGGCACCGGGTTCAGCGCGCCCCCTCCGACAAAGGTCAGGCGCTCGAGCTTGCGGGACTCGACCCCCAGCTTGTAGATGTCATAGATGCCGTCCTGCCGGTCGGACGCGAAGTAGAGCGACTCGCCGTCCGACGAGAACGCAGCGCCCTCGTCGTTGCCGACGCCGAAGGTGAGCTGCTCGCGGCGGGATGGGTCCTCCAGATTGATGCCGACGAGCTTGCCGTACTCACCCAGAAGTGAGGTGTACACGATCCACTCGCCGTCCGGCGAGAACGTCGGCGCGGCGTCGTACTGCTCGTCGTCGGTGAGGTTGGAGACCTCGCCAGTCTCCACGTCCAAGAGGTAGATGTCGAACTGTCCGTATCTTGTGGCCCGGAAGGCGATCGTCCGGCCGTCCGGCGAGAAAGCCGGGTTTGCAGACTGGTCGATCGGGAGGGGAATGTTGTAACGCTCGGCGATTCCGCCGCGGTTGGCGTTCAGCAGCAGCAGCGAACGCGTCCGCTCGGTGCGCGCAAAGACCGCCACACGGTTGCCGTCGGGTGAGAACGCGAGGTCGCGGCCCTCCGCCGGTGCGGTGGTGAACCCCTGGGCGATGAGGTACTCGTACTTGGTCGTGTACCCCTTGGTGAGGTTCTTGTACAGCCGTCGATCAGGGGCGCCGAAGATCGCCACATCAATGTCCTGCTTGTAGGTCGTGAACGCGGCGACCAGTTCGCCGGAGGGCGACACGGCCGGCGACGACTCGCTGCCCTGTGCAGCCTTGCCCTGGACCTCGAAGGGGCGACCGTACTCTCGCGGCGTGCCGCGATCCCGGTACGGTAGGTACTTCTCCCGCATCCAGCCGCGGAACTCCGCGTCGAACTGCTCGACATCGACGTTGAACGACTTTTTCAGCACCTGTACCGGGTTGCCGCCGCCGGCACCGCGGAAGGCGAACACGAAGTCGCGAACACCGTCCTCGCCGTACTCCTCCTCGATGAATTCGAACACCTTGTGACCGTACCGATACGCCAGGAACCCCGCGGGTGGACGCGCCACCGTGGGGACGATGTCGGACAGGACCGCGTCGCGCATGTACATCTCGTCGCGCGATGTTTCGTCGTCCGCGAAATACGATGCCATGCCCTCCATGAACCACTGCGGAGGACGGGCATAGATGGCGCGCCCGCGGCGCCCCTGGAACAGGATCTCGTACTGGAAGATGTGGGTCAGCTCGTGCTGGATCAGCGCCTGCAGCTCCTGGTCGGAGAGGTCTGCCGGCATCACCATTCGGTTGCGCACCGGAGTCGCGAACGCACCGACACCCTCGGGGATGAAGCCCACGATGATGTTGTTCTGTTCGAACTCGGCATGGCTCGCATAGACGATCAACGGGACCGGCTCGAGAATCTGGAAGTTGAGCCGCCGGGCGAGCTCGTCGTAGGAGCTCTCGGCGAACGACGCAATCTTCTCGAGCTTGGGTTCTACCCGGTCGTAGTAGGAGATCCTGAAGTGGGGTGTGTCGTAGGTGTGCCACACGAATTCGTCGTACCGGATCTTGTTCTTTCCGCCGATCGCACGGTACTGGCCAGCGGCCGGCACGGCTACGAGCAGCAGAATCACAAGGGTGCGCGCCCACAGTCTCATGGTCACCTCCGTGTCACCATCGATCCGCCGTGGTTCGAACCGCCGTCCGCGTCGACACCACCACGTGCAACGAATGCTCGGCGATGTGCCTCTGCCACCATCGGCTCGCCGCCCGACCTCAATCGAGGTCTGTGAACAGGGTGCGTTTGGCCAGCACCGATCGCGGCACGAAAACGCCCAGCAACCTGTTCTCGAGGTTGTACAGATTATCGAACATGTCGGTGTACGCCTCGAGCTTGCGCTCCTCGCGCTCCTTGAAGTCCGAGATCTGCTCCTCGAACACCAGCTCCCCCGTGGCGCCGTCGAAGATCAGCAACAGCACGTCGAAGTTGAAGCCCGTCTCCTCCACCAGCACCTGCCGGAAGTAGGTCTTCCCGTCGGCCGGCGAGACGTACTCCTCGGTGGTGTATCCCGCGCGGTCCAACACCTTCACGTCGATGGTCGCCGCGACGATCAGGTCGGCACCCGTCTCCTCCCCCACCGTGATCCAGAAGTCGTTCATCTCGGAGAGTTGCAGCGGATCGTTCGTCGGCGGCACCACCGAGTCATCCCCCGGGAGCACCTTGAGCTGAGTCTGACGCCGGAGCAGAGCTCGCATGTAGCCGTCGAACTCCCTGCTGGCGGACAAATCGAGCGAGCTCGCCGGATCGTCGACCCGGGGCTCGATCAGCACCGGTCCGATGAAGATCTTCTCCGATCCGGTGAGCATCAACTCGGGGTCCAGATAGAGCTGGATGCGCACCTCCTTGGTGCCGGCGTAGGACACCCCGGCACTCAAGGCCAAACCGGCCAACATCAACCTAGCTGTCGTTCTGATCATCGCCCGTTTGCTCCTCGGCCGCTGCGGTCGATTCCTCGTCTGCACCGGGTTCTTCGTCTTCGGTGGGTGGCGGCGGGGACACGTACTCGTCGTAGAACTCTCTGAACTGCGAGAAGTTGCGCCTCAACACGCGGTCGTTCGGCGAGATCTCTGTCGCGGTCTCGTAGGTCACCAATGCCTCCTCGAACCGCCCCGCAGCCTCGAGAGCGACCGCGATGTTGTTGAGCACGTTGACCTGGCCGGGCACCAACTCGTTGGCGCGTTCGTACCTGCTCAACGCCTCGAGCCAGTAACCCCGCTTGGCGGCGTTGAGGCCGAACTTCATCTCCTCCTTCGCCTCTCCCCTTGCGCTGTCGCCAGCGGTCGAGGGTACTGCGGTCATGACAGTCAGCAGCCCCGCGACGAAACCGACCGTGATGCGACTCCGAATCATCGTCGCCAACGTGCCCTCCTTCCGCGCACCGGATGCGTTCACCGAGCGGTCCATCAGATCCCGCCAGGGTAGTAGCCCGAGATCGTCCGGACCTTGACCCCCTTGCGGTTCACCTCGACCCTGACCTTCCGGAGCTCGGTGGGCGGACTCTCAGAGGTCGACGTATACGCAAGTAGGTACTGAGTTCTGAGCTCGCGATCGATCTCCGCGTAGATCGCGTCGAGTCCGGCCTGATTGCCGATGAAAAACGCCTTCCCGCCGGTGATGTCCGCGAGCTTGCCGAGCTGCCATCGAGGCACGACCTTGGTGACGGCGAGGTCGATGCCGATCGTGTAGATCGTCACCCCGGCCCGCTGGGCGTAGCCGATCACGTCCTCGAAGTCGTTCTTGGACGCCGTGTCCTCGCCGTCGGTCAGGATCACGATCGCCCTGCGTCCGCGCACACCCGAGAACTGGAACAGGCCCATGATGGCCGAATCATACAGCGCCGTGGCGCGATCCGCGAATAGCGACAGCAGCGCATTCTCGAGGGTCGGAAAGTCGGCCGTGAAGCTGGCCAACACGTTCGCCTGATCGGAGAAGATCTCGATGAACGCGCGGTCCCGCGGCCGCAACAGCTCGCGCAGGAAGCCCATCACCACCTCCTGCACCGTGGGGAGGGTCTCGGCCATCGAGCCGGATGTGTCGATCACGATGCCCAGCCGCACCGGCATGTCCCTGTGCAGCGAGAAGTGAGAGATCGTCTGTTCGACGCCATTCTCGAACACGCGAAAGTCGTCCTGCTGGAGGTTTTCCACCGGCTTTCCACTGTCGAGCACCGTCACCGGCAGCTCCACCGCGGTCACGTCGACGACGGTGCCGAACTCGGGTGCGTTCACGAAGTAGAGATCTTCAGCCATGCTCCCGTCTGCCATGGTCGCGACCGCGCGCAGATAGCCGAACTCTCCCCCGCCCTCGAGCGCGACCCAGTCCTCGAACGGCTCCTCGAAGAGGGTTGCGAGCAGGGCATCGTTCCAATAGAGCTCCAGCTTCTCGAACTCCACGTCCGTCGGGATATTGACGTCCACGGCGACCTTGACCTTGCCCGACGCCGCATCGTCCGGGGACAACGGTTTCAGACGCAGGTAGAACCGCTCTCTTCCGACGTTCATCGACATCCGTTCGCGGGCGATTTCTTCTCCGCTGCTGTCGTAGCCGATCGCGGTGACCGTTGTCAGCCGCGGCAGCTCACCCAGGTCGAGATCGACGTCGAACGGGGGTCGGTTCT
>JBFELO010000067.1:0-25869 GCA_041552055.1 Candidatus Sulfomarinibacteraceae bacterium | reverse complement strand
GCCTTCACATCATCTCCTCAAGCATGAGTACTGCCATCCTCTCCTCACATACAACTTGAAAGTTCAGGCACTGGCATCCGCGGCTCCGCCGCGGACGCCGGTGTTCGACCGACTAGATTTATCGATCGACCGGTGGACCTTGGTTCTTCGTGTTCCTTGTGGTTTTCCTGGGCGGGTGGGGGATCCGCGCCTATCTGCGTTATCTGCGGTTTGACTCCGCGGGTGGGCGCAGCCTTTGCGCTCTTCGCGGCTTTGCGGGTCACACTTGGTCGCGTGGCGGGCGGCAGGTCCTCGGAGGCCAGGTGACGTCCCGCGGTTTGACCGTTGGCCTGCGGTTGCTGAGGGTCAGTCCAGATTGTCGGGGCGAGAGCGCAGCCGCTTGACCTCGGAGCGTCGACGCTTGCCCTCGATGCGCCGTTTCTTGGAGGCGGCGGGAATCCCGGTTCTCTTGCGGGGCAACCGCTCGTGGAGCGCATCGGTGAGCAGGTCTCTGAATCTGTTGACGACCTCGCGCTGATTGGCGGATCGCGTGCGGTGTCGCTCGGACGTCACGTGCAGGATGCCGCTCTTCGAAATGCGGTTCGCGAGCCGTTGCTCGAGCAGCATCCGCTGCCTCTCGGTCAGGCTCGGTGATGACCGGACGTCGAACAGGAGAGTGACCTTGGTGGCAACCTTGTTGACGTTCTGACCGCCGGGGCCTGAGCTCCTCGAGTAACGGAAGCTGATCTCGGAATCGGGTATCTGCAGTTCATCGGGAATCGTCAGCATGTGGGTTCCAGACTAGCAGGGAGCGAGCGGCACCAAGCATCTCTGCTCTGCTGACGACACAACACGGGCCTCCGTTCCCGTTCCCGCACCCGAGCGGCACATTCCGATAGACCACAAAAGCCTGGGTGGATCCGTCAGCAACCTCGGAGAGCCGGGAGCCCTGGACTTCCGGGAACGGGACGGGAACGTTTGCCACAGAACGGCCAACCTGTGAGTCGACGATATGGGCGGGAGGCCGGTTGGCGAGCACCCCTCAGGCACGGACGCACGCCCATCGACTCTCCGGTATCGATCGGCCCGGACCAACCGGCTCAGACTACAACAGGCTCAGGATCTCCTCCTCGAGCGTGACCTCGTCGCCCGGCTCGAACCCGAGGTGCGCGTACATGACGCGGCCATCCCGATCGATGAGGAACGACGTCGGGTAGCCGCGGACACCGAAGAGACTCTGGACGACCTCGAAATCGTCCTCGCCGTTTTCCAGGAAGGTGTAGGTGAGTCCCTTGTCTTCGATGAACTTCTGCGCACGTTTGGTGTCTCGATAGGCCTCGACCGCGATGACGTCGAGACCCTGGTCCTGGTACTTCTCGAACAGGGGCTGCAGGCGTGGCAACTCCACGCGACAGCCGCCTCACGTGGGGAACCAGAACGCCAGCAACATCACGTTGCCGTTGCCGCCCGACAGGGAGTGTTGCGTTCCGTCGTAGTCCGGCAGGGTGAAGTCATCCACGGTCCTCGCGATTCGTTGGCGCTCGGACCACAGGTAGTCTTCTAAGCCTTGATCGTCACCGTTCAGGGCGACGTAGGCCTCCTTGAGCGGCGGCAGCGCGTTGCTGCGGTCACCGAGCAGCGCGTCTGGAATGAGCAGCTCCATCGCCTGCTCGTAGGCACCCCGGTCGACCAGTGCCTGCCCCCAGAAGCGATCGAGCGGGGTATCCGATGAACCCGCATAGCTGGAATGGTTGAGGGGATCGGCCTCCTCGAACACCGAGAAGCACTCCTCATCGCGACCCTGATTGCACAGTGCCCATCCCTTGTAGGCGAGCGCCTCCACCTTGCGAAGTCTCGCCCTGAGTGCCACCTGGTCATCGCTGAAATCGCGATCCGGGTAGTCGGCCCGGTACGCCTCCTCGGTGGCGAAGGCGAGGGCGGCCTCGGCGTGGTGCTCGGCGAGCGACCACAGCTGGTGCTGCTCAGCCGCGTCCATGACCCGGTAGTGTTCGTCGAATCCCAGTGCCCGTTCGGCTGCCAGGGCCCCTGCCACGGCGGCCACGTCGAGCGGTTGGCCGATCTCGTACGATGCCGGAACCATGGCCATGCTGACCTCGAACCGGGCTTCGGGGTCCTCGATCTGGTCGAGGGCCGCACTCAACACGTCGAACACCTGCTGCTGGTGGCCCAGCCTTTCGCCGCGGTAGTACGCCACCACCGCGGCCATGGAGCCACTGTGGCTCGTGTCGGGAAACTCGGCGAGGTACTGCTCTGCGAGCTCGGCCTTCTTCGCCTCGTCATCGGTTGCCGAGTACTCGGCTCGCATTGCCTTGTACGCCGTCTCCGCTGGATCGTCCGGCTCGCCCTTGGCACAGCCGATCCCGATCCCGACAGCGACGATCACCAGTGCGGTCAAGGTTCTTCGCATCATGGATCCCCCCTTCTGATGGTGCGCAAGCGGGCTGAAACCCTGTGACGGTTGCGCACTCGCGCAGTATACGCGGATCGGTGAGATCAAGTGGAAAAAGCCGAGGCCTTGATCCTGAACCGGTGGTGGACGCTCGATAAGCCCTGCGATGAAGACGAAGACGAAGACGAAGAGAGGTGCCGTCCGGGGGCACGAAGCTGACTCGGGGGGACAACCGGGAGGGTTCGACGAGGTATGGACCACGAGGCGTGCGCTACACTCACGCCAATGAGGATCGACGGCCGGCACTACCGAACGATCTGGCTCGGCGACGACGGCTGGTCGGTGGAGATCATCGACCAGACGAAGCTGCCCCATCGCCTCGAGACGGTCACGCTTCACTCGGTGCACGATGCCGTCGTTGCGATTCGGGACATGCAGGTCCGGGGGGCCCCGTTGATCGGCGCGACCGCGGCGTACGGAATATGCCTGGCGATGAGATCCGATCCGTCGCCGGTGAATCTCCAGGCCGCGGCAGCGGAACTCCGGGCGACGCGGCCTACCGCCGTCAATCTTGGCTGGGCACTTGCCGAGATGGGGGAGACGTTGGTGGACCTGCCGGCCGGACAGCGCGTTGCGGCCGCGTACCGGCGCGCTGCCGAAATCTGTGACGAGGATGTGGCGACCTGCAGCCGTATCGGCGATCACGGGCTCGCGCTGCTCCGAGAGATGAGTCCGCCATCCGGTGACCGGCCGCTCAACGTGCTCACCCACTGCAATGCGGGTTGGTTGGCCACCGTCGACTGGGGAACCGCGCTGGCGCCGATCTACAAGGCGCACGACGACGGTCTCGAGGTGCACGTGTGGGTCGACGAGACCAGACCGCGCAACCAGGGGGCCGCGCTGACAGCGTTCGAGCTCGGCAGCCACGGAGTGCCGCACACCGTGGTCGTGGACAACGCCGGCGGACACCTCATGCAGCGTGGTCTGGTGGATCTGTGTATCGTGGGCACCGACCGAACCACAGCCGGAGGCGACGTGGCCAACAAGATCGGCACCTACCTCAAGGCGCTGGCGGCGCACGACACCGGCGTGCCGTTCTGGGTGGCGGCGCCCTCGTCCAGCATCGACTGGGCGATCCGCGACGGCGTCTCGGGGATCCCGATCGAGAGTCGGGACCCCGGCGAGGTCACGACCGTGACCGGCCGTCTGGACGGTGGAGAGGTCGTAACGGTCACGGTGACCCCGCCCAAATGCGCGGCTGCCAACTACTCGTTCGACGTGACGCCGGCGCGGCTGGTGACCGGCCTGATTACGGAACGCGGGGTGTGTGACGCCTCGCCCTTGGGCCTGCAGGGGCTGTTCCCGGAGAGGTACGCGGACGAATGACGGTCGGTAGGCGAACCGGCGCCGATGAGAGCGCCTTCCACCGCGGCGATGTCGATGCGTCGACGCGAAGGTCGGGAAGCGGCGTGTTGCCGACCACCTGTCCGATCTCCAACGTGGCCTGTGTCGTGGCGCTCCTCGCCGTATTCATGTTCGGCTGCAGGACCGGGCAGGTACCCGTGGTTCATTTCCGGCCGACGTGGGACATCGACCGGGCCGAGATCCTCGAGTGGCACGCGGACGACACGGCGTTCGATCAGGACCGCGCACTCGAGGCTTCGGGTCTCGCGTTCGACGAAAACCGCCTATTCGTGCTGTCGGAAAAGTACGCGCGACTCCTCGTCATCGACACCGAGCAGTCCATGGCGGCGCGAGCGATCCGGCTGCGGGTGCCGAGGTACAGCGAGCTGGAGGGAATCGCCGTGCGGAGCTCGACCGCGTACCTGTGCGACGAGGCCCACGCGACGGTGCACGAGATCGACTTCTCGGACCTCGACCAGGGCTGGGCACTGCCGTCCCGCAGGCTGCACCTGCAAGGGCTGTCGGTGAAAGGTGGAAAGATAGGATTCGAGGGTGTGGCGGTAACGCCGGATGCGAGGTTCCTCTACCTGTTGCTCGAGCGGAGCCATCGGCCGGATGGCGGTTGCGAGTCAAAGGTGTTCAGGATGAGAGTCTCGAATGACGTGCTGAAGGCCGAGGGAAAACCCGTTCTGATCGCGCTCGAAGACTGCTCGTGGCGGCTCACCGACCTCGAGCTGTGGCATGGCTGGCTGCTGGCCCTCAAGTCCCAATTCCCGGGCAATCGGTACGAGGTGATCGCGATCGACCCGGACAGCAGGACGTGGGAGAGCGTTCTCGACCTGACCGACACGTTGCGGTCGGTCACCGAGGACGGTTGGGGAAACAACGTCGAGGGGATCGCGGTGAGCACCGACGGCACCCTGTACATGGTGTCCGACAACGCCGTCACGGGAGTGGTCGACGATCCAGAGCCGCCCCTCACCGACGAGCGAACGCTGCTGATGAGAATCCCCGCGAAGGGAGTCGAACCGCGAGATCCGCTGGCGGACTGAGTTCCGGTCATGTCGGTCCCGTGGAATCCGTCAACGGCGCACCAGGTGTCGTGCACGTATCGCCAGCAGTGGGCCCTGTCGTCCATCCGATAATGAAAAGAGCTACTCTCGGCCGCCGGATCGCGCTAGAATCGCCATCATGAAGGTAGATGTTCGGCAAGTGGCGGACGTGATCATCGTCGACCTCGAGGGACGACTGGTGCTCGGCGTCGGCGACGAGATCCTGCGCGACGTGATGAACGAGCTGCTCGCCGAAGACTGGAAGAAGATCCTCCTCAACCTGCGCGAGATCAGGGTCATAGACAGCTCGGGCATCGGCGAGGTGGTGTCGAGCTGGAAGATCGCCAAACGTTTCGGTGCCTCGGTCAAGCTGCTCCGGCCCGGCCCTCACATCCAACGTACCCTCCGCCTGACTCAGCTCCTGCCGCTGCTCGAGGTGTACGACGACGAAGCCGAGGCGGTCGCCAGTTTCGTGACGAACTGAAGCCCGGCGCCGCCACGCGGCCGATCGCCTTAGGAATCTCATCCAAACTTCCTAACACTCTAATGATCTTTTTGCGCTCCTTTCAACCCAACGTGAAGACATGGTGCGAAAGGAGAGGGTCATGTGCGGCACACGAGGTGCGGTGTGGTCGGTGGTCGTTCTGGTGGCGGTACTGGCGACTTCTCTGTTGGTAGCGCAGGAAAACCGCTCGAACCAGCTCATTCAGGGGGCTGAACGGCCTGACTCCTCGGTGCGCGCTCTCCGGTCCAGCTGGATCGACATCGCTGCACACTTGGTCGGTGCGAGGGACAGTATCTGGCGCACCGATGTGGTGGTCTTCAACAGATCGAGCTCAGAGGCGTCGGTCGAGCTCCGATTGCACCTGGACGGCGGCACACGCCGGTTCCATACGACGGTCCCTGCCTTTTCTTCTATGGCGGTTGATGACGTCGTCGGTCGGCTTGGAGTCGAGGGGAAGGGTCCACTCGAGGTCCGGTCCGATCAGCCCGTGACCGTCCACGGCAGGACGTACAGCGTGTCCGAATCGGGAACGGTGGGACAATTCGTCGACGCCTATGGTAGCGAGGATGGCCTTGAGGTTGGCGAGTCCGGCTGGCTCTCCGGGCTTCGCCAGCTCGAGGGCGAGTACCGGTCCAATGTCTGCATTACCAACACCGGTCCCGACGTCGCCGAGGTGCGCGTGCACCTGTACACCCGGGGGGGGTTTTGGCTGATGTCCTTCACGGTGTTCATCGAACCCGGGGAGGGACACCACGAGCTCCAGCCCTTCTTGCACCGTCGGTGTAGGGACAATATCGCGTGCGGTTGCGTGCGGGTCGAGGTGGTGGCGGGCTCGGGCATCCTGGCCTCCGCCTCGGTCATCGACCAGCGCACTAACGATGCGTTCACGGTGCCCATGAAGCGGTAGGACACATCTCGACGCGTCGCTCTCCCGGTGGCCGCGACGGTAGGTGCCAACATCTCGCTCGTGGGTAGCCGCGATTGAGTGAGTTGCCCCACGCGCCAGTCCCTGTTAGCTTTCCGCCTGCCGAAGACGAACGGAGGTGGGAGATGTTCACCAACTACCGGACGCATTTCAAGGGAGAGATCGACGGCATTCGCGAGGCCGGCACCTTCAAGGCCGAGCGTGTGATCTCGTCGCCGCAGAGCGCCGCCATCGAGGTCCCCCAGGGCGAGGTGATCAACTTCTGCGCCAACAACTACCTGGGGCTCGCAGACAACCCGGAGATCATCGCGGCCGCAAAACGCGCACTCGACGAGCGTGGTTTCGGCATGGCCTCGGTGAGGTTCATCTGCGGCACCCAGGATCTGCACAAGGAGCTCGAGGGGGCGATCTCGCTGTTCAACGGCACCGAGGACACCATCCTGTACTCGTCCTGCTTCGACGCCAACGCCGGTCTGTTCGAGACGATCCTGGGCGAGGAGGACGCGATCATCTCGGACCAGCTCAACCACGCCTCGATCATCGACGGCGTGAGGCTGTGCAAGGCCGAGCGGTTCCGGTACGCCAATTCCAACATGGGCGAGCTCGAGGAGATCCTCAAGACGACCCTGGGCCACCGTCGGCGGATGGTCGCCACTGACGGCGTGTTCTCCATGGACGGCTACGTGGCCAAGCTCGACGAGATCTGCGATCTCGCCGAAGAGTACGACGCCATGGTGATGGTGGACGACTCCCATGCCACCGGCTATATCGGTCGGACCGGCCGCGGCACTCCCGAGCACTGCGGCGTGCAGGGGAGGGTCGACGTGATCACCTCGACGCTGGGCAAGGCGCTCGGCGGGGCGTCGGGCGGATACACGACCGGCCGTCAGGAGATCGTCGACCTGCTGCGCCAACGGTCACGGCCATACTTGTTCTCGAACACGCTGACGCCGTCACTGGCCGCGGCCGGAATCAAGGTCTTCGAGATGCTCTCCCGGACCACCGAGTTGCGCGACAGACTGATGGACAATACCAGGCACTTCCGATCCAGGCTCGAAAAGGTCGGATTCGACCTGCTGCAGGGAGAGACCGCCATCGTGCCGGTCATGCTGTACGACGCCAAGCTCGCCACCGAGTTCGCGGACGAGATGCTCGCGGAAGGCATCTACGTGATCGGGTTCTCCTTCCCGGTGGTCCCCAAGGGACAGGCTCGGATTCGCGTCCAGGTTTCGGCCGCCCACACACGCGACCACCTGGATCGGGCGGTCGACGGGTTCGAGGCCGTCGGCAAACGCCTCGGGGTCCTTTGACGCGAACCGGCGCGGTCGATGGCTGTGCACGCGCCGGTGAATTGCCGCGGCCAGGGATCCCTCGGTGTATCGATATTCAAATACCTGTGAACGCTCCAAGACCTGGTCTCATGTCGTCCGGTCCGGAGTGGTACAATCGCCGCTGAACCATGAGCAGAGCGCAGCGGTCATCAGAGTCCACCCCTGGTCGCGGCAATATCACGACCGGCGGTCGGGCGCGTCGCACTCCGGGCTGATCGGTTGGAGATGCGTCCCACTTATTGCGAGCGGTTGGCCGCGCGCACCACAGGGAGGTTCGGTCCTTGACAGACCAGGTGATCGGGATCGTGGGTATGGGGCCGGTCGGTTCGATTCTGGGTGCCTACCTGGCGCGAAGCGGGGTCATGGTGTACGGCGTCGATGTTTCGCAGCGCCGAGTCGACCAGGTGAACCGGGATGGGCTCTTCCTGAGGGGCTCCGTCCAGCTTCAGGAGAGTCCGGAGAGGTGTTTCGCCTCGCTCGCCGAGCTCGCCGGCGTCAAGAATCTCGTCGCGGTCTTCCTGTGCGTCAAGACGTGGGCGATTCCTGCCGTCATGGAGGAGTGGATCAAGTTCTCGTGGCCGGAAGACATGCGCGTCGTCGTGTTGATGAATGGAATCGGACCGGAGGATGAAGTCGGCAAGTACGTGCCCAGAGAACAGGTGTGGCGAGGCATCATCAATTATGCCGGCAACATGGATCGGGAGGGCTGGGTGACGGTGAACTGGTTTCATCCGCCGAACCTGATCGGGCCAGCGAGCGAAAGAGTAGTGTGGTGGACCGGAGGGGCCGAGGAGATTCTCACCAAAGCCGGCCTCGAAACGGTCCAGATTTCCTACCACGAGATGAAGAAGGCGGCGTTCTTCAAGACGATCCTCAACTCCTCACTGAACGCTCTATGCGCGGCTCATGGACTGACCATGGAGCAGGCGATGCGTCTTCGGCACACGCGGAGAACCGCGAAGATGTTGCTGCGCGAGGGGCTCACGGTGGCTGGCCTCATCGGCTACAACTACGGCGAGGATGCTCTGGACAGGTGTCTGACCTACCTCAAGGGAGGGGGTAACCACTACCCCTCGATGTGGTTCGACCTGAGGGATCGCCGGCCAACGGAAATCGAGTGCATCAACGGCAAGATCGTGAAGATCGCACACATGTTCAACGACGTCGACGTGGACCTCAACATGTTCTTCACGAGCGCCATCGTGACCCAGGAGATCAGGAACGGGACGCGCGACGAGGACGACATCCCGGAGTATCTGATCGAGGCGTGACCCGGAGATCCAGGGTCGCGGGGAGGACGTCATGATCGAAGTCGTTCGGAACGAGAGGGTGGCGCACCTCATCCTCGATGCCCCTCCGGTCAACATACTGGACGCCGCGCTGCTCGCCGAGTTGACGCGCGAGGTCCGTCGGTGTGCCGAGGACCGTGATGTCGCCGCCGTGCTGCTGCACGGCAAGGGGCGCTGTTTCTCGGCCGGCGCCTCGGTGGAGGAGCATTCTCGGGACCAGGCGCCCGCCATGCTCGCCGGTCTGCTCGACGCGTGCATCGCCCTCGCCGACCTTCCGGTGCCCGCGATCGCGCTGGTCCACGGGACCTGTCTGGGAGGAGCGCTGGAGCTGGTGTCGTTCTGCGATTTCGTCGTTGCGGATCCGTCGGCGAAGTTCGGTGTGCCGGAGATCACACTCGCCTTTTTCCCGCCGGTGGCGAGTGTCCAGCTGCCTCGCCTGGTGGGTCTGCAGAACACGGCGTATCTGGCGCTGACCGGTGAGATCGTGGACGCCGAGCGCGCGGTGGCGATGGGCCTGGTGCAGAAAATCGTCGCCCAGGATGAGTGGGACGCCATCGAAGCCAGGTTCAACGGCACCAGCGCACCGGTGTTGCGACTCGCGAAGGAGGCGTTGCGAAGGGGAAGTGGCGGTCATGACCGACCCGCCCTGCAGGCGATGAACGCTCTGTTCCTGGAGGAACTGTACGAGATCGAGGACGTGAGCGAGGGCATCGCCAGCTTTGCCGAACGCCGCAAACCAGTCTGGCGCCATCGATAGTCCACCGATGAACCCGACGGCCGTGGTAGGGCTCGAGGGCCTGGCCGCCCGGCACTCATGTTACGTGGCGGGCTGGACCTGAGGGCCTCGAACGAATCTTCCACGTACGGCGTGGTCCACGCCCCCGAGCCCCCGGGCCCCCATGCCCTGGGTGGGTGGGGGGATTGCGATTCGCGGAGCGCGGCGCAGCGAATCGCAGCGTCAATGCCCTTGACGACGTAGCAGGATCGGCCCCTCGCCCCGGAGCACGAAGTCATCGACCGACTCGAGCAGCGCGTCGAGATCGAGGCCGATGACTTGACGCGGGTACGGGGCCAGCATGTGCCGGGTACGTTGCGCGATTTCTCGGGAGCCCCGTCGCTGTCCGGCCTCGCGGGCGCACACTGCGGTGAGGGCATTCGATAAACCCTGGTAGAGACGTTTGTGCGCGTCGTTCGCCTCCAGCCAGAGACTCTCGGCCTCCTCTTGTGCCTCGTCGTGCTTGCCCTGTGCGACGAGCAGCTCGAACCGCATCAACCGACCTCGTTCTTCAGCCTCGATGTGGTCACGGCCCGCCGGAATGAGCTCGGGTTCCATGATCGCCATTGGACGGCGGCGATCTCGGCTAGGGCCCCTGGGCGGCCGGTACCAGCTCTGTGAGACACGATCGCGTCGCCGTGGTGGTCCGGTCGTTCTCGGCGCCGTTGTCGTGATTCATGGCCCGCTCCGATGCGACGGCTCTATGTGGGGCTGCCTGGATCGCGGTCCGAGTGTAGCGCGACCGGTGGCGCGGCTCCAGGGCGCTCGATCGGCGGGGACCGCCCGGCAGCCACAACAGGCGACCGGTCAGGTGGCCGACGGCCCGAACGCCCGATCCCGCTGCTCGCGAAGCAGGCGGAGGTGATCCACCTCGGAGTCGCGCAGGCCCTGGAACAACGTCGTGACCTGCGGATCGGTCACGTACTCGAGGGCGTTGGAGTAGTACTCACCGGCGCGGCGCTCGGCGTCCATCGCCACATCAAAGGCCTTCTCCAGCGTCATGGCGCCGTCGATCTCGTCGTACTCGGGCTGCTCGACCTCCCACACCGCCCGCGACGAGTGGCGCGCCGGCGCGTCGCCGAACAGCGCGCGCCGCTGTTCGGCAATCTGGTCACGGTGAAGGCGTTCCAGCTTCGCCATCTTGGAGAAGAACCGCGCGACGTCTTCGTTGCCGTCCGCGCTCATCCAACCGGCGAGTTGTTCATAGTTCTCCTCGGCCTCTTCCTCCACCTGGATCGCGACGTCGAGCACATCCTGGGAGTCGAGCCGGGAAAAATCGATTTCGAGGACCATGAGAGCCTCCGGCAAAAATCTGCGCTGTCACTGTGCCCTCGCACCGGTGGGCTGTCAAGCGATGAGCACACCGGGCGCAGCGTGTAGCTGGACCGGACGCACGCTCCAAGGCGACGCCGCGGATCAGCCGTGACTCGGCCGGCTGCGCTAGGCGATCCACGGACGAGGTGTAACATGCGGCTGCCGGACCGATCGGGGCGGGTGCCGGTCGACCCACGGGAGGCACAGTGCATGAGATCCAGCGACATCGGCCGGTGACGGGCGCCGGAGCACTCTGGCGCATGACCTGGGAGGGCTGACATGCTCCACGTCGAGCTGTGGCGAGCCAATCAGGACCTCGTTCGGGCGTGTCGTGACCACCCCTTCGTGCGTGGCCTCGAAGCGGGGACACTGCCACAGGACGTCTTCAAGAGGTATGTGGCGCAGGACGCGTTCTACCTCGAAGCGTTCTTCAGGGCCTACGCCCTGGCCGCTGCCCGCTGCGAGGGGCGCCACGCAATGGCGGTGATTTTTCACCGGCTCATGGGCGGTGTGTTGGAGGAGCTCGAGCTGCACAGAACAGCGGCGCGAAGGCTTCAGATCGAACTCGCCGACGTGGTGCCCTATCCATCGACGGTGGCGTACACCGAGTTCCTCCTCGCCACCGCATGGCACCGCGGTCTCGGCGAGACGGTTGCCGCCATGACCCCGTGCATGCGGTTGTACGCTTACCTGGGGCAGGACTTGGCTGCTTCCAGCTCCGATCACCACCCGTACCGCGACTGGATCGACGCCTACTCGAGTGACGCTTTGGAGGACCTCACCGCAGAGCTCGAGACGGTGCTCGATCTCTGTGCCGAGGACGGGCCGGAGGTGCGCGAAGCCTACCGGTATGCCCTGCAGTGCGAGGTCGACTTCTTCTCGGCGCCGTTCGAAGACGCGAACCCGCCGTGAACCCAGCAGCGGCACTCGAGCGGTGTCAGTCCAGCGTGACGCGCACCACCCGATACGGCTCGCTTCGAGAGGCCCCGAACACCTCGGCCTCGTGGATCCGCGAGGCCGTCACGTAGAGGTAGCCGTCGGTCGACAGCGCGAAGCTGTCCGGCCAGGACATCAGCGGATCGACGGCGACAAAGTCGATCTCCCCGTCGGGCCTCCAGACCACGATCGCGTCGTGCTCGATCGCCGAGTGGTAGACGGCACCCCCCGTACCGACGATCATGCCGTCGGTGGCCACCGTCTCGCCGTGATCGACGAGGTGCTGGGCGATCGCGCTGTCGTCGAGTACGGGATCATCGAGCACGCGGGTCGGAATCGACCACAGCCTGCGCCCGGTCAACGCGTGCAGGTACAGCGTGCCGGACTCGGTATCGAGGGCGATCCCATCCGAGTGAATCTGGGGCACCGCACCGTCGGCCATGCGCAACTCCCGTCCGCCGATCGTCGGCACGAGGTTCGGCTCGGCGTGCAGGGCGGGATGGTCCTCGAGGACCCGTCGTGCGGCTCCGCTTTCGAGATCGACGATCACCAGCGCACCCAATCCCGAGTCGGTTATGTACGCGGTACGTGATCTCACGTCAACCCTGACGTCGTTGAGGTAGCTGGCGGGCGGCGCCGCGTCGGAGTCGAAGTGGTAGATACGCGTCACCTCGTCAGTCGAGAGGTCGACCGAAACCATCTTGGCACCCCCCTCGACCACGCCGGTGAAGCCGGGGGACGCAGGGTCGAGGATCCACAGGACGTCGGCCGAGTCCACGAAAACGCTCTGCACGCAGACGAAGCGTCGACCCGGATCAGCGGGACCTTCGACCGACCAGCTGTTCCAGGATTCGGACGGGTATGGCACGGGTCCATCCTCGGTGAGTTCGACCACCGATACGTCGTGAGTGCCCCCCCACAACGGGAAGTTCACGAAGACCCGGCCGGTCGACGAGACCGCCACCCCGGTGACCTGCCGCTCCTCGAACTCCCGTACGACCTGCGGTGCGGCCAGGCGCTCGGCGTAGGTCTTGAGGCTCGTGAGCCCTCGCTCGTACATTCCGCCCACCAGCCCGTCGAAGAAGAGACCGAAGTAGCGGTCGATCAGATCCATGCCGAACTCGGTGTCGAGCGACCAGGTCAACGTGGTGCCGGACGCTGCCGGTTCGAGCACCATCTCGGCCTCCGCCGTGCCCCGGGGACCGAAGTCGAGCGCGGTCCGAACGAGGCGCGGCGGATCGCTCGCGATGATCGCCTGACTGCCGGTGCCGAGTCGTTCGCCCTGCCACATCATCGTGGCGCCGACGCCGAAGTTCGGACCCCGAAAGGTGGTGCTCGCTTCCGGCTCTACGTCGTGCCACGGCGACCACTGGTTGAAGGTCCGAAAGCCGTTCACGAGAGTGAACAGGCGCTGCTGTGGGACGTCGATGGTGATTGACCGATCGATGTGCGCCGAGTTCGGCAGAAACAGGCCGATCACGACCGCCAGAGCCACGAGCGCGAACATGCCGATCAAAATCCGCTGCAGAATTCGAGTCACGGGTCCTCCCTTTGGCGGCGTACGGACGTGTTTCGTGCGAGCCGCCTCTTCGATTCATACGACGGTTGGGGCTTGCGGGTATGCATCGGACCTGGGCGAGCCTGATCGGCGCGCGGAACGCGTGACGGTGACGCCCCGCCCTCTCACCGATCCGTGTCGGGGTGCTGTTCACGACTCGTCAAGGCTACACTTCATCGACCGCCACAGCCAGGGGGCGAAGCATGGTACGTGTCCGCGACCTCAAGTTCTCACTCCGCGCGTTCGCGCGGGCCTACCCGTGGCGCAGGATCGATCCGATCCCAGTTACCCACCTCGCCCAACCGATCGCGTGTTGTCGAGTCGGTCTGGTTTCGACTGCCGGGCTGGTGGTGCCGGGTGACGTCCCCTTCGACGCCGGAAGGAGGGGAGGGGACTTCAGTTGTCGGGTGATTCCCGCCGACAGCGAGGTTCGCATGCTCGAGGAACACCACCGGAGCGACGCCTTCGATCATGCGGGGATCGCGGCCGATCGCAACATGGGGCTGCCGTTGGATCGGCTGCACGACATGGCGGCTGCGGGTGATCTCGGCGAGGTTGCTCCGCGTCACGTGTCTCTGATGGGATCGATCACCGCTCGAGGGCGCCTGGTGAGGCACACCCTGCCGGTGGTCGCAGATCTGTTCATCGAGGATCGAGTCGATGTCGTTTTGCTGGTGCCCGTGTGACCGGTCTGTCACCAGACCGTGGGTCTGGCGCAGGCCGAGCTCGAGCGCCGCGGAATCGTGACCGCGTCGATCACGATGTTGCCCGAGATCACGGCCAGGATAGGGGTGCCGAGATCGCTCGAGGTGCCCTTTCCACTGGGCTACCCCCTCGGCGTGCCGAACGAACCCGGTGTGCAACGCGCGATCTTGGGGTCGCTGCTCCGGCTCCTGGAATCCGATGACGTCCCGGTGGTCGGGAGGTTCACGGCCGCCGGCTCATGAGGGCAGGAGTCGGCGCCGCCCGGTCTAGATCTCGCTGACGCGCGTACACAAACCACGCCCAGATTGGGAACCCCGGCGCAGCTGAGGGGTTCGTGCCGACCGTGAAGGAACCTCGGTTTCCACGGTTGCACAAAGGACTGTGGTTCTCCAAGCCGGCGCGCGATAGGGTGTGGACAGAGGAGAAAACGGTCATGAAGACACGGATCGGCATCGTCTACTGCGAGCGGATTCAGGATGCCAGCTGCATCGGCTGTTCGAAGTGTTACCGAGCGGTCAACGAGAAGACATTCGCGTTCGAGGGGATGGAGGATGACATTCAGGTGGTTTTCAAGACGAGCTGCGGGGACTGCCCCGGCTTGGTGCTGCCCAGGATCGACCTCCAGAAGGTTGTCCTCGACAGCCTCCAGACTGACTTCGATGCCATCTACTTCGGCACGTGCGTGCAAAAGGCGACGGCGCTGATGAACTGTCCGATGAACATCGACGGTATCACGGCCAAGATCGAGGAGAAGTTTCACGTGCCGGTTCACGTCGGAACACACGACTACTGATGGGGGCGCGCCCGGTCGTGCGGGCACCGGGTCGGGCGGTCGCCGCGGAAACCACGTGTGGAGTCGCCGGATCCCACGGCAATGCGTTAGGATTGCAGTGACGAAGCACACACCCCAACCGGAGGGGAAGAGGACGAACTCCGGTGACGGAACCAGCACGACGCGACTGGAGGTACCCGTGGCGCTCGCCGGTCGACTCGAAGATGTCCCCGCAGCCGAGATTCTGCAGTTCCTGGCCATGGCGGGAAAGTCGGGAAAGCTCACGTTCACGACCGGGACCGAGGAGGGCCTGATCGTATTCCGTGACGGCAAGATCATCTACGCGGCCTCCAACACCATCCGTGAGACGCTCGGGAGCATCGTGATCGCGATGAACATGGCCTCGGAGGCCGAGCTGGTCGAGGCGCTCAAGCGGCAGCACAAGACCGGTGAGGAGAAGCGGCTCGGAATGATCCTCGTCGAGATGGGAGCGCTCGATGGTACGGACCTGCAGCGGGCTCTTCAGCACCAGGTGCTCAACGTCCTGCGGGAGATGTTCTCGTGGGAGCGAGGCTTCTTCATGTTCCGCAGCCTGACCCTCGAGGACCACGGCGAGGTCGAGGTTGACGCGCGGGATCTGGTGGTCGAACAGCCGCTGGACGCGCGCCGAGTGGCGCTTGACGCCGCCCGCAAACGTGACGAAGACATGCGCGATCGGGGCGAGGACGCGGAAGCGGCCTCCAAGAGGCATCCGGTCTTCGACGCCGCCGATGTCGAGCCGGCGGGTGAAGAAGAAGAGGCCGGCCTCAGGGAGGTGGTTGGAGATTTCAGCGCCCCTTCGGTGACCGCCGAGACGGTCCGCCAGGTGTTCGACAGCGCCCGTCGCGTGTTCGATCGAGGGGTGGTCTTCGCAGTCCAGAGTCACGGTCTGCGAGGCATTGCTCAATTCGGGCTCGCCGCGGGCGCCGAACCCCCGAGTCAGCGTGTGCGGAGGCTGTGGATGCCGGTCGATGAGTCTTCGGTGATTACCACAGCCATCTCTTCCGGTGTCGCCTTCCGCGGGGCGGCCGGTCGCAATCGATGGAATGAGACCTTGTTCGATCTGCTTGGCGGAGGCTGGCCGGAGGAATCCGTGGTGATCCCGATCATCGTGGACGGGCGCGTGACAATGGTGTTCTACGGAGACAACGAACCCCACGACCTCCCGATCGGCTCGACCACCGACCTCGAGGGAAAGCTTCAGAAGGTAGGCCGCGCGCTCGAAGCGTCCGCGCAGGAGGCCGCCGGAGGTTAACCCGCGCGACTCGCCGAGTGTCTGCTGCGGGCCGCGAATGAGCATAATCCGTCGTTTGTGTCGCTTGATTCCCGACCACAATCGAGGTCGTGCGTGACCAGGGCCACGGAACCACGACCCGACTCGTTGATAGAGTACTCCTTGGAAACCGTGCCCGAGAGATGATACGGGCGAGATTTTCGGAGGGAGCCATGTTCAAACGGGGCGAGCTGGATGAGTCCGGAGAGGGGATGGCCCAAGCCGCTGGGCCGGCGAAGACCACGGCGAAGCCGGCCAGTCCTCCGACGAGAGGGTCTGGGTCGGCGACCATCGGCCCCTCGATCAAAATCAAGGGAGACGTGACCGGTGACGAGGACCTCGTCATCCAGGGACGGATCGACGGCACGGTGAACTTGAAGAAGCACAACGTCACCGTAGGTCCCGAAGGTCGCGTCAAGGCCAACATCTTCGGCCGATCGGTCGTCGTGGATGGCGAGGTGGAGGGGGACCTCCAGGGCGAAGAGCAGATCGTGCTTCGTCGTACCGCGAAGGTCCAGGGGAATATCACGGCGCCGCGCGTCACCCTCGAAGATGGCGCGACCTTCCGAGGTGGCGTCGACATGCAGGACCAGCGGAGCGCCCACGAGTTCGCCGCCAAGGTGGCCGCCGTGGCTGGAACATCGCAGGACAAGGCGGGAGTACAACCGGAGAAAGCCCCCGGCAAGGCCGAAGAAAAAGCCTCCTAGGTGTGATGAGTTGGTCTGCACGATCGCGAGATCCCGCGGGCCCGACTGACAAAGCCAGTGAAGCGGCCCCGACGGAGCACCATAGCCCGGGGTTGGAGGTCGTGCTCGAGACGGTAAGCGAGCGGGAGTCGGTCCGTGTTCTCGACCTCGGACCCGCGGTGCCTGCCAACTTCGAGTACCTTTCCGAGATCTGCCGGCACATTCGTTACGTTGACCTTTTGGGCCAGGGTGGCCCGATCTCCGAGTTCGGCGAAGCCGACGGACAGGAGCTTCGGCGGTTGGCCCGGAAGATGCTGCCGTCAGACTGGGGTGTCTTCGACCTGGTGATCGCGTGGGATCTGATCAACTACCTCGACGACAGCAGGGTCGAGGCGGTCGTCGAGAGGCTACGGGCTCTGTGCCGCGACGGGGCAATTCTGTTCGCGATGATCGCGACAAGCGGAGAGGTTCCTGCTGCACCTCCCAAGTACACGATCGTTGATCGCTCTGCGGTGATGTGCGAAGGCGAGACTTTGGCCGTGGTCGAGTGTCCGCGGCGTCCGCCGGCTGCGGTTGAACGCCTCCTATCCGGTTTCTCCGTCGAGCGTTCCTTCATTCTACGTCACAGGATCCAGGAGTACGTCGCCGTCCGCCATTAGGCCGCAGCTTCGGCGCGGAGGACGCTCCGCTTTGGACCCTACCCGGCTCCGTCAACGTCGCCGTACCCGATGGGAGCGCTGAGACCTCATCGATCTCCGTTCGGATACGGAGACGGATGCGGCCAATCCCCCTGATGCAACCGGACGATCAGGGCACGCAAACATCACCGATCGCGAGCCGCAGAGCTGCGAAGGGCGGGCGAAAAACGTCTCCGACATCGACATCCTGTGCTAGCATTCTGGACAACTGGATCCAGTCGGAGGCCTGGGATGGTGCGGGTCAGTCCGGGTTGCGGGCGGAGATATAGGTTCGCGCGGGGAAAGGAGGGGCTTTCCCACCGGCAGACAGTCACACACTTCGCGCGACCAGACATTCTGCAGAAGGCTCGATTTCGAGACTTGATCTCCGGTGCGTGTCCCGTGAACGATCGGCGGAATCCCATCATCGCGTGCTATACTCGGCCCCAAGAGGCTTGCGTCGCGACGCTCAGGAGTCGATCGCTGAAACAGACTGGGCGGAATCTGTACCGTGCGAGACCAGTTTCGGACTCGCGGGGCCGACGGCTCGGGAATGGAGTCGGACGGTGAATCTACTTCCGCCAATTCTCCTGGTCGATGATAGCGAGAGTGATCGAGAGCTGGCCGCTCTGGTGCTCATCGGCGCGTTTGGAGAGGTCACCCTGGAACCCGTTGCCGACGCGGGCGTGCTGACGCGATCGCTCCACTCCGGTCGATTCGGCCTGGTCATCACGGAGTTCGAGCTGCCGTGGATCGAGGGCGCGGAGGTGATTCGGCTCGCCCGCGAGCTGCGTCCAGACTGCGCCGTCGTGCTGTTCACCTCGAGCCTGTCCAACGATGTGATCGAGGAAGCGATCCGGCTCGGAGTGGACGCGTTCGTGCCGAAGAGCAGCGACGGATTTTCCCGGCTGCCGGTGGCTGTCCGGAGCGCCCTGTACCGAGCGCGGCGCAGGGCCCTCGACACCGCGAAAGACGCGCCCTACCGTCGCATCTTCGAGGGTCTACCGTCCGGAGCGTTCGTGGCCGCCTCCAGTGGAGAGATCGTGGAGGCGAACCAGGCGTTTGCGCGGATCCTCGGCTTCCGACAACCGGAAGAGGTCATTCGTCGCTCCATCGATCAGCTGTTCGTAGATCAGGCAGCGGCCGAGCGGTGGCGCGTGGGCCTCGACTCGAGGGAAACACTGGGCAATATCGAGACGGAGCTTCGGCGTGACGACGGATCCCCGGTACGGGTCCGTATGAGTGCCCGGTGGGTCGAGGGTGAGCTGCCCAGCTCGCGACAGCTGCTCGGCGTTGTCGACGAAGCGGGCGTGGCTCCCACTCAGACCGAGACCATCGTCAAGCAATCCGCTCAGCTCGAGCAGTCCGCCGAAGAGCTGGAGCAGATGGTGTACGTCGTGTCCCACGACCTGCAACAGCCACTCAATGCGGTGTCGAGGTTCCTGGACCTTCTGAACGAAAGGGACGGAGACAACCTGACCGAGTCGGGGCGCGAGTTTCTCGAGCACGCGATCAGCGGGGCAGCCAATTTGCAGCGGATGGTCGACGCCGTGCTGCGGTACTCGCGGATCGATACATCGGATCAGCAGTTCGAGCCCGTTGACCTGAACAGAGTTCGCGACAAGGTGCTGAACATGCTGGATGACGAGGTGACCGACGCCGGAGCCGAGATCGTCACGGAGGACCTGCCGGCGGTGATGGCGGACGAAGCCCAGATGGAGCAGCTATTCCAGAACTTGCTCTCGAACGCGCTCAAGTTCAGAGGCGATCAGCCGCCCCGAATCCGAATGTCGGCTACGGAGCACTCGGAGGAGTGGATCCTGTCTTTTCACGACAACGGGATCGGGATCGATCCGCGATCGTCGAAACGCATCTTCCAGATGTTCCAACGGCTCCACACGCAGGAGGAATACCCTGGTACCGGAATCGGCCTCACCGTGTGCAAGAGGATCGTCACGCGCCACGGCGGCCGGATCTGGGTAGAATCGCAATCGAAGGAAGGCGCGACGTTCTTCGTCGCACTGCCGAAACGAACCATCCCGGCGATGAGGGGAGCATGATGGGGTCAGTGACTGACCGGGCGGAACCGGTCACCGTGTTGCTCGTGGAGGACAGCCCCGACGACGCTGCCCTGGTCAAGACCGTCCTCGGTCGTGCCGCCGGGAACGCGATTCAGCTCATCCACTGCGATCGACTCGAGTCCGGGCTGGAAGTGCTCCGTGACGATGTGCCCGATCTGGCTCTGCTCGACTTCTCCCTGCCCGACAGCCACGGACTGGAGACCTTCCGTACGGTGCACCGGGAGCACCCCCATGTTCCCGTCATCGTTCTGACGAGCCTCGAGGATGACAAGGTGGCGCTCCAGGCGGTTTCCGAGGGAGCCCAGGATTATCTCGTCAAGCGTCACATCGATGGCGCGTTGCTGACCCGGTCGATCCGCTACGCGCTCGAGCGTCATCATGCGGAAGAGGCGCTGCGCGAGAGCGAGGAACGGTACGCGCTGGCCGTGCGTGGCGCCAACGATGCCGTGTGGGACTGGAACCTGGCGACAGGTTCGGTCTACCTGTCACCACGTTGGAAAGAAATGCTGGGGTACGAGGACCACGAGATCGGCGACCACCCGGACGACTGGTTCCGGACCGTCCATCCCGATGACCGCGAGGCGCTCAGGAGCGCCTTCGAGGCGCACTTCGAGAACGATGACGGGCACTTCGAGCACGAGCATCGGGTGTGCACGAGGGAGGGCGAGGATCGCTGGGTTCTCACGCGTGGAGTGGTGGTCAGAGACCGGAGCGGCAAGGTCACGCGGATGGCGGGATCACAGACCGACATCACGACTCGAAAACGGGCCGAGCAACAGCTCGTGTACGACGCGTTTCACGACGGCCTGACCGGGCTCGCCAATCGGGCCCTGTTCGTCGATCGCCTGGGCATGGTGTTGTCTGCCAGGCGCCGACAGGCCGACGTCCTGTTCGCGGTGTTGTTTCTCGACCTCGATCGGTTCAAGAACATCAACGACAGCCTCGGTCACACGACCGGCGACAACCTGTTGCGGGGCATCGCACGACGACTCGAGAAAACTCTGCGCCCCGGGGACACCGT
The DNA here is from genome assembly GCA_041552055.1 of Candidatus Sulfomarinibacteraceae bacterium. Classification (GTDB taxonomy): domain Bacteria; phylum Acidobacteriota; class Thermoanaerobaculia; order Thermoanaerobaculales; family Sulfomarinibacteraceae; genus JBFELO01. The sequence goes on along the minus strand of JBFELO010000067.1, from coordinate 5,137 downwards.
GGCCCGGCTCGGTGGGGACGAGTTCGCGATCCTGCTGAGTTCCGTCGAGGATGTCGGCGACGCGATCCACGTGGCCGAGCGGTTGCAGGACATCATCTCGGATCCGTTCGCCATCGACAGCCACGATGTGTTCGTCACGACAAGCATCGGAATCGCGCTGTCGAGCCCCTCGATCGAGAAGCCGGAAGACATCCTCCGCGACGCGGATATCGCGATGTACCGCGCCAAGGCAGCGGGCAGGGCGCGGTACGAAGTTTTCGACCAGGAGATGCACCGGCACGCGGTCCGACTGCTCGCCCTGGAGACCGATCTCAGGCGGGCGCTCGATCGCGACGACTTCGTCATGCACTACCAGCCGATCGTTGCCCTGGACAGTGGTCGCATCGTCGGCTTCGAGAGCCTTGTGCGGTGGAACCATCCCGACCGCGGCCTGGTCGCCCCCGAGCAGTTCATCGCCATCGCGGAGGAGACCGGGCTGATCGTTCCGCTGTGCTGGGTCGCGCTTCGCCAGGCGTGTCTCCAGGCCCGCGCGTGGCAGCTCGCCTACCCGTCCGACCCTCCGCTGTTCATCTGTGTCAACTTCTCGGGCAAGCTGTTCATGCAGCCGGGTGCGGTCGAGCAACTGATGGCGATTCTCGCTGAAACCGGCCTGCCACCCGAATGCCTCTGGCTCGAGGTGACCGAAAGCGTCGTCGTCGACCACGGCGACGAGGTGATGGCCAAGCTGCGAGAGCTGCGCTCGCTCGGCGTTCAGCTCAGCATCGACGACTTCGGCACCGGCTACTCGTCGCTCAGTTATCTGCAGCGGTTCCAGTACGACTCACTCAAGATCGACCGCTCGTTCGTACGAACGATGGGGTTGACGAGCGACTCGAGGAATATCGTCAAGACGATCCTGACTTTGGCGGACGACCTGGGCATCGGCGTCGTCGCCGAAGGAGTCGAGACCGAAGAGCAGGCGATCCGCCTGCGGCAGATGCAGTGCCCCCTCGGCCAGGGGTTCTGGTTCGCCCGCCCCCTCAACCCCGACGCAGCGACCGAGCTTATCAAGTCATCTACCCACCTTTGATGTTGACCGCGCGAACCCGGTGAGGATTCCGGGATAAAGTCAGTGCGCATTTCTGGTCCGGAGGGCGCCGATGTCGAATGTCCGAGCCGCTCATGTCGTTCCCATTCTGTGCGTGGTCACGCTGGTGCTGGCCAGTGCCGCGCCGGCCACCGCCGATGGAGACGGTCTCACCTTGGAAAACATCTTCAAAAAAGAGACCTTCAAAACCACCGCCCCGACCGAGTTGACGTGGTTGCCCGACGGTAGATCGTTCCTGTATCGCCAGCAACGCGATGACGTCGACGGACTGTGGCGCGAGAGCGTTACCAGCGGCGGGACCGTATTGGTGGTGGACTGGGATGACCTGACGCGCCGGCTTGGTGCGTTGCGTCCCGAGTACACCAAGCCGGCCATGGATGACGTCAACCGTCACTCCCGTGTGGGGAGGCGGCCCGTCATCAGCCCGGATGGGCGATCCTACGTGCGCCTGCGGCGCGACGACCTGGCGTTGCTCGACCTGGAGAGCGGGGACGCACGGTACCTCACCGAGGGTCCCGCTCCGGAGCTGTATGCGACCTACAGTGGCGACGGCACCAAGCTGGCGTTCGCGCGTGACGGCGACCTCTACTGGTTGGAGCTGGCCACCGGCCGCGAGCACCGGCTGACCGATCGTGGTGACCACGGGGAGCTGTTCAACGGGGTTGCAGACTGGGTGCACGAGGAGGAGCTCGACATCAAGAAGTCGTTCTGGTGGTCGCCGGACGGCCGTCGGATCGCGTACGTCCAGTACGACACCTCGCCGGTGACCACGTTTCCGATCACCGACGAGCTCGAGTTGATCGCCCATCTGGAGGAGCAGAAGTACCCGAAGGCCGGAGGGGCCAACGCCGAGGTACGGCTCGGCGTGGTGGACCTCGAGACCGGCGCGACCTCCTGGATTCCCACCGGGGTGGGGGATGGCTACATCGCGCGAGTCGGGTGGCTTCCCGTCGGCGACGAGCTGTGGTTTCAGATCTTGAATCGAGCCCAGAACCGACTCGAGCTGCGGTTCGCGTCGGCGGACGGTGGCGCGTCGCGGTTGGTGCTCGCCGAGCAGGATGGCGCCTGGGTCAACGTTCGCGACGATCTGACGTTCGTGGATCGGCAGCGGTTCGTGTGGTCGTCAGAGCGAGACGGCTGGCGACACCTCTACCTGTACGGGATCGACGGCCGCGTCATCCGCCGGCTGACCGAGGGCCCGTGGCAGGTCGACGAGGTGTACGGCCTCGATGCGGCGCGCACCCGCGTCGTCGTTCAGGCCAACGCGGAGGATTGTCGCGAGCGCCACCTGTACTCGGTGGGTCTCGACGGCAGCGGCGCCCGGCTGTTGGCCGCGCAAGGCGGGACCCATTCGGCGGAGCTGGCACCGGACGGTGCCCACCTGCTCGACACCTGGTCGAACGTGACCACGCCCGATCGTGTCGAGCTGTACGACGTGTCGGGACGTCGGGTCCGAACCGTTCACGACGGCCGCATCCCGGCGCTCGATTCAGTCTCCCTGGTCGCCCCAGAGTTCGGCAGCCTGACGACCGACGACGGCGAGACGCTGTACACCTGGATGTTGCGGCCGCCGGACTTCGATGCGTCCAGGCGCTACCCCGTGTTGGTCTACGTCTACGGTGGGCCCAACAGCCAACAGGTCGTCAACAGGTGGGGCGAGGAGCGTTTCCTCTACTACCAGAACCTCGCGCGGCGAGGCCTCATCGTGTTCAGCCTCGACAACCGGGGATCGTGGGGCCGCGGCCACGCGTTCGAGGCCGCGATTCGCGGCCGGATGGGAGAGCAGGAGCTCGCGGATCAGGTCGCGGGCGTGCGGTACCTCAAGACCCTTCCCTACGTGGATCCGGAACGGATCGGCGTGTACGGCGGGAGCTACGGCGGCTACATGGTGCTCACAGCCATGAACAAGGCGCCCGAGCACTTCAAGGTCGGTGTCGCGTACGCTCCGGTGGCCGCGTGGGAGCTGTACGACACGATCTACACCGAGCGCTACATGGGCCTGCCCTCCGACAATCGGGACGGGTATCGGAACAGCGCGCCGCTCAACTTCGCGGCCGGCCTGGAGGGGCGATTGCTGATCTGCCACGGCACCATGGACAACAACGTCCACCTGCAGAACACCCTGATGATGGCCGAGGAGTACGTCAAGGCCGGCAAGCTGTTCGACATGATGGTGTACCCGAGGGTGCGACACGGCACTCGCGTGTCTCACCACCGGCACCACTTCCATCGACTCAAGACCGAGTTCCTGCAGCGCCACCTGATCCAGGACGGCCCTCGCTAGCAATTCACTTCGCGAATCACACGACGAAGCCCTCGCGTCCTCTCGGCCGCCGACCAACGAGACCGGATGAGGGCATGAGGGCTCGACCGGCGCCCACGGCGCCCGGGGGTGAGGGGATGAGCGTCGCCCTGGGTGTCAGCGGTCCGCTGCGACCGAGAGACCGACGACGGCGCGCTGTGCGGGCGTGCCGTCTTTCACAATGTCGGGTCCACCGTCGCGACGGTGGGGCGGTTCTCTCGGGTCCCAACATCGTGACAGGGGGCACCCACGGGGAGCGCTTCGGGGAGAGGTCGCCTTGGGTGTCAGAGGGGGGAAGCGAATGGCAGGCCGACGACAGCGCGCCGTGCGGGCGGGGGATCTCGTATCTCGCATCTCTCGTCCGGGGGCGCGCGGGGGAGCCCTCGCCCCTCACTCCCTCATCCCCTCCGAGCCCCACAGCTCCTCGAGTCGCCTGTCGCGGCCGCAGCCGTAGCGGTAGTACTTGTACTTGAGGGGGTTCTTCTCGTAGTAATCCTGGTGGTAGTCCTCGGCCGGGTAGAACACATCGAGCGCCACTATTCCGGTGACGATCGGGTCGCGGAACGGCTTTGTGGTTTCCAGCTCTGCCCGGCTCTGCTCGGCGGCGGCGCGCTGTGCCTCGTCGTGGTAGAAGATCGCCGACCGGTACTGGGAACCGCGGTCGCAGAACTGGCGATCCTTGGACGTCGGATCGATGTTGCGCCAGAACACGTCGAGAAGTTCCCGGTAGCTGACCACGCTCGGGTCGTACTCCACCTGGACCACCTCGGCGTGACCGGTGCCGCCGGCGGACACCTCCTGATACGTCGGATTCTTGACGCGGCCGCCCGCGTAGCCCGAGGTCGTCGAGAGTACTCCCTCGAGGTTGTCGAACGGCGGCTCCATGCACCAGAAACAACCGCCCGCGAACGTCGCCCGCGCGATGTCGGGCGTCGGCTCAACGTCGCTCGCTGGAGCCGTAGTGGCGAGCCCGCACGCGACCAGGAGCAGGGCGATCTCGAGCTTTGACTTCATGGCTTCTTCCCCCTCATCCAGGCAGAACTTTGCGCCTCCCTCGCCAAGGGTTACGTGAGGGTCGGGGACATCAACTCGAAGGTTCCATCAGTCGGCGGCGTCATCGGAACATTTGGCCACGTAGCGCGCGAGCACTCCGGCCCAGCCGGTTTGGTACCCGTCGCGCATCTCCGTTGCGCGATCACCTAGGGTTTCCCAGTGGCGGTGTTCGAGCTCGACCCGGGTGCCGTTGTCGAGCGGCACGAACCGGAGCTCGACCTCCTGGGCTGTGATCGCGTCACGGCCGGGATGCCAGCTGAAGACCACGCGCGCCGGGGGCTCCCACGTGGTCACCGTGCCCCACAGGTGGAACGAGCCGTCGGCCTGGGTCTCGTAGATTCGGCCGCCCTCACGTCCCTCGAACAGGCACGAGACGGCCGTCTCCTGCCCGATCGAGTGGGTCGACAGCGGCCACCAGGAGTCGATGTCCTCGATGAAGATGCGAAACGCGTCGATCGCCGGACAGCTCACATCCACCGATCGGCGGACAGGTTCAATCACGGGGGTCGTGTCTGTCATGAGATCCTCCCTTGCTCGGTGTGGCGGCCTGCCGAAAGGCCGTCAGAACGTCGTCCCAGAAATTCTCGAGGTAGCGCCGGAGTGGCTCCAGACCGCTTGGATCGATCCGGTAGTAACGCCTGGTGCCGTGCGCCTCGACGAGCACCAGGCGGGCGTCTCGCAACACACTCAAGTGT
>JBFELO010000066.1:0-25875 GCA_041552055.1 Candidatus Sulfomarinibacteraceae bacterium | reverse complement strand
GTCCGCGTCCGCGTCCGTGCCCGGCCCGCCCGCCAAGGGCGTGCGGGCTTGTGGGCTCGTGGGCTTGAGACCCCCCGCCCTCCCGGGGTTCCCCACGGATGACACGGATCCACGCAGATCCACACAGAAGGCACCATCTGTGTGATCCGTGGATCATTCGGCGTGGGGGGATGGGTGCGGGCCGTTTCAAAACGGAAACGTGAAGTTCAGCCTGACGCCGCTCTGGCGGTCGCCGAACCGGTAGCCGAGCGCGATCCACGGCAGCTTGACCTTCCACAGACGGAGCACCGGCTCGGTGGAGAAGCTCAGCCCAACCTCGTAGTTCCACTCGATGTCGATCGGGCCCTCGGTGATGATCTCGAACTCGAGGTCGGTGAAGTGCCGCATGATCGCGTACAGGCCCCCCTGCGCGGACCTCGATCCGAGAGAGAATCCGAGCGGCAGCTGGGCGTCGGCCCCGACCTCGACCGTCGAGTACCAGTTGTTGACCGCCTGCGAGGTGGTGTTGTTGCGGTACCGAAAGGCGCCGCCGAACATCACGTCAAACGGCCGCGGTTCGTACTCCGCCCGCGCCCGCATACCTACCGAATACAGCACCTGCACCCCATCGGTGACCGAATCATTGCCGACGCCCACCTCGGCAAATGGCTTCACGACCCACCGCTGGCCCACCGGAACCAGAAACTCGACCCCGGGCACCACCGCGATCGAGCCGATGCTGTCGATGAAGTCGCCAACGTCGGTCGCTGCCTCGAGCTCGACCGATCCGAGCGAGACGGGCAGGTACACCCGCAAGCCCCATGGCTTCTCTTCGAGGCGGCGGACGTTGTACGAGATCGGGAAGCGGTAGATCTGCAGCGACTGGGAACTCACGTCCTTGACCGTCCCCGCATCCGCCGGCAGCAGGGACGCGTCCACGTCCTCGTCCTGGGCGAAGACGGGTGCCACCAGCAGCGCTGTCAGGATCAGGGTAATGAGAGGAAGCGTCCGCATCGGCGTTGCTGCATTGTAGCCGGAGCCTCCCCGACCCGCCCGTCGCTGGCCACTGGTCGCTGGTGATTTGACCGGCCCCCACCCGCCCCTCCGTCGCTTGCCGCTGGCCGCTCGACCGCCCTCCCGCCCTGAGGGCAACCCTGGGAAAGCGGCAGGCCAGCGACACGCGACACGGAGCGAGCGACTGGTGGGGCGGACGGGTTAGACGACCCAGTCCTTCTTTGCCGTGAAGACGGTATCGACCACCATGCCCGGCTCGGTTTCTGCAACGGCGTCGACGATCGCGGCGCGGATCTCGTCGAGGTCCGCGACATCACACACCCGACGGTCGGCAGGCACGAGGATGTGGTTGAGGAGCCAGAACTCGCGGCCGATGCGCACCATCCGGATCACCCGCTTCGGCATCTCCGCTGCATCCAGCACGGCCTCGACACGCGCCGTGATGTCACGCTGAACCTCTTGATCGGGCGCCACTTTGAGCAGCTCGCCTACCCCTCTCAGGACGATCCTCACCGGGACGCCGACCATCAGCACCACCAGCACCATCACCAAAACCGGATCGATGTACGGTCCGGCGGCGGACCAGCGGGTCCCTTCGATCGCCCAGGCGATCACGAACGCCCCGGCGACGACGACGCTCATCAATCCGTCGACCAGCCAGCTCTTGGCATCCACCTCGACCAGGGCGGAGCCGGTGGTGCGTGCGACCCGACGTTGGTATGCCGCGATCGCGAAACACGCGACCGTGGCGATGCCGGCGTAGGCAATGCCCCACCCGGCGTCGATCTCGCGGCCGCCGTCGAGCACCGCGCCGACCGCCGAGGCAAACGCGAACGCGCACACCGCGAGAATGACGAGGCCCTTGACCGCGTTGAGCAGCGGCTCGAACGCCGCATACCCGAACTGGAACCGTTCGTCGTCCGGCTGTTGCACGAGGCGGGCCACCCGAATCGTCACCAGCCCCATGCCGAAACCGATGAACGAGAAGAACCCGTCGAGCAGGATCGCCTCGGAGTCGGTCAGAAAGAAGAACGCGATTCCGAGCACTGCGGAAAACAGAGCCCCGATCGCCGACAGCCGCAGCGCCGCATGCTCCCGGTCCATGTCGACCTCCACAGTTGGCCGTTGGCCGTTTGCCGTTGGCCGTTGGCCGCCAAGAGGATGCGTCCCCCTCGGCTCGCGGCTCACCGCTCACGGATGTTGGCCGTTGGCACCCAGATGGTATCAGTGCTGTCCGATGTCAGCCCCGACGAGCGGCGGTACCGACCCCGTTTCCCGTGCTCCCTGCCCCTCGGGCGGGCGGGGGAACGGCTGACTGCTCACTGCGACCTGCCATCCGTCACCCGGGCGGGCGGGGGAACTGCCCACTGCTCACTGCTAACTGCTAACTGCTAACTGCTTACTGCTCACTTCTCCTTGCGACGCAAATCCTGGAACTTCTTGACCATCTTGGCGATCACCTTGTCGATCTGCTTGGTCATCTTGGTCGGGTCCTCTTTGACCACCCCCGTGGCGACGCCGCGCCAGACCGCCTTCTTGGTCCTGGCGTCCCAGATGTCGATGACCAGGGTGCCCTTGTCGTAGGTCTGAACGGCGGTGGAGGTGGCGCTCATGGGACCCCAGATCGGGTCGCGGTACCAGCCCCCACCGAAGTCGTACCCGGCATGAATCGTCTGGACCTGGACGAGCTCGCTGTGGCTCGAGTAGTAGGTGACCTTGAGGTCGGGATCCTCGAGGTCTTCGATCAACCCTCCCTTGATCATGTAATACTCGACTGCGTTCTTGATCCACGCATGGGCCAGCGGTGCGGCGTCGTCGAAGGCCGGATTCATCTGCAGGGTCGGCCCCCAGGCGAAGCTCTTGTACGACTCGAGATCCGCAGTGCGGTCGTAGTCGACGTACACCTTGGTCCCGGCGAACACCGGAACAGCGGAAACCAAGAACACGATCCACAGTCCGACGACTCTTCGCATCTGATTCCTCCCCACGACGGGTTTCACCGACCCGCGTTTTAGCCGAGTGCCTCGCTGAGCACCGTACACCGTCCCAGTGGCCAACGCCAACATACCGCGTAGACTTTGAGCAGCTCGCGCATCCCTTTCGCTCTCCCGGACATGGGATTCTCTGTTATCGTGTCAGAAACACATTCGACGAAAGGCGCAGATCGAACATGCGGTGCGGTTGGTTATCGTTCATTGGGCTGGCGGTCGCGCTGGCGGCGACCGCAGGCTGCAGATCCTTCAGTCCCACACCGATCGACCAGGTGCCGTTCATGGACCGCGCCGAGACCCAGAGCACCGATGAGGTCACCATCACGGTCGCGGTGCTGTCGGCGGACGAGGCTCAACAGGCCTTCGACGGAAAGCTGTACAAGAAGGGTATCCAGCCGATCTGGCTCGAGATCACCAACCATACCAACCGGCCCATGCTGTTCCTGCCGTCGAGCCTGGACCCGTTCTACTTCTCGCCGCTCGAGGCCGCCCAGAAGGCGGGCTGGACGTGGCGGAAGGAGTCGCACCGCGAAGCCGCCGATTTCTTCCTCGACCGACAGATTAAACTCGAGGTCAGAGGCGGCGAGACTGTGTCCGGCTTCGTCTACGCAAACCGCGACAAGGGCGTCCGGTTGGTCATGGCCGAGGTGGTGGGGCCGGATTGGCGTCAAACCTTCGAATTCCTGGTCGAGGTGCCGGGATTCAAGGCCGACTACCACCGTGTCGATGTCGACAGCCTGTACCCGGATCAGGAAATCGCCGACCTCGATCCCGACGGTCTGCGCGCGTGGATCAAACAGCTCCCGTGTTGCGTGACCAACGCCGACGGGACCAGGAACGGAGATCCCGTCAACCTCGTGGTGATAGGCGACGAGCATGCCGTGTGGCCGGCGTTCTCTCGCGCCGGCTGGGACCCCACCGAGTCGCTGCGCACAGGCTCTGCCATCAAGACCGGTGTGTACGGTCTTTTCGGCGGCGCCTACCGCTACGCTCCGATCAGTTCGCTCTACCTGTTCGGCCGATCGCAGGACATCGCCCTGCAGAAGGTGCGCTCGAACATCCACTACCGCAACCACCTCCGGCTTTGGCTGGCGCCGGTCACCTTTGACGGCAAACCGGTGCGGGTCGGCCAGATCAGCCGGGACATCGGCAGCCGGTTCACCAGCAAGAGTCCGACGCTGACGACCCACCGGATCGATCCCGACGTGGACGACACCCGGGAGAATCTGGTTCAGGACCTGATCTACTCGCAGTCGCTCGAGGCCTTCGGCTACGCCGCTGGCGTCGGCGCCGCACCGCGCGAGGCCCCGCGGCAGAACCTGACCGGCGACGTCTACTTCACCGACGGACGCCGGCTGGTCGTGTGGCTCACCGACGAGCCCACGACCATTCTGGAGATCGACTACGTCGAGTGGGAAACCAGGTCGCGCGACATCGACGACTGGCGCGAGTAGCCCCACCCGAGGTCACACTCTCACCCGGCCGATGCATGATTCTGGATGCTGGATCCCCCACCCGCCCGAAGCAGGGAGCAAGGAACGAGGAACACCGCCCACCCACCCGGATGCGAGATACGAGATGCGAGATCCCGCGTCCGCGTCCGCGTTCGCGTCCGTGCCCGGGAATCCCTCCACCCGGCCGTCTCGTGTCGCCTGTCGCTTCTCGCCAGGACTTGACCCCCTGGGCTTGGGGGCTTGTGGGCCTGCGGGCATGAACGGACCCGCTCCGGGAGATTCCCCTCGAGCCCTCACGCCCATCCACGGTCGGCGGTCGAGAGGTCACATGGGTCACTGCGCAAGGACCGCGAGGCAGCCCCAGAATCTGTCATGCTGAGCGAGGGGCGAGCCGCGAGGAGAGCGACGAGTCGAAGCATCTCCCGTAATCTCCGGAGAGACGATGAGATCGCGAGGTCGGTCACTCATCAGGGGGTCTCTCGACTCGCTTCGCTCGCTCGAGATGACAGGCTTTGTTTCGATACCTCCGGCTCTGTCGGCTCGCACGGGCCCTCGAGGGCTCAGGATGACGGCAGACTGTTGTGTCGTGGAAGTGCGCGCCCCGGAGACCCTGGCTCGGACCACACGGATCCGATACCCTCCCCTACCGGTGCCGTCGATCGAGCGCCGCTTGACCCCAATGCCTTCGTTGATCCTGATCCGTCACTCGGCCCCGGACATCGATCCGGCAACGCCGTCGTGCGAGTGGCGCCTCACGCCGGGGGGACGTGAACTCAGCAGGTCACTGGCGCGCCGAATCGGAGGATTCGAGCCCGCGACCATCGTCACGAGCGTCGAACCGAAGGCCAGGGAGACCGGAAAAATCATCGCCGACGAGCTGGGCATCCCCTTGCAGGTTCGTGAGGGTCTCCAGGAGAATGACCGGTACGGCCTCGCAGTGGTTGGTGAAGAGCGCTATCGCGAGTTGTTCGCCGAATTTCTCGCGGCACCCGAGACCAACGTCGTGGGCCGGGAGACCGCCTCGATGGCCTCGCAACGATTCCACCGCGCCGTCGTCGAAGCGTTGGACGACTTCCCTGGGCAGACGATCGCTGTGGTCGCGCACGGCATGGTGATCTCCCTGTTCGTCACGCGATTCAACGCGATCGAGACCTTCGAGTTCTGGTCCGGGCTCGGCATGCCGGCCGCGGTCATCCTGGACAGGGACGGCTATCGGCTCGTGCGAATCATCGGCGCCTGACACCCGTCTCCGTCTCCGTCTCCGTCTCCGAAAGAAGCGCAAGCGCCAAGCAAAACCGCCAACACCCACATACCCGCATGGTGCCCAACAGCCAGCGATTTCAGCTTGGAGAAACCAAGAGCTCGCTTACGAACCCTCCTCCACCGGAGGCACCGGCGGCTCGGCCTCCGGATCCCAACCGCCGCCGAGGGCACGGTAGATGCCGATGAGATCGCGGCGGACGGCTCCTCTCGTGACCGCAAGCTCGTCCTGGCGGTTGAGCAGCGATCGCTGGGTGTCGAGCACGTTCTGAAAGTCGGTCAGCCCGGCGGTGTACTGGGTCATCACGAGATCCAGCGAACGTTCGGTGGCGTCGACGCTCGCCCGCAGCTTCTCACGTCGTTTGCGCCGCTGATCGTAGGACACCATCGCACCCTCGGCCTCCTCGAGGGCGAACAGCACGGCCTGTTCGTAGCGCGCCAGCGCCTGCTGGTTGCGCGCCTCCTCGACCCGGATCTGGCTCCGGATGCGCCCGCCCGAGAACAGGTCCCAGCGGATCGGCAGGCCGATCCCCCAGGTGACACTGTCACTCGACAGCAGGTCGCTGCCGTCGACCGCCTGCACCCCGATGAACCCACCCAGAGAAAACGTCGGGTACAGGTCGGCCGTGGCAACCCCGATGAGGGCGGTCTGCGAGGCGAGCTGGCGCTCGGCCCGGCGCACGTCGGGGCGCTGGCGCAGCAGGTCCGCCGGCACACCGGCCGCGACGTCGGCCGGCTCGGACGGCAGCGGGCGGGGCTCGGCCAACTCGGCGTGAACCGCACCCGGCGGCTCCCCGAGCAGCACCGCGACGCGGTTGAGGGAGAGCTGGAGGTCGGTCTGCAGCACCGGTATCAAAGACTCCGTGTTGGCCAGGTTGGACTCGGCCTGGGCGACGTCGAGCGCCGACACCAGACCGACGTTGAACCGGTCCTGGGTGAGCTTCAGGGTCGCCCGCTGCGCGTCGACGTTGGCCTCGGCGAGCCGGATCCGCTCTTGGAGTGTGCGCACATCGACGTAGCTCAGGGCCACCTCGGCCAGCACCGATACCAGCACGTCGCGGTAGTCCTCTACCGAGGCCCCGACCGCGGCGTCGGCCGACTCGATCGACCGCCGGATGCGGCCCCACAGGTCGAGCTCCCAGCCCGCGCCGATGCTGTAGTCGTGCAGGTTTCCGGCCTCGAACCCCCCCTCTGGCGCCAGCTCGCTCAGTGGTCCGTTGTCACTCGGCTTGGAACGGCTTGACTCGCCGGTGAACTCCACCTGTGGCACCCGAGGTCCGGCCACGACACCACGGAACGCACGCGCCTCCTCCACCCGCCACAGCGCCTGCTCGAGGTCCAGGTTGGCCTCGGTCGCGCGGCGGATCAAATCGTCCAGGATCGGATCGCCGAAGACCTGCCACCAGGTCTGGAGCGGTGCCTCCCCTTCGCCCAGTCCCGCGACCGCCGCGGCGTGCCAGGCATCCGGAGTTTCGGTCTCCGGCTGCTCGTAGTCTGGGCCGACGGTGATACAGCCCGCCAGAAGCACGAGCGCGATCGCGAGCAGCGGCACGGCGCGCCGGGAGCCAGCCATCGTCATGGCGTCACCCCCCGGTCGGCGGGAGCCGGCGTGGGCTCGGCCTTCTTCTTGCGGCTCAGCTTGTCGCTCACCGTCTGCGCCGCGTAGAACAGGTACGGCGTGATGATCAATCCGCCGACGGTCGCGAGGATCATGCCCCCGAACACTGCGGTACCGAGCGACACCCGGCTCGCCGCACCGGCGCCGGTGGCCACCACCAGCGGCATGACGCCGAGGATGAAGGAGAACGCGGTCATCAGGATCGCCCGGAACCGCAGCCGCGCGGCGTCGGTGGCGGCGTCGAAGACCGTTGCGCCCTGCTCCCGCAGCTGATTCGCAAACTCGACGATCAGGATGGCGCTCTTGGAGGCCAGACCGATCAGCAGCACGAGCCCGATCTGCATGTAGACGTTGTTGTCCAATCCCCGGACCAGGGTCGCGAGCGCGGCGCCGAGCACGGCGATCGGAACCGTGAACATCACCCCGAGCGGCAGCGACCAGCTCTCGTACTGTGCGGCCAGGAACAGGTAGACGAACACCAGCGCGAGGGCGAAGATGATGCCGGCGGCTCCACCGGCGGCCCGCTCCTGGAAGGCGACGCCGGTCCACTCGATGCCCATCGAGGGCGGCATCAGCGACCGCGCCAGGTCCTCCATCGCCGCCATCAGCTGGCCCGAGCTGATGCCCGGATTGGGATTGCCGATGACGGACGCAGACGGGTACAGGTTGTAACGCGACTCCACCGTCGGGCCGACCGTGTCCTGCACGTTGAGCAGCGTGGCCAGCGGTACCATCCTGCCCGACAGGCTCCGAACCTGGAGCTTGACCACGTCGTCGCGCCGCAACCGGTACGGCTCGTCGGCCTGCACCATCACCTTCCACACCCGACCGAACAGGTTGAAGTCGTTGACGTAGGCCGAGCCGAGGTTGGCCTGCAGGGTGTTGAAGATCACGTCGAGCGGCACGTCGAGCTTCTTGGCCTTCTCACGGTCGACCTCGAGGTAGAGCTGCGGCACGCCGGCGCGGAACGTGGTGTTCATGCCGGCGATCACGGAGTGCTGCGGGCCCTGCTGCACGATGTCGTAAGCCACCTGCTGCAGCAGCTCGAGGCCGGCGCCGCCGCGGTCCTGCAGCTCCATCTGCGACCCGCCGGTGGCTCCGAGGCCCTGGATCGGTGGCGGTCGCACGGCGAACACGACGGCTCCCGCAATTCCCGCGAACCGCCGGTTCAGCGAGTTCACGATCGCCTGGATCTGGGTCTCCGGCGTCGACCGTTCGTCCCAGTGGTCGAGCACCACCCAGCAGACGCCGGCGTTGGGTGCCACGACCGCGTCGAGCAGCGAGTAGCCGCCGACGACGATGCTGCCGCGGATGCCGGGAGTCTCTTGCAGAATCGCCGACACTCGATCCATCACCTCTTCAGTGCGACCCAGGGAGGCCGCGTCGGGAAGCTGCGCCGAGATCATGAAGTAGCCCTCGTCCTCGGACGGGACGAATCCGGTTGGAATGTTGGCGATCCCGAGCCAGGTCGCCGTCAGCAGACCGACGAAGATCAGCGCTGTGAGCGCGGCCCGCCGTAGCAGGGTCTTCACCAGAGCGTTGTATCCGGTGGTCGCGCGGTCGAGCGTCCGGTTGAACAGGCCGAAGAGACCTCGCTTCCGCTCCCGGGAGGGACGCAGCAGCATGCCGCACAGCGCCGGGCTCAGGGTTAGGGCGTTGAGCGAGGAAAACAGCGTCGCCACAGAGATCGTGATCGCGAACGGGCGGTAGAGCCTGCCGGTGATCCCGGGCATCACGATGGTCGGCACGAACACCGCGAGCAGCACGAGCGTGGTCGCGACCACCGGGCCGGTGATCTCCAGCATCGACTTGGCGGTGGCCTCCTTGGAGCCCAGTCCTTCGGTGTCGATGATCCGCATGGTGTTCTCGACCACCACGATGGCGTCGTCGACCACGATGCCGATCACCAGGATCAGTCCGAACATCGTGAGACCGTTGATCGACAGCCCGATCGCCAGCATGACGCCGAAGGTGCCGAGCAGCGACACCGGGATCGTTATGGCGGGCACCAGCGTCGTGCGGAGGTCCTGGAGAAAGATGTACACCGTGAAGATCACCAGCAGCACCGCCACGATCAGGGTGGTCACGACCTCCTTGAGCGACTGGGTGATGTACTCGGTGGTGTCGTACAGGATGCGGTGCTCCAGGCCCTCGGGGAACTCCTGTGCCAGCGCGGCCATCTCGGCCTTGATCCCGTCGGCCACCTGGAGGGCGTTGGCGCCCGGCGCGGGGTAGATTCCGAGGGCGATGGACGGCGCGCCGTCGAGCTGCGCGTACCACTTGTAGCTCTGGGCGCCGAGCTCGACCCGCGCCACGTCGCGCACCCGCACCAGCTGCCCGGCCTCGCCGCGCTTGACGATGATGTTCTCGAACTGCTCCACCGTCTCGAGCCGGCCGAGGGTCGAGATCGAGTACTCGAACGGCTGGTCCGCAGGCGCCGGCTGGGCGCCGATCTGGCCGGCGGCCACCTGCACATTCTGTTCGCGCAGTGCCTGGATGAGGTCGACCGTGGTCAGGTCGCGGGCGCGCAGGCGGTCGGGGTTGATCCAGATCCGCATGCCGAAGTCCTTGGCGCCGAACACGTTGACCTTGGACACTCCGTTCACCCGCGCAAGCACGTCCTTGATTCTGGTGGTGACGTAGTTGGAGATGTAGAGCTCGTCGAAACGACCGTCCGGAGACACCATGTTGACCATCAGGGTGATGTTGGTGGACTGCTTCTCGACCTTGACCCCCTGGCGCTTGACCTCCTCGGGCAGCACCGGCAGCGCCTCGTTGACCCGGTTCTGCACCAGGACGGTCGCCATGTCGACGTCGGTGCCGATCTCGAAGGTAATGGTGATGTTGCAGCTGCCGTCGGAGGCCGATTTGGAGGACATGTAGATCATGTTCTCGACGCCGTTGATCTTCTCCTCCATCGGGGCCGTCACGCTCTCGGCGACTACCGACGCGCCGGCGCCCGGGTAGCTCGTCGAGACCTGCACCGAAGGCGGCGTGATGTCGGGCATGCTCTCCACCGGCAGCAGCGGGATCGAAATGATGCCGACCAAGACGATGACGATGGAGATCACCGACGCGAGGATCGGACGGTAGATGAACAGGCGGCTGAACATCGACTACCGCCTCTTTCCGGCGGCCCGGCTCACGATGCACTCCCGCCCGGCGACACCGGCAGGCCAGGCCGTACCCGCTGCAGTCCCTCGCTGACGTACCGTTCCCCCGGCTCGAGCCCGTCGAGGATCACACGCATCATGTCCTCCTCGAGCGGACCCGGCTCGACGTAGCGTTTCTCGACCACGTCGCCGTCGCCGACGATCATCAGGTAGCGGCCGCCGAGGTCGGTGCCGAGCGCGGTCTCCTCCACCAGCAGGGCGTCCTCGAGCAGCTCGCCCGGAATCCGAACGTGCACGAAGAAGCCAGGAAACACCATGGCGTCCGGGTTGGGGAAGCGGCCCCGGATCTGGATGGTACCCGTCGCCGGGTCGACGGTGTTGTCGACGGCGTCCACGATGCCGTCGACCTCGTAGCCGGTCTCTTTGAGCACCAGGGTGATCGGGATCTCGTCGTCGGACGCGGGTCCCTTGTGGCCCCCCTTATCGGCGAGCGCCTGGGCAATGAACCGCTCGGAGACGTCGAAGTAGGCGAAGATCGGGTCGATCCGGCGCACGGTGGCGAGCAGGGTCGATTCCCCCGCGCCGACGAGGTTGCCCACGTCCACGTAGTTGCGGCTCACGAGGCCGTCGATGGGCGACTCCACGGAGGTGTAGCCGTACTCAATCTCGGCGTTGGTGAGCGCTGCCTGAGCCTCGAGCAGGGCGGCCGAGGCCTGGTCGCGCTCGGCGCGTGCCCGCGTCACCTCCTGCTGGCTGACGGCGTTGGTCTTGACCGCCTCTTCCAGCCGGTCGAGGTCGGACTCGGCCCGCCGCAAACCCGCCTCGGCCGCCTTCAGGTAGGCCTCGGCACGGTCGCGCTGCGCCCGGTACGGCGCCGGCTCGATGACGAACAGCAGCTGGCCCCTGCGCACGAACGAGCTCGGTTCGAACGCCATTCTTTCGAGGTAGCCCTGGACTCTCGCTCGCACCTCCACAGACTCTCGCGCCTCGGTGGTGCCGGTGAACTCCTGGAACACCGTGACGTCTCGAACCGTGGGTGTCACCACCGTGACCTCGGGCGGCGGTGGCGCGGCCATCTCGGACTGTTTCTGGCATCCCGTGGCAATCGACGCCAAGAGGACGGGCGAGGCGCACCACAGACACCTGCGAACTTTGCGCAATCTCGAGGTGTTCATGGCGCAGGATTCTCCCTGAGCGGAGTTCAATACGTCAAGTCGATGGTATCTCGCGAACTCGCGGTCGCCTGCCGAGCAGAGGCTTCATTGGGGTTCAATGCCGATCCGCGCTTCCGAGGACCGGTTGTCCCTCGATTTCGTCTATCATTACGACCCGAAGCGACACGGAATGATATCTGGCGGCCCGACCGTTGGGAGCGATCAGATGGAGTGGCACCATGGCTGACAAGACGTCGTCGACAACACGGGGTTTTCGCGGCTACTTCGAGTGGTTCGTCCACTCCGAGGTCACCGGCAGCATCCTGCTGCTGGCCTGCGCGATCACGGCCCTCGTCATTGCCAACTCTCCGCTGGGGCCGGCCTACGACCATCTGCTGCACACGAAGATCGGCGTCTCGTTCGCCGAGGCGTCGTTCAAGCTGACGCTCCACCACTGGATCAACGACGGCCTGATGGTGATCTTCTTCTTCGTCGTCGGGCTCGAGATCAAGCGTGAGCTGGTGGTCGGCGAGCTGTCGTCGGTCGACAAGGCGACGTTGCCGGTGGCAGCTGCGGTCGGAGGGATGGTCGTGCCCGCCCTGCTGTATGCGGCGCTGAACGCCGGTGGCGAGGGGGTCGCTGGGTGGGGCGTGCCGATGGCCACCGACATCGCCTTCGCGCTCGGCGTGCTCGCGATGTTCGGCACCAGGGCCCCCCTCGGGCTCAAGGTCTTCCTGACCGCCCTGGCGATCGCCGACGACCTGGGCGCCGTGATGGTCATCGCCATCTTCTACACCGAGCAGATCAACGTCGTGGCGCTCGTGGTCGCGGCGATCCTTCTGGCGGCGCTGTTCCTGATAGTCCAGGCGCGGCCGAAGAGTGTCGGGCTGCAGCTGATCTTCATGATGGGCGTGTGGCTCGCGGTGTTCGCTTCCGGGGTCCACGCCACCGTCGCCGGGATCCTGGTCGCCCTGGTGATTCCGGTCCGGCCGCGGGTCGACATCCCGTTGTTCATCTCCGAGACCGAGGTGTTCCTGGAAAAGATCCGGACGATGGACCTCTCGCAAGACTCGATCTTCCGGGACAAGCACCAGCTCAACGCGGTCGAGCAGGTGTACGAGCGCGCCGGCGACACGTTGCCGTTCGGGCTCGTCCTGGAGCACGCCCTGCACCCGGTCCAGGTGTGGCTCATCCTGCCGCTGTTCGCGCTCGCCAACGCGGACGTTCGGATCGACAGCCACATCCTGGAGGCGCTGGCCAACCCGATCAGCCTCGGGATCATCCTCGGACTCGTCCTCGGCAAGCCCCTCGGGATCACGGTGCTGAGCTGGCTGGTGGTGAAGAGCGGTCGTGGAAACCTGCCGGAAGGAGTCAACTGGATGCAGGTAGTCGGCGCCGGCTGCCTGGCCGGCATCGGCTTCACCATGTCGCTGTTCATCGCCGACCTAGCGTGGACCGACGAGGCGCTGATTGCCAACGCCAAGATCGGCATCCTCGCAGCGTCGCTGCTGTCCGGGATCATCGGGTTCGTCCTGCTCAGCCGGTCGCTGCCCAGGAAAGGGTCTTGATCATGGGTCAACGGATTCACGCACGACGCGCGACCACTACCGTCTCCGCAGTGCTGCTCGCGATGGCGTGCGTCGCAACACACACACCCGCGCTGAGGGCACAGGAGGAGCCGACCCAGGTCCCGGAGCCGACGCCAACCCCCGCTCCGACACCGATCCCGGCAGCCGAAATCCCGGGAAGCGCGGAACAGGCGGAATCCAAGTTCAGAGAGCTCATTCAGGACGCCGCTCCCGTCGAAGAGATCACCAAGATCGAAGAGGGGTTTGCCACGGCAGAGCAGACCATCGAGAAGTTGTCGGCAGAGACCGAGGCGCTGCTCGCGGAGGATCTCACCAGCGCCCAGCTCTACGACGTCGGCAACCGCTGGCTGCGCCGGCAATCCAACCTCGATGGCTGGCTGGCGACGCTGCGAGCACGTGCGACCGCTCTCGAAGAGAACCTCGCGAGCATCCGGATGGAAACCGAACTGTGGCGGCTCACGGGGGAGAGCGCGCACGAGCTCGATCTCCCGCCCGCCATGCGCGACACCGTCGCGTCGACGCTCGAGGCCGCGGAAAAGGCGAGGGCCGTTACCGCCGAGCGACGCGACGAGGTATTGACCCTCCAAACCAAGGTGTCCGATCTCAAGACCCGGATTGCCGACGAGCTGGTCCCGATACGCCAGGGCATCGAGGAACAGCGCAAGAGCATCTTCATGCCCGAGCAGCAGCCGATCTGGCGGGCCGAGGCCGCGCCGCCCGGGGACCGAACACTCGCGACGACATTTCGCAACACCCTGCAGCGCCACGGCCAATCGATCGCGCTGTACGGCCAGGAAGAGGCGGCGCAACTGGCGTGGCACGGCCTGGTGTTCCTCTCCATCCTGATCGTCTTGATCCTGCTCCACCGCCGGGCCGCCGAGCAGTCTGACACGGACGAGTCACTCGAGGCCGCGGCGCGGCTCCTGGCGCGCCCGATCGCGGCGGCGGTCCTGCTCAGCACCCTCGTACAAAAGTGGTTTCACCCGAGAGCTCCTGCGGAGTGGACCAGGCTGCTGTCGGTGGTCCTGTTGCTCGCCCTGCTGCGACTGCTGCCGCGTCTGATTCCTCGAAGGCTTCGGCCGGGGTTGATTCTCGTGGTCGTGGCCATTCTCCTCTGGAACATCATCGTCCTGCTTCCCGACTCCGTGGCGCTCTACCGGTGGCTGCTGGCCGTGGAAAGCGCACTGACCCTGGGCTCACTCCTGTGGGCGGCCCGAAAGCTCGATCCGGAGGGGACACCGGCCGCGTCGGGGTGGAACCGAGTGATCGTCAGAGCGTGTCGCATCGGCGCGACGCTGATGGCTATCGCGCTCGTCGGCAACGTCATCGGCAGTGTCAACCTCGCCGAATTGCTCACCCGAGGAACTCTGATCGGCGTCTACACCGCGCTCTTAGTCTGGGCGGGCGCCGTGATCGTGCGTGGCGCCGAGTCCGTGCTGCTGCGCACGCCGGCCGCGCAGAAGCTCAATATGGTGCGCTCCTACCCGGAGCGGATTCGAGCCGTCACCGGCAAGGTGATCCGGTTCATCGCGATCACGACCTGGCTGTACTTCACCCTGGCGGCGTTCGACCTGCTCGGGTGGACTTCGGCGAACCTGTCCGGCCTCTTCAAGGCCCAGATCTCGATCGGGCAGTTCTCGTTCTCGCCGTTCACCGTCATTCCTGTGCTAATCGCCGTCTGGCTGACGTTCAAGATCTCCAAGCTGATCCGCTTCTTCCTCGAAACCGACGTCTTCTCCCGAGTGACGATGCCGCGGGGCCTGCCCGCCACGATTTCCACGATCGCCAATTACATCGTCCTCACGATCGGTTTCTTCATCGTGGCCGCGATGCTGGGGCTCGACCTCACCAAGCTCACCATCGTCGCCGGCGCGCTCAGCGTCGGCATCGGCTTCGGTCTGCAGAACATCGTCAACAACTTCGTTTCGGGCTTGATCCTGCTGTTCGAACGTCCGATCAAGGAGGGCGACAAGATCGAGGTCGAGACGGTCTCCGGCGTCGTGCAGAAGATCGGCATACGCGCCAGCATCGTGAAGACGTGGCAGGGTGCGGAGGTCGTCGTCCCCAACGCCGACCTCATCTCGGGAAAGCTCGTGAACTGGACCTTGAGCGACATGCGGCGGCGTATCGAGATCCCGGTCGGCGTCGCGTACGGCACCGACCCCGGCACCGTCATGCAGGTCCTCCTGGATGTCGCCGGTAGGCATCCGGATGTGCTCGAAGATCCGGCTCCCGGGGTACCGTTCATGAACTTCGGCGACAGCTCGCTCGACTTCGAGCTGCGGTGCTGGACGGTGGAGGACTTCGTCCGCGTCGGCACCGAGCTTCGCGTCGAGATCACCCGTACGCTCGCGGCCCACGGGATCGAGATCCCGTTCCCGCAGCGCGACCTCCACCTGCACTCGACCGAGTCCGCTCCTCCGCCAGGGCTCGCGACGCACGCCCGGGAAGACACGACCGGGCCGCCCGACGCGCGACAACCCGTTCCACCAAGCGAGGAGGGCCAGGCTGGGCCGGATGTCAACCTGGGCGCCGACGGAGACAGCGATCGTTGACGCAGAAGGACGGCCTGGTCGGCCGCCCTTCGCCTTGGTTGTGACTTCGCACTCGGTCAGTGAGGAAACGCGGTACGACCTACCAGCGGTAACCAACCGCGAGCGGTATGAACTCGAGGGTGGCGTCGGACTGCACGCTGTTGTACTGCGCCTGGACGTAGATCATGCTGTCCATGCCCACCGAGAAGGTGATCGCCGCCGCCAGGTTCAGGCCGAAGTCAGTGGTGGACTGGGAGTCGGTGACGATGGTCCCCGGCACGCAACCCGGGACACACCACCAGCTGTAGGGCGGACAGATCGTGCCGCACCAGGCTCCGGGTTCGGTCAGGCGCGCCTCGGTGCGGTACACGCCGACACCACCGTTGAGGTAGAAGCCGACCGAACCCTCCAAACGCGGTGACCAGGTGACTCCCCCGGTGAGCTCCCAGGTGCTCACATCGCCGTTGGACTCGAAGAAGTCCTTGGCCTCGCCGGTCAAGTCGTAATCGCTGTACGCGATGCCCATCGAGATGCCGACCGGCCAGTCGGACGGGTAGTAGGTCGCACCGCCGCCGATCGTCCACCCGTCGTCGGCGAGGTCGGCGACATCGCCCTGGGTGAGGCTGAACCCACCCTCGACATGCCCGTACCAGCTCTTCCAGTTCTTGGTGAACTGGGCGCTCGCGGGGGTCGCCGAAAGCAACCCGATGACCACGATGACCGGAATCACGTGCTTCAGTTTCAATCTCGCCTCCAAATCTGAGTCGTGACGGACGACCCTTTCGTTTCGTACATGCGAACCGCCGGACGTAACGCACGAGAGGCTGAAATGCTTCCCAACCGATCCCGAATCCATCGCCATTCTTGGGGGTCTCGCCCGAGCGGGCTGACAAGCTCTGGTCGATCAGCGAATGCTCCACTTTGAACCACAGATCTTCGATGTACAACGGGGCCCCGACATACCCGAGCCAACGGCACATCCCGTCTCCCTTCGTGTCCCGAATCGCGACCACGGCACCGCCAACGCCACGCCGCCTCAACCTCGGTCATTGTTCCCGTACCCGCCACAGGGTCAGCACGTTGGTGCGTCCAGGCCCGCTGATCTCGAGCATGCCAAAGGTGACCACGATGTCGTCTCCGGGGCCCGCGACGCCGTGCTCGACGACAGTCCTCTCCACCACGCCGAGGCCCTCCTGGACGTTGGTGATCCAGTGGTCGATTCGGACCGGCGATACGCCCCAGCACAGGGCCATGCGCCGCAGCGAACGGTCGTGGCGCGACATCCCCAAAATGCAGGTGTCGGGTCGATACGCGCTGACCAGCGCGGCCGAGTGGCCGCTTTCCGTGTACACCGCCAGTGCCTTGAGGTCGAGGTCCTGGGCGGCCTTGACCGCGGCGCGTGCGATCGCGTTGTCGAAGCTGTACTCCTCGATTCGGACCGGTTCCGGCTGCAGCCGGTACAGCTCGCTCGATTCGACCTCCTCGATCACCGCCGCCATGCGCCGCACCGCCTCGACCGGAAAGGCTCCCACCGCCGTCTCCCCGGACAGCATCAGTGCGTCGGCGCCGTCGAGCACGGCGTTGGCCACGTCCGACACCTCGGCGCGGGTCGGCACCGGGCTGGAGATCATCGACTCGAGCATCTGGGTCGCGACGATCACCGGCTTGCCGCGGGCCGCCGCGTCTCGGATCAGCCGTTTCTGCATCAGCGGCACCTTGTCGAAGCCGGCCTCGACTCCGAGATCGCCGCGCGCCACCATCAAGCCGTCGGCAGCATCGGCGATCGCCTCGCGGGCCTCGATCGCCTCGGGTTTCTCGATCTTCGCGATCACCGGGATGTCGCCCGCGAGCGCCTTCGCCTCGACAATGTCCTCGGCACGGCGGACGAAGGACAACGCGAAGAAATCGACGCCCAGCTCACGGGCGAACTCCAGATCGAGGCGGTCCTTGGCGGTGATGGCGGGAGTCGACAGCGCGGTCCCGGGGAGGTTCATGCCCTTCCGGTCCCGCAGTGTGCCGCCGACCATCACCTCACAACGCACCACACCGTCGAGGACATCTCGCACCTCGAGGCGCAGCAAACCGTCGTCGAGCAGGATCGGGTCGCCCGGCCTTACATCCTCTGACAGAGCCCCGTAGTTGGTGGCGAAACGCTCGGACGTGCCGAGCACGTCCTCGGTGGTTAGCGTGACGATCTCACCAGGTCGCAGCTCGACCGCGCCGTCGTGCATCCTGCCGACCCGGATCTTGGGGCCTGACAGGTCCGCCAGGATGGCGACCGAAACACCCGCAGCGACAGACTCTCGCCGCACGGTCTCGAAGTGCGCACGGTGGAGCTCTCTGTCCCCGTGGGAGAAGTTGAGCCGGGCCACGTTCATGCCGGTCTCGACCCGCGCGCGAACGGTCTCCGGCTCCGAGCTCGCGGGCCCCAACGTGGCAACGATCTTTGCTCGCTTCATGCCGCACCCCTTGAAAGTCAACCACTCGAAGGTTAACAGCGACGGTCGACTCTCGTTCACGATGACCCTCCTGCAAAGCGCTGTGGTACATTCCGGCCGACCGAAGTCAGATCCGAGGGAGGCCCAGCGATGAAACGTCCTCTGCTCTTTCTCACCCTGCTCTCGCTGCCGCTGTGGTTCGCGCCCCCGGCCGGGGCGGGCGGGATCGACTTCAACGTCCACGGAGGTCTCGACGTCGCCGGTTCGTTCGACCTCGACGTGCTGAGCTCGAGCGCGGATCCGGGCTTCACCCTCGGCCTCGAGGTCATGTTCGACGTCCCGGTGGTCGAGCTCGGCGCCGGCGCGGAGTACGGCTTTTCGCGGGACAGCGGCGTTGCCGGTGCCGACGTCAGTTACTGGCATTTCTACGGCATCGGCCGCGTGTTCGTGTTCAGCCGGTTCTACCTCGCCGCGCGGCTCGGTTACTACGACCTTTCGGTCGACGACATCATCTCAGGCAACGTGGGCAACGACTATGCCCTCGGACTCGGCGCCGGTGTCGGAATCCTGCCCAAACTCAAGGTCGAGCTCTTCTTCAACAACATCACCAGCTCGCTCGACTACGACACCTGGGCGGCACGGGTCGTGTACACGTTCTAATGGCGACGCTGCGCCGGGAAACCGTGAGGATTCCACCCTCGACAGCTCGGGTGCCACGCGCCCCCTCTCACATCCCCGTCCCCGTTCCCGTTCCCGTTCCCGTTCCCGAAAAAAGCCCACACCGATCACATACCCGCAGATGTTCGTGTGAGGAGAATCGGAACCCCGAGAACTCCCGACCTTCCGGACCCGTGACGGAAACGGGCACGACAGAAGACTCAAGGAGCTCAAGGGTGCAGGAATGACCCGGGTTCATCACTTGACCCGCACAACGCGGGCACTGGCGATCACGACGGTCACAGCCATCTGGCTGCTCGGCTGCGGCGGCGGCGCGCCCGGACCGCAGGAGGAACCCGGACCGTCGGCAACGGAGCACGAGCAACTCGCGCCCAAGCCCGCCGACCTGCAGACTCTGGTCGGACGCTGGCGGCGCCCCGACGGAGGTTATGTGATCCAGATCCGTTCGATTGCCGAGGACGGGTCGGTGGACGCCTCCTACTTCAACCCGCAACCGATCAAGGTGTCATTGGCCCAGGCCTCCGACTGGCACGGTTCGGCCGCGTTGTTCGTCGAGTTCGACGACGTCAACTACCGCGGGTCGACCTACGAGCTGGTCCACGTGCCGGACCGTGATCTGCTCGTCGGCACCTACTTCCAGGCCGCACTTGGCCAGACGTTCGAAGTAGTGTTCCAGCGGATCCCCTGAGGCACGCTCGAGGATCTCAGGGCTCCCATCCACCCGCCCGATGCTTGATGCTGAATACTGGATGTTGGATCCCCCGCCCACCCGGAAGACGGCGCTTCAGGGGTCAGAGCGTCGGTGCAAACGGCAGGTCGACGACAGCATCCCCCGCGGGCGTGCCGGGCATTGCGTTTCGAGGACCCCGACGGCGGGAATACGGTATTGTCTCGAGGCCTCGAAACGCCAGTACCGGGCAACCTCGGGAAGCGTGCCGCGGAGAGGGCGCGTCGAGGCTACTCCGGTCGCTCCCGATCGAGATGCTCCCCGCGCAGCGCCCTGCGACCTAAGATTCCATTTCGTCGGCGAGCTCGACGGTGACCGAGAAGCGCTCCCCTTCGGGGGCCGCACCATCGGACACGCTGACGTTCGCGACCTCCACGTTGCCAGCGCGCAGCACGTCTTCGAAGACCGGTGCGAGGGCATCGCGATGCTCCTCGGGACCGACGATCGTGAGCCGCTCCACCGGCCAGCGCAGGCTCTTCTGAGCGGTCGTCTTCGTGCCGCGAATCTTGGTGAGAACCTCGACCGCCGCGTCGAACGAGCCGAACACCTTCGGTTTCGGGACCGCTTCGACCTCTTCGAGGAAAGGCCACGGTGAGGTGTGGACGCTGCGGCGCGGACCGTCGCCCGCGAATCGCCACGACCACACCTCCTCGGTGACGTACGGCAGGAACGGCGCCAGCAGCCGCAGATATGCGTCGAGGGCCCAGCAGAGGGCAGCGATCGCGGAGCGGCGCGCGGGCGTGTCCTCGTCGGAGTAGGAACGCAACTTGACCAGCTCGAGGTAGTGGTCACAGAAAGTCCAAAAGCTCTCCTCCACCACCTGCAGAGCGGCTGCGTAGTCAAAGGTCGCGAGCGCGCTCGACGCCTGCTCGATCACCGTGCGCAGCCGATTGATCAAAGCCAGGTCGAGCTTCTCACCGATGTGCTCCGGCCCGGGCAGCTCACCCTCCCCGACCGCCCGGTCGACCTGCATCAGCACGAACCGGCTGGCGTTGAACACCTTCGTGACCAGCCGCTTGCCGACCTTGAACACGCCCGGGTCGTAGGCGGTGTCGGTGCCGAGACGGGCGCGCGCGGCCCAATACCGGACGGCGTCCGCCGAGAAGTCGTCGATGATGTCCTCCGGGGTCACGACGTTTCCCTTGGACTTTGACATCTTCTTGCGGTCGGGGTCGAGGATGAAGCCGGACAGGACCACGTGGTACCAGGGCACCTCGCCCTCGTGCATCCACGCCTTGACGATGGTGTAGAACGCCCACGTCCGGATGATGTCGTGCGCCTGGGGACGGAGATCCATGGGAAACAGCCGGGCGTGGCGGTCGGGATCTAACTTCCAGTGCGACTGGATCTGAGGGCTCAGGGACGACGTCGCCCAGGTGTCCATGACGTCCGGCTCGGCGGTGAACCCACCCGTTTGATCCCGCTGCGACTCCTCGTACCCCGGTGCGGGGTCACTCGACGGATCCACCGGCAGGGTTCCCGGGCTCGCGTAGATCGGGCTGGCGAAGTCGGGTTCGCCGGCGTCGGTCACCGGATACCAGACCGGGAACGGAACCCCGAAGTAGCGCTGACGCGAGATGCACCAGTCCTGGTTGAGCCCCTCGACCCAGTGCTGATAGCGGGTCTTCATGTGCGCCGGATGCCACTGGATCTTGTCGCCCTGGTCGAGAAGCTCCTGCTTGTGCTCGAGAACCCGAATGAACCACTGCCGGGTCGGTACGAACTCGAGTGGCCGGTCGCCCTTCTCGAAGAACTTCACGATCTGCTCGACCGGTTGGGGCTCGCCCACGAGCGCCGCCTCGTTGCCGCCCGGGAAGCTGCCCGGCTGGGCGAGTAGCTGGGCGGTCTTCTTCTTGGCCTGCTTGGCGTTGAGCCCGACGATCTCGTCATACGCCTGCTGCGCCCTGGCCGGGTCTACGCTCTGGAACGGAGCCTCGCCGAAGGTCACGGGCAATACGCGGCCATCCCGTCCCAGCACCTGCTTGAGAGGCAGACCAGACGCCTGCCACCAGTCCACGTCCATGGCGTCACCGAAGGTGCACACCATGAGGATCCCCGTCCCCTTTTCCGGGTCGGCGTGCTCCGACGCCACGATCGGCACCCGCGCGCCGAACAGCGGCGTGATTGCGTATTTGCCGAACAGCGGCTGGTAGCGCTCGTCGTCGGGGTGGGCAACCACCGCGATGCACGCCGGCAGTAACTCGGGTCGGGTGGTGGCGATCAGCAGCCGTCCGCCGCCCTCGAGCGCGAACCGGACGTCGTAGAAGAGGCCATGCTGCGGCCGGTCCTCGACCTCGGCCTGGGCGACAGCGGTCCTGAAGTCGATGTCCCACATGGTGGGAGCCTCGACCTGGTAAACCAGGTTCCGCTCCACCAGATCGAGAAAGCTGAGCTGCGAGATCCTGCGGCAGTGGTCATCGATGGTGGCGTACGTGTCGGTCCAGTCGAGCGACAGACCGAGCCGGCGCCACAGGTGCTCGAACACCTGCTCGTCCTCGGCGGTCACCAGGCCGCACGCCTCGATGAAGTTCTGGCGTGAGACCTCTTCGATCTCCTTGCGCTTGCCGCCCCCGGGGCTCGGTGTCCAGTCCGGGTCGTACGGCAAATGCGGGTTGCAGCGAATCCCCAGGTAGTTCTGCACCCGCCGCTCGGTGGGCAGGCCGTTGTCGTCCCACCCCATCGGGTAGGCGATGTTCTTGCCGATCATGCGCTGGTACCGCACGATCAGGTCCTGGTGGGTGTAGCTGAAGACGTGGCCCACGTGCAGTGAACCCGAAACCGTTGGCGGCGGCGTGTCGACCACGAAGGTCCGCTCCCGGGAGAGGCTCGGGTTCCAGCGGTAGATCCCCCACTCCTCCCAGCGGTGACGCCACTTCTTCTCCACCTCGAGGTGGTCGTACTTCTTCGGTATCTCGGCCATTCGGTCAGCCTCCGGCCTGGTGGTAGGCGAAGTCGGCATCGTCGACGCCGGTGCGATCCCGGTACACCCACCCCTTCACCCGACGGTCCTCCGACAGGACGGCCGCCAGGATGCTGTCGTCGGACAGGAAGAACTCGCGCACGTTGTCACTGGTCAGCCATTCGAAGTCTTTGACCCACACCACCACCCGGCGATCGTTGTGCTTGGCGGCATCCAGTGCGTTGGGCAGGAACTCGCGCACCTCGGGCGAATCTCCACGCACGATCATCACGACGGGTCGAGCGGTCGTCGGTGGGTCGTCACCAAGCCAGGTCTCGAGCTCGTCCCTGGTCCGCACGTCGATCAGCCATGGGCCCATTGGGTGCTCTCCTTGTCGTCTGCGCGATGTGCCGTGCATCCGGCTCGGGTCGGCCGCTTTCGCAACAACCGAGGATAATAGCAGATGGCTTCGGGCAACTTTGTATCACGTTTTGCTTGACAACCCGACCAGACTTCGGCTCTCCTATGTCCCCGATGGCGAAGTCACTGATCATCGTCGAGTCGCCGGCCAAGGCGCGAACCATCTCCCGGTTCCTGGGCGACGACTACGCAGTGGAGTCGTCTATCGGCCACATTCGGGATCTCCCCTCCACCGCAACCGAGATACCGGCCAAGGTCAAGAAGGAGCCGTGGGCTCGGCTCGGCGTCGACGTCGATCACGACTTCAAGCCGGTGTACGTCATCCCAGGCAGCAAGAAGGCCCAGGTCAAGAAGCTCAGGAGCAAGATCAAGGAGGCAACCGAACTCTACCTCGCGACCGACGAGGACCGCGAGGGCGAGGCGATCGCGTGGCACCTGGTGGAGGTACTCAAGCCGTCTTGCCCGGTCAAACGACTGGTGTTCCACGAGATCACCCGCCCCGCCATCGCGCACGCACTGGACAACCCCCGCGACATCGACGAGCGGCTGGTAGATGCCCAGGAGACCCGACGCATCCTCGACCGCCTGGTCGGGTACGAGGTCTCACCGGTTCTGTGGCGCAAGGTCCAGCCCAAGCTTTCCGCCGGCCGGGTGCAGTCGGTGGCGGTTCGACTGGTCGTGGCGCGGGAAGAAGCCAGGATGCGGTTCGCGGAGGCGGCCTTTTCCGGTGTGGAGGCCGTGCTCGCGACCGACCGGCCCGACGACCGACCTTTCACCACGCGACTCGCAGAACTCTCAGGCCGCCGCGTCGCGGTCGGCAAGGACTTCGATCCCGACACCGGGGAACTGACCAAAGACAACGCGCTGGTCCTCGACGATGCCACCGCACGGTCGGTCTCCGACCGTCTCGGCGGCGAAGAGTTCCGGGTTGTCGAGATCACGGAGAAGCCCTTTACCAGCAGGCCCTATCCCCCGTTCATGACCTCGACCCTGCAGCAGGAGGCGGGACGCAAGCTCCGCTTCAATGCCCAGCGCACGATGCGGACGGCGCAGCGGTTGTACGAAAACGGCTACATCACGTACATGCGCACCGACTCCAGCACCCTCTCTCGCGAGGCGCTGAGCGCGGCGCGCACCCAGGTGGCCGAGCTGTACGGCCAGGAATATCTGCCGGACAAGGCGAGGGTCTTCCGCTCGAAGTCCAAAGTCGCGCAGGAGGCGCACGAGGCCATTCGACCGGCCGGCGAGCGGTTCCGAAAACCGCAGAGCCTGCGCGGTGAGCTCGGAGACGACGAGTACCGGTTGTACGAGCTGATCTGGAAGCGGACGCTCGCGTCGCAGATGAAGGATGCCACCGGCCTGCGTACCGCCGTGAGGATCGAGGCCGACGCGGGCGAGCACGGTACGGCGTTGTTCTCGGCCTCCGGCAAGGTCATTACGTTCGCCGGCTTCCTTCGCGCCTACGTGGCAGGCTCGGATGACCCACAGGCCGAGGTCGCGGACCAGGAGAAGCTGTTGCCGCAGCTCGAGCGAGGGCAGTCGGTGCAGGCCGCGAAGGTGGAACCCACCAGTCACACGACCCAGCCGCCGCCGCGCTACACCGAGGCCAGCCTGGTCAAGGAACTCGAGTCACGCGGCATCGGGCGTCCGTCCACCTACGCCAGCATCATCCAGACCATTCAGGACCGCGGATACGTGTGGCACAAAGGCCCGGCGCTGGTACCCACGTTCACCGCATTCGCCGTCGTGCGTCTGCTCGAGCGGCAACTGCCGGACCTGGTGGACTATGACTTCACAGCGCGCATGGAGGACGAACTCGACACCATCGCGCGTGGCGAGATCGAGGCGGTGCCGTGGCTGCACGACTTCTACTTCGGCCGGGCCGGTGACGGCGGCCGCCGGATCATGCGCGAGGGCCTGCACGCACTGATCGACGAGGCGGCCGAGTCGGTGGCGCCCCAGGAGGCATCGCGAATCGTCATCGGAACCACCGATGAAGGTGAAGAGGTCGCCGTCCGCATCGGCCGCTTCGGCACGTTCGTGCAGCTCGGCGACACGGAACGCAGGGCCACGGTCCCGGACCAGGTCCCGCCCGACGAGCTCACCGTCGAGCGTGCGCTCGAGTTGATCGGGCGCAAGGAGGCGGCCGGCGAGCCGATCGGGCACCACCCGGAGAGCGGCGAGGCGGTTTACCTCAAGGAGGGCCGTTACGGCCACTACGTCCAACTCGGCGAAAACGGAGGCGAGGGCAAACCGAAGATGGCCAGCCTGTGGCCCGCCATGACGCCGGACACGCTGACGGTCGAGGACGCGCTGTTGCTCCTGTCGTTCCCCCGCCTGATCGGCCATCACCCCGAGACCGGTGAGGAGGTCTTCGCCACCTACGGACGTTACGGCCCGTACCTCAAGATGGGCGACGACAACCGCAGCCTGCCCGACTACGACAACCTGGTCGAGATCACCCTCGACGAGGCCGTGGAGCTGTTCAAACAACCGAAGAGCCGACAGCGCAGGTCGTCACAGTCGGTGCTGGCCGAGTTGGGCAACCACCCCGACAGCGGCGTCCCGATCCAGGTCAAGACCGGCCGCTACGGCCCGTACGTCACCGACGGCACGGTCAACGCCACGGTGCCCAAGAACACCGACCCGGCAGCGGTGACCCTCGAGCGGGCGGTCGAGCTGCTCGCGGCCCGCGAGGACAAGCTCCGCGCCCAGGGCAAAGATCCTCGCGCGCCGAAGAAGCGGAGACCTCGAAAAACGAAAAAGAAGAGCTGACGCCCTGCCCCTGCGCAGTCCGACTGCAGATTCAGGAGTCCCTTTCGCCCGATCTCACGCCCCTCTAATTGAGCTTCATGCTGTCGAGGTCCAGTTCAGGAACCGCAAAGTCGCAAAGACGCGAAGACATCGCGAAGGTTTCCGCTCCATCCGAATACCCACAGATCACAAAGATGAACACGGATCAGGGATGCAAAACCGCAGATAACGCAGATTGCCGCTGACCCGCCCG
>JBFELO010000065.1:0-25900 GCA_041552055.1 Candidatus Sulfomarinibacteraceae bacterium | reverse complement strand
TGGGCCTCGAGCTGGACCACCTTGATGTTCGTTGAAGGAACACTGTTCTCACCGAACCGGTGGTACATCAACACGACGGCGCTGTCGGCCGCAGCCAATGGCTGGGCAAGCATCAGGACTGCGATCGACGCCAAGGGACGCAGACATGTTGGCGGCAATCGTGAATCTCCTCGAGTGTGTCGGCAACAGGTTCGTCGGCTTCGCCGGACAGTCTAGCGTATTGCCAAGCACGGCTCCGTGAAGAACATCAAGGTGCCACGCGAGCTGCCGCTCGGACTGACGCAGCCGGCCGTCGAGTGCGTCAAGCGGTGGACGTTCGAGCCCGCGATCCTGAACCGCAAGCCGGCGGAGGTGCTGCAGATCCAGATGGTGCGCTTCGACCTCAGCGCCCAGGCTCCTGGTGAATCAATCCTGATTGAACCCGAAGAGGACGCTCTGAATCGGTCTGGTGACGATGGCGCCCTGCCGCAGGGTGAGGTAGATGCCCCGGGGCTCCGGGTGCTCCGTGCGATGTGTGCGGGCCTCTTCTTCTGACCAGAAGAAGACGCTCTTCATTCAGAAGTCATCGACGATGCACGGCGCGTCAAGGTTCGTCAGGTCAATCATCGGAATGAAGAACACCGGCTTTTCGGCCGGAGCACGGACGCAATAACGCAGCTCGCTGTCGAGCTCGAAAGCGATCGTCCGCCCGCTGACGGCACACTCGGTCTCGATGGTGCACTGGAGGTCGGTTTCCAGCAGGTGCCCTTGCACGAAGGGCGTCGCCACGGCGTCGGCCGCTCAGGCGGCCGAGAACGCCGCTCCCCCATCGATTCGAACCTGATGCGGGGTCGGCTCGGCGGTCACGGGGTAGGCCCAGTTCACGCTCTCGCCGCCCCTCCGGCAGAGGTAGGTCATGCGTCGCTCGAGCTCGTCGAGAATCTGGCTCACCTCCTCGGCGGGCAGGTCGAGTTCTCGTGCAAAGACGTCGGGCGCGATCGGCTCGCGTCGGCGCGCGATCTCCCGCACCGCGAAGTGCTGCACGCGCCGCTGGTCAGGCTCGAGCGCCGGCCTCCTGGCGAGCTTTCTGGCGTCTCGCTGGACCATCGGCCGAAACAAACACTCGGGCACCGGGACCATCCGCCGCCCTACACCCAGCAGAATCCTCTCGAACACCTTGCACCTCCTCGTGAGTGACTCGTTCGTTCACTCCAGATCGACTCGATCAGGTCGATGGTCTGCGTCGATGACAGCCCGAACAACACGCGATGGCTGCCGATGTTCCAGTTTTCGTAAAGGTCCTTGAAGTCGACCTCGAAAACGTAGGTTTCGAACTCACCCGACTGGTTGACCTCGAAACGCAGCCGCCCGAACCATCGTTCGCTGAAGTCGGCATCAAAGGTCAGATAGCCGCGCCGCACCACCACTCCGGTGGCCCCTTCGCCCTCGTCCGTGTGGAGACGGACGACGTGGTAGATGTCGCCGAACAGCAGGCCGCCGATCTCGAACGCGCATTCCTCGTCCTTCTGGGCGGCTGTATTGGGAATCCAGCAGAGGCCGGCGAAGACGCAGGCCAGAGCAACGGCGCCGCCGCGCACGCTCCGCACCCCACCGAGGCACCGAACGTGCCGTTCCAGTCCAGAGACCGCAGAGTCTGCGTCGGAAACCATGTGCTCGATCGCAAGGAGATTCTACGACGGACTCGTCCGACCGAAGTGCACTCGAACATGGGTTGCGGCAGCAGCAACATGAAGAGCGCGGCGCCCCCGGCGAGGCCCACGGTCGTCCTCCTGCACACACAATCGATCGACGCGCGCACCCGGGTGTCAGTCGAAGCCGAACACCCTTGCGCCAGACTCGCGGATTTTTCCCCCCGAGGGATGCACCCTCAACCGCCACTTCGTCATTTCTTCATGCCGGACACCAGTTCCAGTGAGGCACCACTTCAGTGGCACCAGTTCTCGAAATACCAAACCACCGAGTCATGGTACATTTCATCGCCGTGAGGTCCTTCATGAGACAAGCCAGTTACGGTGGCCTACCTCGCCTCTGTGCGGTCGTGATCGGTGTCGCCGCGGTCGTGTCCTGCGCGTCGTCCGGTGCCTCTCCGAGCTCCGCGGGGGACGACTCCTTGGCAGCGGCAGAATCGTCGAGAAAAACCCAGCAGGAGCTTCAGTCCGAGCTGATGGCCTTCGCCGATCGGTTCTTCGCCGAAACGCTCAACACCGCCAAGATACTCGAACGCACGCTGGAGACTCCGGAGAGCCGCCACACCGCGGCCGGGGCACGGCTGCTCGCGCTGATCGTGACCGCCGACATCGCGGCCAGCCCGAACCCGGGGGCCGCCGTGCTCGACATGTGCGTCTTCGTCACGCTGAAGCGAATGGTCTGGGAGGAGTATTGGGCGCCGGAGGTGTACGGCGAAGAGGCGGGAGCGGCCGTTCTCGATGCCTACCGCGAGCTCGAAGACGACATTTGGCGAATTGCTACAGAAGTCTACAACCCGGAGCAGCTCGCCGAGCTCAGGGATCTCATCGAACACTGGAGGGCTCGACACCCGGATGCGGTTTCCGTCGATTTCGTGCGGCTCACCGAGCTCAGTGACGCGAGGCAGGTCCACGCCCTGATCGACGCAGGTCGCCCCGGTGGCATGCTGGCCCCGGTGAAAGAGGCCAACCGCAACATCGAGGAGATGCGTCTGCTCGCCGAGCGGCTCGCCTTCATGGCGACCAGGATGCAGATGATGCTCAACCTCCAGCTGGAGATGGCCTCTGCGAAGCTTGCGGCCCAGCCGGAGGTACAGCAGCTGCTCGAGGACTCGCGGACCTTTGCCGAGGCATCGGATCGCGCGGCCGCAGCGTTCGCTTCCCTGGTGGCAGACCTCCCGGAAGAGCGTCGAGCCGCTGTCGACCAGATCCTGGCCGGCCTGAGTGAGGAACGGGAGCGGCTGCTCGCCGACCTCGCTGCGGAGGACGGCGAGCTGCGTCCGGCCCTCGGCGACTTTCGCGACACCTTCGAGTCCGGCCGGCAGTTCGCCGAGCTGCTGAACGAGACCATCATCAACGCGGACCGCCTGGTGGCGCGCATGCTCGAGGAGGAGCCAGTCCGGCCGTTCGACATCATGGACTACCAGCTGACGCTCGCCGAGGCTGCGACCACGGCGCGGGAGATCCGGGCGGTGCTGGTATCGATCGAGGACCTCTTGGGTTCGGCAGCCGCCGAGGGCCAGTTGGACCCGATCGTGGAAGCCGCAAACAGCCTGGAGGAGGAGGTCGTCGTCGATATCATCGACCGCACTTTTCTGCGCGGCGTCGCCCTGATTGTCGTTTTCTTCATCGTCCTCACGATCTACCGCTGGCTGATGCGGTGGGTAGCGCCCGACCGCGGTCCGAGCAGGACGCACGACGAATGAGGCGATCCTGTTGTTTCCGGTCGGGAGGGTGGAGTTCCGCGGTGGTTGCCGGGGCTGGACTGGTCGCTGCGCTCACGGTGGGGTCCTTTGGATGCGCGGCGGGGACCTCCACGGTCGCTGCATCCGCCTACCGCAAGGCCGCGGTCTACGGTACCTCGAAGGCCTATGTCCAAATGGCGCCAGAAGATGCCTTCAAGCCCGGGATGGCGATCCTGGCCGAGCTGGAGGATACCAAGATCACCGCGCTCGACGAGGACTCTACCCGGTGCACGGCCGCCCACGGAGACCGGATGCTCACATTCAGGGTCTTCGTGTCCGGCGACGGACGTTCGCGGCTTTCCCTGCTGGTGGGTGGCGGGGACGATGCCGTCGCAAATCAAGAGTTGGCCGATCAACTGATGAAAAAGATATGCGAACAACTCGACGCAACCTGCGAGTGATTGACTGCAATCTCGTCGGACGACCCTCGGGCGAGGCCGGCCTCGGCAAAAGATGTTTGACATCGTGGGCTGGGTCGTCGCAAGTTCGGTGCGGTCCAAGATCGTGAAAACGGCCCGATTCGAGCTCATTCGGTGTGATCGTCTCCTAGGAGTACGGGTGGTCTCGGCATTGGCGGCAGCGGCAAGCATCATCCTCGGCGCGTGCGCATCCGCGCCGCCTTCACCCTACTCGGACGATCCGGCGCCTCTCGCCTTGGCACCCGGAGTCGAGGATCAGCGCGGTCGATTCCGCGAGATATTCTGCACGATTCTCGAGCAGCGCGGACCGACGCTGCCGGACTCCCGCCCGTGCGACGATGCGCTGACCCGTGTCGGCATCGAGCCCGGCGGCACAGGCATGGGCGTCGAGCTCAACCAATCTCACCGGCGTCTGGTGGCCGCGATGGTGCCGGGGATCGGCTGGGGTTGCTTCTCGCAGTGGCTGGATATGAAAGCCACCACCGCCACGCACGTTCGGCAGTTCGGTTACGACATGGCCGCCATCACCGTCGACGCACTGTCGAGCAGCGCCACGAACGCTCGCCAGATTCGTGACGCGATCATGGAAATGGAGCCGACCGGCGGCGAGCCCAATCTCGTCCTCATCGGCTACTCCAAGGGAACACCAGACATCCTCGAGGCGGCCGTCTCCTACCCGGAAATCCGTCCGATGATCGCAGCCATCGTGAGCGTCGCTGGTGCGGTCGGAGGATCGCCGGCCGCGGACGAGGTCACGCAATCCAAGCTCGAGCTCCTCGAACACTGGCCCGGTGCGCAGTGCACGTCCGGTGACGGTGGTGCGCTCGAGAGCCTTCGCCCCGAGACGCGTATGGCCTGGATCGCAGAGAACGCCCTTCCCGATGATATTCCGTACTACTCGCTGGCCACCTGCCCACGGCCCGAGCGCATCTCCGCGGTCCTGAAGCCCACGTACCGAAAGCTGAGCCAGGTGGACCCCCGGAACGACGGCATGATGTTGTTCCGCGACCAGCTCGTTCCGGGAAGCACGTTCCTCGGGTGTGTGAACGCCGACCACTGGGCCGTGGCGGTGCCGATCGCGCGCTCCCATCCGACGATCGCCTCGACACTCGTCACCAAGAACGACTATCCACGTGAAGCGCTTCTAGAGGCACTGCTTCGGTTCATCGAAGAGGATCTGACCCGCGGGTCTCTCGCTCGTGAGTAGGCGGCACCCGATACACTCGTCTCCGTATCCGTCTCCGAATCCCCACTCCGACTCACAGAACCAACCGGGCACGGAGACGTAGACGGAAACGGATACGGGTACTTCTCCGGTCGAGGTGCTGAGCCGGGATACGCGCTATTCCTCCAAATCGAGCACGGTGTACTTTATCGCTCGCACAGTGAAGGTTGCGGACACGCCCGCATCGGATAGCTGGTAGAGGGCGTACTCCTCCTTGCGCTCACCGGCGATCGCGCCCGAATCGGCTCCCACGTCCTTGCTCCCTGCGCCGGCCTCCACGCCGGCGCCGAACTCCACCTTGCCGCTGGCCAGCTTCTGCAGAGGCTCCTGCTCGAAGAAGATGATGACGAGCCGGTACGTGCGAACACCGAGGCCTCCCCCGACGTCGAGTCGGCCAACCTTGAGGTAGGTTCGCTCGTCGGTGGTCGTGTCGACAACCACGCCGATCCCGTCCCCGGCACCTACGATCGGGATCTTGGTCGCCTGGTTGGAGAAGATCGCGTATCCGACAGACGATTCCAGCTCGGCCTCCGCCTCGGGATGCAGCTCCACGAGGTCCACGAGCGTCGAGCTTTCGAGCTCGGCAAGAAAGGTCCGCTTCTCTTCCACCGGCATCGACCGGTAGCTGCTGCAGGTTGAGGCCAGAAGCGCCGCCAGCACCACTGCGACGAACGGCACGACTCGTTTTTCTCTCATTGTGTTCCCTCTTCGACTTCTTCCGATCCTTCTCACAATTGGCCCTCCGGCAATACCCTGAAGATCCAGGCCTGAAAGCGCTGCCAGCCGCCGTTCGCCGGCTGCCTGGTCACGACTCCCGCGTCCGATTCCCAGCTGAGATCGCCGATCTCGTCCATCCGCACCCGCCAGCTGTTGGCCGGCGCCATATCACGCTCCGCGATCTCGGCCACCTTCTCGGCGAGCTGCGGGCTGGTCACGATCATCCCCATCTCGGTGTTGAGCACGATGGAGCGCGGGTCGAGGTTGAGCGAGCCGATGTACACGATCTCGCGGTCGACGACCGCCGCCTTGGTGTGGAGCCCGGCGAACTTGGCCGCCACAGGGTGAGTGTCGACGATCCCGGGTTGGATCTCGGCATCGGCACGGAACTCGTACAGCTCGACCCCCGCCCCGAGCAGTGGTCTCCGGTGCTTCTTGTACTTTGCGGTCACCGCCGGGACGTCGTTCGAGGCCAGGGAGTTTGTCAGCATCCGCACCCGAACGCCCCGCTCGTGGGCGTCGCGCAGGATCTTCATCATGCGCTCGCCGGGGATGATGTAGGCGTTGAGGATCAGGACCTCGTGCTGCGCCTGTTCGACGACCTCGGCCAGCCTCACGACGCCGTCCTGGGAGGGCATCCGAGTCTCGGCGGTCAGCCGGTCGAACTCCACCGTCGCCGTGCCGGGTGACATCCGGTCGACGAGCGACCCCAGCTCGTCGGACCAGTCGCGACGGTCGATCGGGAATGCCCTGACGTCGTCGTTTCCCCGAAGCTCACCGAGCTCCTCCGCCCGCACGGCCTCGATCGACTGCCACGAAGGGTCCTCGACGAACGCCGCCGCCGGGAAGACCCGCTCGCTGTTCCAGAAGTGGTCGAAGATCTCGGAGGACGCGGTGGCCGCATCACCGAGGACGACCAGGTCGAGATCGTGGAAGTTGTACTTGTGGTGGAGGCCGAAGTAGTGGTCGCCGACGTTGCGGCCGCCGAGGATTGCCATCCGGTTGTCGGCGATCAGGAGCTTGTTGTGCATGCGGTTGTTGAGGCGCTTCATCCGCCCGACCGTCTCGAACGCCCTGCCGACGCCCTTGTGGACCCACGGGTTGAAGATCCGAAGGTCGATGTTGGGGTGGGCATCCAGGTTGGCGAGGCCCCTCTTTCCCTTGATGTACAGGGCGTCGTCCAACACCACCCGGACTCTGACACCCCGCTCGGCAGCCTGGATGACGTGCTCGAGCATGACCAGACCGCCGGGATCGCGGTACCACAGGTAGTACAACATGTCGAGCGACCGCTCTGCCGAGTCGACCAGCGCCAGCCGCCAGTGCAGTGCATCGCCGTTCGTGTCGATCGCCGCGAACCCGGAGACGCCCGACCCGTGCCGCTCCGCGAAGGCCGCGGCGGCTCGAGCCAGGCTCGTCGATGGGTCGGGTTCCAGCGCGGCGTCTTGTGGCGGGGACTCCCAGTCCGGAAGCGATGCGCAGCCGGTGGCGAGGCACAGCACCGCCACCGCGATCCCCGTCGTCAATTTACCTCTCATCGCGCTCATTTCCGCCAGCCTTCTGCCATAGATGCTCGATCGCCGTGCATGGTAGCAGCCGCGCCGTCACGGTCCGTCCTCGCCGGCAGCATTGCCGCGATCCATCGAGGATCACTCCTCGTCTCTCATCGTCCACACACCGCCTCGGGCGACAGCGCGGCCGATCGAGCCCCCCCGGATCACTCGCTACCCAACGAAATCCAGGTTCCCAAGAGTCCAAGGAAGCGATGGCGTGTGTCGCCCTGATACGCATCCACCGTCGCCCACAAGACGTGGTCCTCGTAATCGGCGGTCCACCGTGCCTGAGTCGACAGAGCTTTGCCCTTCGCCTGCTCCAACACCGAACCGGACTCGGGTTCCAGCGCCGTCTTTGCCCAGCGGTTGAAGTTGTCCTCGTCGGGACAGGTCAACGCGAGCCCCAGAACCGCGCCGGCGATGAGGATCGCGCCGACCAATACTCTCTTCAAGGAATTCATCCGTGGCCCTCCCAGTCGCGGCCTTCACGAGCGTGCATGATGAGAGCCGACGCGAGCGGAGCTAGTTGAGCTTCTTGTTCTTGAAGTACTTCGTGCCGGCGATGTCGGCCGAGGCCATCAGCCCCTTGTCGGTCACCTGGTAGATGGCGATGCCGTTCACGAAACCGCTCTGGGCGCCGGCCCCCGCGGTCCCGGCAGCGGCTTGAGCCGAGGCATCGGCCTGCCAGCCCTTGTCGACGAAGTTCCGAAAGGTCTGTTCGTCCTGGAACAGGAAGACCACCTGGTACTTTTGAGCCCCGAGCCCGAAACCGACTCCAACGGTCCCCATCTTCATGTACGTCCGGGCTCCGGTCTTCTTGTTGACGGCCACGCCGTTGCCGCCGCCGCCCGAGATCCCCCAGGCGATCTTGAGGTTGTCGAACGCAGCCCAACCGTACGAGCTGTCGTAGAGCCCCTTGGCATTCTTGCTGGTCTTGAAAACCTCGTCGAGCGCCTCTTTCGCAGTGGCATCGATTTTGGCGCGCTTGGCCTCCTGATTGAGGTTCTCCCACTCTTCTTCTGCGGCCAGCTGGCCGGCAGATGCGACCAGGCAGAGCACCGCGATCATGGCGAGCGTCGTTCGAATCCGAGATCTCATTGCTACCTCCCTTTGTCGAGTGTCACTATAGCGCCCGTCGCGATGAGGTGCACCCGACGAGCATCTGCCTCCTCGATATGACGTCCAGGTGTGATTCCGCACCATCAAAGACGTGAAGCCGTCGACTCAACCGACCGTACCCTCCAGCTTCTCAGCCTTGGGAGCCTCCCACGTCGCGAGGCGCTCGAGATCCGGCGCGTAGATGCGCATGATGGCGTCGATCCCGTAGTCGCCGCGGTTCAGTGGCAGCCAGTTTTCGTCCGGCACCCCCTCGGGCTGCTCGGCCGCGATATAGATAGCAATCCCGCCGTCGTCGTCCAGTTTCATGCCGGCATTCTCACCGACGCTGTACTTCTTGCGGTCGCTGGGGATGAAGAAGCCGTTCTCGGTGTCGTAGAGCGTGACCGACCAGAAGGCCTTTGCCGGCGGCAGCGCGTCGGCCGTCATCCGAATGACGTAGTCGTGCATGGCGTTCATCGGCTCCCGGTCGGCGGTCGTTATCGCCGGGTACACGGCCTGCGAGGCCGGCAGGCCGATCGGACCCATGATCGACTGGAAGAGCAAAGCGCTCTGGCCGATCTGGCCCTTGGGCTTGAACAGGACGAGGGTGTACTTCTCGGCGGCCTCCGGCGTCCCGACCCTGGCCATCTCCTGGGTCCAGATTCGCTGGGCGACCTCGCGGACCTTGGCGCCGTCGAGGGTCGCGACCGAGCCGGGATCGTAGGTCTTGCCCGGCACCACGCCCAGCGGCGCGTAGGCGGCGAGCACTTCCCGGTCGATCGGGTCTTCGGGGTCGAACGTCGTGTGGTTGAAGACGAACTGCATGACCTCGAGGAAGTTGTTGCCGAAGATGTCGAGGTCAGTCGCGCCGACGGCCGGGGAGCCGGGATCATCGACCGGCGCACGCTCGCCGCCCAGAAACTCGGACAGCGTCCGGCAGCTGACCTCCCGCATGGCGGCCAGGTTTCTCTGCATCCGCTCCGGGTCGGCCGCATGGGGCATCACCCGCAGGAACGCGATCACGAAGTCTCCGGTCATCTCCTTGACCACGTCCACGCCCTCGACCGGCGCTCCGGAGTAGCCCTTGGTGCGCTCCGTGTAGTAGAGAATTCTCGTCGGTTTCTGGAAATCGCCCTTGGTGGTCGACAGCGGGACGTCGCAGTAGTGGTCATAGGCCGACGTCTCCAGAACCACGTACTTGGAATCGAACGCCGGGTACTCGACGATGACCGGCTCGGCGCGCAGGTCGAGCATGCAGCCCGCGTAGAGGGTGTCGTTGTTGGGGCGCGCGATCGCCCGGTAGTCGTGGTCCTTCAGTGCGGTGTCGGCGAAGCACTGATTCCAGCCGTCGGTATTCGTCTGTTCACCGTAGAGCATCGCGTTCTTGTTGATGACGTTGTACATGGCGACGTACTGGTACGATCGCCGGATCAGGTTGTCGATCTCGTCGTCGGTCAGTCCCTTCACCGTAGCGCCCTCCTCGGTTTTCGCGCAGCCCGAGAGAACGACCGCACAGATCACGATTGCGAGTGTCCACAACGCCGCGTCTTTCCTCATCATGTCCTCCTTCGATTGAGGTAAAGATCGCCCATCCTTCACTCCACGGGTACCACTGGTGGTGGCGTCCAGGTGCCTTCAAGTGCCTCGGCTTCCGGGCCGTAGAGGCGCATCACCAGGTAGAACGGACCGTCGGGAGCCGGCAGCCAGTTCGAGTCCATGTCCGCACCGGGTGAGTCCCTCTGGACGAGCAGGGTGAGCGAACCGTCGTCGTTGAATCGGAAGTCGTCCATCATCGTCGAGTTCAGGAGGTAGCGGTCGATGGGGTTGTCGATGAACAGTTGCGTCGTGCCATCGTACATAGTCACCGACCAAAAGGCCTGAACCGGCGGCTGCTGACTCTCGGCGAAGGTCATGGTGTAGCTGTGAGTGGAGCCGTCGAGTGGGTTGCCGTCGGCGTCGGCCAGAAACGTCGGGTAGATCGCCTCCGCTGCGGAGTTGCCGTAGAGGCCCATGTGCGCCGCCACGGAGCGGAGGATGTCGATGTCGTCGCTCTGGAAGTTGGCGGCCGCGCTTTGCTCCAGGAATCGCCGTGTGCCTAAGAGCTTGCCGCTGATCAGCGGATCGGCGGAGTGCTCTGCGACGAAGGTCTCGATGTCGGCAAAGCCGGCCTCCCGCCCCGCCTTCATCGCCTCCTGAGTTTCGGACGGGAGGACCGCGAAGTCGAAGTCGCCTGCACCGATGCCGAGCCTCGCGAGCCGCTGCCAGAGATCCTCCCTGCCGGGGGCGGGCTCTTCGAGCAGCGTCATCATGAAGTCGAGGGAGGCGAAGAAGCGTTCGTCGAACTGGGCGCCTTCCTGCCACACCGGGAAACCGGGCATCGGCGGTGCCGGCGGCGGTTCAATACCAACGAACGAGCTGAGCGGCTGCAGCTCGTACCCTGCCTGGATCTCCTTCACGCGCTCCAGGTCGTCCGAGCCGAAGAGCTGGGTCCGGGTGACGACGAACACCATCTCCGTCTCGCTGCTCAGCACCTTCTCGATGCCCTCCGGCGTGTCGCCATGCCAGTCCGGCCCGGCGATCAGGAACGAGCCGGCGCCGTTGCCCGTGGTCAGCGTCCCCACGTAGGCGAAGTTGTGGGTGTAGAGGTCGACGAGCTGGAAGTGGTAGAAGCGTTCCGGCTCCATCTCCGGCACCGACAGCACCTGGGGCTCGGCCCGCAGGTCGAGCCAGAACATGCAGTACGGCGTGTCGGCGTTGGGCGTCACCACGGCCTTGTCCTGTGGGGTGAACAGCCGCGCCACGCAGCTCACCTCGTTGAACGGCCCCTTGTACTCGGGGTTCGAGGTGTCGATCACGTAGTTGTAGAGCGTCTTGAAGTTCATCACCATGGGGAAACCCCAGACGTACGCCTCCCTGGCCGTCGCTTGGGCCTCCTCGGGCGTGACCGCGTCGGGTCCGTTCGCGCCACAGGCGCAAAGAATCCCGATCAGCACCACGACAACTTCCGAGCGTCTTCTCCGGATCATCACTGCCCCTTTCCCCTTCAGGTTGTTTTGTCGCGCCAGATACCGAGAGTACAAGGTTTCGGTCACCGGCATCGGGAATGATTCCTCTTCCTACGGCGTGTACCAGATCGCCGAGGTATAGGCCCGCTCCTGCTGGCTCGCCGGCACGTCGGCCGGAAGATCGACGCCGAAGAAGGCCGCGTCATAGGTCGTCCACCTCGGCGTCTGGATCTCGAGCACTCTCACGTAGTAGAAGGCGCGCTCGGACGGGTCGAAGTCCGGGTCCTGCCAGAAGCCGAACAGCATCGGATCGCCGATGGTATTGGTGAAAGTCGCCTCGTCCACGTTGACGCTGTCGCCCACCGGCGTCGTGCAGCGGCCGTCGGCGTCTATCTCGCGGCCGTCGGAGATCGCCACGTCGAACACACGTTCGTGCAGCTCTCCGGAGGCGTCGAGCCAGCCCTTGACGACCTGGACCCGGTCGAGATTGGCGCCATCGGGATCACGGAGTGCCCGGATCACGATCTTCGGCACCTGCCCCCCGGGCGCCGAGCGCGGATCGCCACCCATGGGCACCCCGTGGGTGTAGCCGAAGTGCGCGAAGTCGGGTCGGTGGATGTCATCTTCTTCGAACCCCCAGCCGGCGAACACGCGCACGGTCATCCGCGTCCCGGTGGTTGCGTACACCTCCTTCCGCTCCATGGCGTCGAAGATCGCCTCGCGGGTGTTCTCCGTGGCCCACACCGCTGCCAGTCCGGCGGCCAGGGTTTTCACGTGTCGGATGGTGATGTCCGGTCCACCCTCCTGCTGGGAGTAACCCGTGATTGTTTCGTCGAATCGGTGGGCACTGGCGCTTGGCTCTGCCGGCGTGGCCTTGCCGAAGTAGTTGTTCTCCTGCGTGGTGGCCAGGGCGGTGTGGGTGTCGGTCGAGCCGACGACGCCGAACTTGAACGGGTTCACCCCGAGCTCGGCCTCGTAGGCGAGGCCCCGCTTCAGGGCCTCGCGGGCGTACTCGCGGGGTAGCATGTCGGGGGTCTTCGGCTCGGGGCCGAAGCTGCCCTTGTCCCAGGTGCCGTAGTCGGCGAACTCGTCGTCCGGCGACAGCAGCGGGTGGGCCTCGCCGTCGCCCTTGATCTGCGTGACCTCGTAGATCGGCTCGCGACGCATGCGGCGTTCCGCGTACGCACGGTCGAGGGGATCGTCGCTCATGGTGACGTCGTCGAACATCAGGCCGTTGGAGAGGTTCCCGTTGTGCGGGATGGCGAGCATCCTTCCGCCGATCTTGTCCTCGTAGGTCGCCATCCACCGCCACAGGTCCTCCGGATCCCTGGAGTCGTAGTTCGAGAATGGAAGCACCCGGTCGGCCTGTTCCTTGTCGTCGCGGAAGACGACGTTGCGGTGCAGGTTGTTGCCACCCGGGCTCGAGGTCCACTCGAAGCCGATGAAGGCGGTGAAGGCGCCGGGTTGGTAGTACTTCTCGGCGGCCTCGGTGATCCGTTCCCACATTGTCCGCGTGAGAGCGTCCTGACCCGCGAGGGGATCGTTACCCGACGACATGTTGTCCCCCCACAGCGTGTAGGCCGCGCCGTAGTCCCCGCTCTGGACGAGCTCGAAGATCTCGCGGCCGAACTCGGTCTCGAGCAGGTCCGGGTTGGCCTCGGCGATCATCGGCGCCAACCCGAGGTTCTCGGCGTGGTCGGCCACGACCAGGAAGTCGAGCGGCCGCTGCAGGCGCGCGCGCAGCCCGCCCGACGCGACCACGATCTCGCCGCGCGCGAACCGGTAAGCCTCCTCGGGTCCGAGACGACATCCGACCATCCCGGCGTCGGTGGAGTACGACGTGTGGGTGTGGTGGGTGTCTCCGAAGTACACCCGCTGCGGATACCCGCGGTGAAGGTACGGCGAGTATTCTTTTTCACCGATCTTGATGTCTTCCGGCTCGGCCGACAGGTCGAGCTGTTGCGCGTGAGCGGCGCCGGCGACCATCGCGAGGACCGCTATCCACGTGACGACTTGTTGATTCCTCATACCCTGCTCCCTTCTTTCCGCAGCCCGTCGAAATCGTGGACCTCCCACACGGTCAGGGATTCCAGATCGGAATCCAGTTACCGCTTCATCTTGTTGAGCAGCACCTGGTAGCTCACCAGGTACTGGTCGAAGTCGGAGCCGAACTCGGTAAAGACGCCGGTGGCGAAACCGAGCTTGAGTGCGTGACGACGGGCGAACGGGAACACCAGTGTGCCCCCCACCCTCGAGTTCTGCTG
The DNA here is from genome assembly GCA_041552055.1 of Candidatus Sulfomarinibacteraceae bacterium. Classification (GTDB taxonomy): domain Bacteria; phylum Acidobacteriota; class Thermoanaerobaculia; order Thermoanaerobaculales; family Sulfomarinibacteraceae; genus JBFELO01. The sequence continues at coordinate 12,189 of JBFELO010000065.1, read as the reverse complement.
CTCGTCGACGAGCTCGTTGCCACCGATGGTTTGGCGACCGCCGGTGTAGTAGTTGGCGTCGAACGAGGCCCAGAATCCCGGTCTGAACCGATGGACGAGGTGCAGCTGAAACGTGAGAACAGGTTCCTGCTCCTTCCTACCGGAGATGAAGTCATCGTCGTCGCCCAGGAACCAGACGCCGGCGTCGAGCTCGAGCAACCACTTGGGCCAGAGCGGGATCACCGTCCCGAGCTCCGCCTCGACCGCCCACCGGTTGCCGCCCACGTTGAGCAGCCTGCCGACGTTGTACTGCCCGGTGGGGGCCACCACCTTGAGGCTGGCGCCCAGGATCGGGTGCGGCTTCATGCGCAGCTGCTGAAAGTCTGCCGGCGTCATCGTGGGTGCGCCGAGCAGGTTGACCGCGAGGGTGACGCGCAGGTCGCCGATGCCGAAGGCGTTGCCCCGCGCCGGTGTGTCGCCGATGAGGCCCTGCGTGGTCCCCCACTGGTAAGGCAGCTCTCCGAGGACGTTCGCGGTCCGTCCCCACAGGCTGATGGTCTGCAGGTAGCCGACTACCGCCAGGTTGATGTTGGAATTCACGCCGTACAGCGGGATCGACGGGTCGAAGAGTACGTCGCCCGAGGCGTAGGCGTATCCGACGACGCCGACCTTCGTCCCCTTCGGCGACGGCCAGTAGAACCGCGGCGTCAGCTCCTGGGCGGTGCCGACCGACACCCACAGGCTGCACACCGCCCAGATCAGCGCGGTACGCATAGCTCGTGCTCCCCCCTCCCTCATCCACTCGCCGGCCCGCAGCAACCTTTCTAACTCGATCCGAGGTAGAGATCGCGCAACGCCTGCTGTCCGTCGGCATCGATACCCAGGCCTTCAGCGAAGTAGTTCTCGATGGTGCCGTACTCCCTCTCCATCTCGTCGAATGCCGCGTCGAGGTACTCCCGCTTCACGCCCAGAATCGCGGCCGGGATCTCCGGGTCGCCGCCCGCCTCGACGAACGGGTCGATGGCGTGTCTGTAGGCCGGAAGGATGTTGTCGTTGCTGCGCAGGTAGTCCTCGTAGACCTGGTCCTTCGGAACTCCGAGCAAGGTCAGCAGGGCTGCCGCGGCCCAACCGGTGCGGTCCTTGCCGGTGGTGCAGTGGAAGAGGGCGGGGAGCTTCTCTTCGTCGGCCATGCCGAGGAACATCTTGCTGAACTCCGTTTTCGCGCTCGGCAGAGTGACGAACTCACGGTAGGACTGTCGGAACCCCTCCTCCACCTTGCCGCCGCCGAACTCCTCGTTGGCAGCCGCCGGATCGACCATGAGCTTCTCCAGCATGGCCGGCCCGGCCTGCGGCGAGTCGGCCAGCACGTCGACCACGACGTACTCGACACCCGGAGGAAGCTCGTCCGGACGGGCGTCGCGCTCATCCGCGGTGCGCAGGTCGTAGTCGACCTTGAGCCCGAGTGCGGCCAGCTTCTCCATGTCGCCTTCTGGAATCCCGCTGAGCTGATTGGAGCGGTAGACGAGCCCTCTGGCTACGGTCGCGCCATCAGCGGTCGTATAGCCGCCCAGGTCACGCAGGTTCACCACCGAGACGATGCCGAGACTCTCCCCGGGTGCCGCCTTCTCGACCGGTGCCGACGGCGGCGGTGCCTCGGTCGTGGTTGTCGTCTCGCTTCGGCTGCACGCTGGAACAAGCGACAGCGACAGGCCGATGACCACGATGAGGATGAAATACGAGTAGGAATTGGTCGTCACGGATCTCATTGTGATACTCCTTTTTTCACCTCGGCCGAGCTCCCGTTGGACGGAGCGACTCCATCTCTTTCCCACCGTCAAGATCCTCAATGCGCGCTGCCCGGCCCCAGGGGGGGCGTGCGGTCGTAGGCGCCGAACATCTCCGGATCCAGCCCCTTGCGGTCGAAGATGCCCTTGAGCGCGATGCCGGCGATCTCCGGGCCGTCGTCGGTCATGGTCACCCAGGTCAACATGTCCACGTTACCCGGGCCGTCGTGGACGAAGGCCGCGCCGGCGGATCCCACAGTGATGTACTCGTGGCCGTTGATCAGGTCGTAGTCGTAGTAGTGGGTGTGTCCGGCGAAGAAGGTGTAATCCCTACCCTGGATCGCCTCGTCGATCTCCTTGAAGCTGTCCGACGGGTTGTCCCACACCGGCTCGTGTAGGAACACGAATGTCCAGCGAACGTCCGTGTTCTCCGCCAGCACCTTCTTGAACCAGGCCCGCTGCTCCTCCGGGAACTCGACCTTGGCCGCGTGCCCGAAGGCCTCCTGGGCCTCCGGCGTCTTCATCCACTCGATGATGAAGGCCATCGCTGCCTCCTGACTCTCCTTCTTGAGCCGGTTGTACGTGGCGATGTCCTCCTCCATGTTGGGAGGCATCGGCCGTTCGGCGTCCTCGGTGTCGAGGACGATGAACAGCACGTCCGTGTATCGGAAGTGGTAATACTGTGGACCGCACCGCTCGCTCCACGCCTTTCTCGTGAGTGGCATGTTGATGTCGTGGTTGCCCCGCACGTAGAAGAAAGGAGGCTCGAGCCCGGCGATGATGGCCTCGAACTCCTCCCATTGCGCGTCTATCTCCGCCTGGACGGTGGTGTACCCCTCCACGAAGTCGCCGACGCTCATCACGAACTCGGGCTGCAGCCAGTTGAGCTGCTCTATTGCCCGCTTATAGGTGCCCAGCGGACTGGCCCCACCACCCCGATCCCCGAGGATCGCGAACTGGAAGTTGTCGGGGTCGTTCATGAAGTCGTCGGAAGTCCACGGCTTCGCGCCGGGGAACTCCGCCTGATCGAACGAGAACACGGCCGCTTTTTCTGTGCCCTGCTCGGTGACCGCCGCCGGTTGATCGCAACCGGCCAACAGCGACAGCCCGACAAGCAGCACGATGGTGGACGCCGCATGTGATCCCTTCGGTTCACGATTCATGGTTTCTCCTCCCGCTTCATGCAGTCTGGCTCATGACCAGGATTCCTCGATGTGGGCACAGCCTCACGACGGTTGTCTCCTCTCTCGTTGACCGCGCGTGTTCCGGTCTCCGCATCATAGGTGATCCTGCGACGACAATCCCAACCAGAACACAGTCCGAAGAGCCTCCTCCTGTCGACTGGTCAGGCTGGTCGGCGTCACTGTGACCTCTCGCTCGAGTACGACTGACCGGTTCCCATCGCGTCCAGCGAAATCTCGATTCCCCCTCCCAGCATCGCCCTCACCTTCGTGCCAGGCATGACGAAGTGACGAAGTTTCTGTAGAGTGAGGCATGCCCAGGAGACCGCGCGTCGAGCTCGAGGGTGGCGTGTACCACGTGTACAACCGCGTCGCCAGTGGAGAGCCCGTGTTCTCCGATCCACACGTCGCAAACGATTTCGTGGAGCGCATCCGGTCGGTGAAGAGACGCGACGGATGGACGGTTTTCGGTTGGTGTCTCATGGCGAACCACTACCACCTGGCCCTCCGAACGTCGACGGTCAACCTCGGCGAGAGCCTTCACTGGCTGCAAGGGACGTTCAGCCGAGCCTTCAACCGACAGCGGGATCGATCAGGCGGTCTCTGGCACAGCAGGTATAACGCCAAGCTGATACACGAGCAGCGTTACCTGTCGCAGCTCGTGCTCTACATCCATCTCAATCCTGTGAGGGCTGGCGTCGTAGAGGATCCAAAAAAACACCTTTTCAGCGGACACCGCGAGATCGTTCGACCTGGGCGCTCCACCCTGCTGGATGTGGACCAAGCGCTTCTGTGCTTCGCCGACAGCCGTCGGGCCGCGCGGAAAGCCTACTTCGCCGGCATCCGCGCAGGTGTGGATGCGGACAACACCAGTAGCCAAGACACTGCCCAAGCTGAAGGTGCCGGTTGGTGGGAACTCATCCCGCGCAAGGACCACGACCTCGAGCCCGGAGCGTCGACGGCTTCACGGCACGAAACCGATCGTCGGGACATGTCCCGATCAGTTGACGAGCTGACGTCGGCAGCGTGCGAGATGCTCGGGATCGCACTCGAGCGCTTGAGGGGGCCGGCCCGAGATCGCGCTGTCGCCGCAGACCGCCGACTGATCGCGTCGGTGCTTTCCGAGCGATGGGGCGCACCCCGGAGATTGATTGCAGCGGCGTTGTGCAGGAACCCCGAAGTGGTCAGCCACTGGGTCAGCGAGGCCCGCAAAAAACGCAGCAAGGATGCCTCGTTCGCACTGCGCTGTGACGATCTCGACTCCTCCCTCGCGGACTTTTTCGCCCGAAGGGACACACCGTGAACTGCGACTTCGTCATTTCGTCACGCCAGGCACCGACTCCCGGCAGAGTGTAGGAGATTTCTCTATTCAGCCGCTCGTCGCGGAGCTTCCCGTTGAACGACTCGACATTGCCGTTTTCCCACGGGCTGCCCGGCTCGATGAACAGGGTCTTCACATCGACTCGGTCCGGACCACATGCCTGTGCATGTCCGGGGGAAAATCCACCCACCACGACCATGCCCGTGGTGTTTCTTGAAATCTCATCTGACAATGTTATGTAGGAGCACGCGTGAGGTGGTCGTTGTGAGATTCCTTGGGCTGACCGTCACACTCGTCCTGATTGTCATCATACCGTCGGGTTGCCGCGACCCTGCACTCGAAAAACACGAGTCAGGGACTCCAGCTCTCAAGGGACCGTATCTGGGGATGAGCCCACCCGGCGACGTCCCCCAGTTGTTCGCTCCTGGCGTGGTTTCAGACGTATTCTGGGAGCACAGTGGTGCAGTCTTCTCACCGGATGGCGAGGAGCTCTTCTGGTCGGTGGCGATCAATGAAGGTCGGACTCCGAGAATTGTCGTGCTCCTGCATATGCAACAGGAAGATGGGCTGTGGACCCGACCGGAGTTGGCGCCATTCAACCGGGCGACCTACAACCATATCAACTCCATTTCTCCCGACGGACAGCGTCTGTATTTCTTTTCGTCGAGTGACGAATACCCTTCCCGGGCCTGGGTCGTCGAGAAAACGGGAATCGGCTGGGGCGAACCTGAACCACTGAGGCTGAACACGGTTGACCATCCAGACACGGTTGTGAATGAAGTACACGAAGCACGCAGTGGAACCCTCTATTTTTCAGGCCCTCTGGCGACCGTGCCCGGAGGACGAGGCATCGTCCGATCACGATTGATTGATGGAAGATATCAGGCTTATGAATCGCTCGGGGAACATGTGAATTCTCCACATTCAGACCGGTTCCCCAATCACAGCCCAACTGTAGATCCAGACGAACGGTTCATTGTCTTCGCCTCGGACCGACCGGGCGGCTTTGGCGAGTACGATCTCTACATCAGCTTTCGTCAGGCCGACGGAACCTGGGGACCTGCACAGAATCTCGGACCGAAGATCAACACAGTCGGCTCGAGCACGAGCTGGCCTCAGCTCTCCCCAGACGGCAAGTACCTGTTCTTTGTGAGCTCGAGCAGACCACTGGCGGATTTCGCCGAGAAAGACTACAGCTACGTGCAGCTGAAACAGATCCAGCAGAGCATCATGAACGGCTGGGGTAACATCTACTGGGTATCCACCAGTTTTGTTGACACGCTGAAGCCTGCAGGAGGCATGTGAATCGAGGTTGCCCGTGGCATCCTGTTCATCTCTTGACGTTGCCGGCCAAACCGGTGCGCCGCGTCGATCTGCGGGCACCCGCGACCAGCCCGCCTGAGGCCGCGACTACGGTTGAAGCGTCCCACCTGATCTCCTCGAGGACGGCGTGAGGGCCGGTGCGCTTGTGTCATGTCAGGCACCGATTCCATCCCCACTTCGCCGCGCAGCGGTCGGTCGCGAGGCGACCCCGCCTCGGGCGCCGGCTGCGACGAGCGCACCACCCCGAGCGGCGGTTGGAGCGTCGGTCGCCGTCCTGCCGATCGACGGCCGCTGACACGACAGCGAGTCGCCAGTGCCGCAGCCGACCTGCACCAGCGAGCACCAACGCCGAGACAATACCGAGGACCACCCATCGGCTGGCCGCGAGAAATCTCAATAAACCAAAAGTGCAGCTCTATGTTTTCTCGTCTCACCTAGGAAACCACCCCCACGTCCGCGACTGAATTCCTACACGTTCTTGCGGTATCCGCGTCGGAGGTCGGTTGGTGATCGCTGTTCGCTTGACGGAGGTCGAACGGGCGGTCGGCGATATCCGCGCAACGTGTCACCGGTCGCGATCCTCGAGCCCGAGCCGCTGATGCCAGTCCGCGATCGACTCCTTCGGATAGCGATCGAACATCTTGTCCTGAGGATCGGCCCTCACCTCCACCCAGGACGCTCTGAACTCCAACATCAGGTGGGTTCGCTCGGGCGGAACCGGCAGCTCGCTGTCCACCGCCGACGCGAACGGATGCACCAACGCCGGCCAGCGCGGGTCCCACAGCCAGAGTGCGCTGCCGCACTGCCCGCAAAATGAGCGCCGGCCCGGGCTCTTCTTTTCACTACCTGTGTCCGGGTCGCGGATCTTTGCACGGTACTCCCTGATGTGCTGCTGGCCGGACACGCGCAGGGTGTCGTACTCCCCAGACAGATTGATGGCGAAACCACCGCCTCCGACCGTCTTACGGCAGATCGAGCAGTAGCACAGGTTGAACGGGTAGGGGTGGGGTGACCTCACCGAGAACGCGACCGCACCACAGTGGCAGGAACCCTCGAGCAACATGACCTCGGCTCCTTTGTCGTACTCGATATTGGACCCCTACTGTATCTCTTCCCGGGTCTTTTCGGGCACTTTTCCCCGAGAAATCGGATGGGTGCCGCGGCAGGTGCCACCCTACCGGCCAGGCTCACGCCGCGTGCCGGTCTCCTCGCCGACCGCAAGTGAACTTGTCGAAACGGTGCCAGGTTCGCGCATCATGCGCATCCTCATCCGACCATCAGGTGCGCCGGTACTGATGTCGGCCAGAGGACCGACCTGCGCATGAGGCGCAGACCTCGCGCCCCCTCCTGGATTCACCTCGCAAGGAGCGCCAGCAGGGCATCGGTCCAACGGCGTGGAGCTTCGATCATCGGGTAGTGGCCGACGCCGTCGAGCACGATGAGCCTGCTGCCCGGGGCCTCGGCGTGGTGCACCTCGGCGACGTCGCGGCCGGTGATGGGATCTTCGGCTCCCCAGAGAAAATTGAGTGGCAACCGACTTTGCTTCAGAGCGCCCACCCATCGGTGCCAGAACAGAACGCGGTCGCGCAGGTATTGGGTGATCCTGGGGAGAACCGCTTTGCCGCCGTCGCGGGTGAGCAGCTCCCACATGGTGTCCAGATCGGCCGGGGCGAGCGTGGCGGGATCGTGCCAGAGCTGGCGCATGTTGCGGTTGAAGACGCGCTGGCTGGACAGGCGCGCAACCACTGGCCCGAGAGTCTCGTTGCGAAGCAGCTTCTGTATGAAGCGGAGCCGGGCCAGCTCGATGTGCACGCTGCCGTTGCACAGAGTGATGGACTCCAGGGAGACGGGTCTGAAGCCCCGGTTCCAGCGCGCGAGCAGCTCGGTGGCCACACTGGTGCCGTAGTCGTGGGCGAACACGTGGGCGGATTTCACGCCGAGCTGCTGCCAGAGCAGCAGCGCGAAGTCGGTCTGCTCGTACAGCGCGTACGAGTAATCCCGGGGCTTTTCCGACAGGCCGAAGCCCAGGTGGTCGTGCACGACGACCCGGTAGCGGGCGGCGAGAGCCGGCAGCACGCGGTGGTAGTCGTGGGACGAGGTGGGATAGCCGTGCAACAGCACGAGGGTGGGCTTGTCGTTGTTCGCGCTGTCGTGGGCACCGGTATCGACCACGAACAGCGTCCGGCCGTGGACGGCGTGGAATGCCCCCGTGGCGCACCAATCTTCAGCGTTCACGGGCGGGGCCCCATGCTGGACCACTGCACAACCCGCGTCCTTTGCCGGTGTCAAAGGCAGCACCAAAGGTCTGCATGGTTCTCGACGTTCGGCGCCAAAGACGCACCAGTGTGTGTCCCTACCTGCTGTCCCGTACCGGCCACACATAGCCGGCATAGCTCTTCCCGGTCGGCGTCGTGGCGTGACTCCTGGGGAATCCGAGATAGGCGGAGGCTGGACCCGTCTCGACGCTGGTCGAGGTCCAAAAAAAGATGTCCCCTGTCGTCGGTATTATGTCGATGAACGGATCTCCCGACACCCACTGCCCGGTACCGGCCGAGTTTGAAATCGCCGGGTTGTGGTACTCCATGCACGCCAGGCTCTCGAACTCGGCCTCGGTGGGCATCCGCCACTCGCCCGGGAGCGAGCCGTCCGACAGCCCGCAGTCCTGGTTCACACCGCCGCTGCTGATGGAGCCGTCGTAAAGCCCGTTCGCCCAGCTCAGCGCTGTCGCCCACGACATCGTCCCGTTGCAGTTGGCGTCCTCCAGCCAGACCAGGCCGGTCATGTTGTCGGTCACGGTGCCGTCGCCGTTGATCGTGAATCGAGGGTTCGGCCAGGGCGCCCCGGCCTGGTGGTCTCCGTCCTGACCGGTATCAGTGCAGGGGATCGAACCACCCGAGCTGTTGTAGCAGCTCTGCTGGCCGGTCTTCGGGATCACGACTCTGGCCGACGCCGCCGTTGTCTGCACCGAGCCGTCCGGGAACTCGATCCCACCGTCGGCGAGGACGATGGCGGCCTGAGTCGGACCGCCGTTCTCGGCCGGACCACGGACCGGCCACATCGACCGATCGTTATCATCCTTGTCGCTCGACGTCAGGAACGGGGGAAAGAAGGACACATGGTGGGCGAATTGCTTGTTCTGCGGGTTGAAGGTCGACGTCCAGTACGTCGGTTGAACCTCGGAGAACGGATCACCCTCGGTCCACTGGCCGGTGCCCGTCGTGTTCGGCACGCCGGGGCTGCTGTAGCCGTGATTCAGCAGGCTCGTGGCCTCGAACATGTTTGGCACCCGCCAGTCCCCCGCAACCGAGCCGTCGGACAGGCCGCAGTCACCCCCACCGTGCCCTGTCGAGCCGTCGTACAGGGTGTTGGCGAGCGCCAAGATGGCGTCGAAATTATCTGCAGCAACGCAGTTGGCGTCCTCGAGCCATATCAGCCCGGTCATGTTGTCGGTCACCGTGCCGTCACCGTTCTTCGTGAAACGGGGAATCGGCCACTTCACCCCGCGTTGAAGGTGGCCTTCCTGTCCGGCACCGACGCCGGTGCCGCACAAGGTCAGATTGCCGCTCGCGTCGAAGCAGCTCGTCTGTCCAGACTTCGCCAGCGGCGCGGTCCCGGTAAAGACCGCGGTGATCTGCTCGCCGCTGTCGGGAAAGGCGACTCCCCCGTCAGACAGCACCACGCTCTGTCCGAACGCTACGGTCGCGACGAGTCCACTCCAGGCCACAACCAGCATCACGGCCCGGCCAATATGCATCGCACACCTCCGTGCAGGATTGTCGACTTTCTTCTCAACAATATTTCACTGTGCGCTGAGCATATCACGAGTTCGAGTTCAAGCGAAAGCACAGTGAACTTCATGCGGTAGAACCGATCAGCCACCGGTCGGTTCGTGGATTCGCCGCGTAAGGTACATGGTGACCGTCAACGCGACCAATGCCTGCGATCATTCGATGGACTCCAGCTGTTCGGCGGTCGTCAACGACTCGACCGCCGACCCGAGGTCGCGGAAGGCGCCGGACATGGTGAGTTCCGCGGTGTACACCTGCACCCGATAGATGCCTCGCTGCCGCATCTCCGGCGTCAGGATGCCGTCGTAGCTCAGGATGTCTGGGAGAATCACCGCCCGACGCCGACGGGTCTCCCAGCGACCGGCGAAATTCTTCTCACCCTGCGGCGTGATGCACTCGTCACGGATCTCGACCCTCTCGTTGTAGGGCAGGACGAGGATTGGCGCGGCGACGCGTTGGTCGCTGCTCCACGCACCGGCGATCTCGGCGACCACTCCCTTGTAGGTTCGGTGGCGCTCGCGAACCACCGAGCCCGCCATGTCGAGCGGGATCAGCAGGACCAGCGCCAGGATGGCAACCACGATCAATCGTGCGGGCCGACCACACCTGGAGCCAAGGGCGCGAAACATCTCGGCGGTGCTGGTTGCCAAGGTGCCACCTCCGTCCAACCACGGTGGTGACCAACGGCGTCACAAAAATGGCCGTATCGAGGCAGTCGCGGGTGAGGTTGCGGCAATCCGGTGCCAAATCCGGTGCCACAAATCCGGTGCCAAATCCGGTGCCAGGTGTGCGCATCATGCGCATGTCGACGCTCTGGAGAAGATGAATCGCAGCGCGCTCGATGAGCGGGTCACGATGCGCATGATTCGCAAACCTGGCACCCTCTCGAGTTGCCCTTTTGTGCCACACTTATCGCCGAACCCCCCACCCCGGATCACGCTCGCGCCCATCGACCACTTTCGCGATGAAGACCGAACAGAGGCGGTGCCGATGTCGAGGCAATGCGAGCCGCGACGGCGGGGAGAGCGGCGGGCGCTCGGCAACCACGCGAGGACTCCGGCGTGCAAGATCTCTCGTGTGCTTGCCGGCGCCTATCCGTACAACTCTTCGCCGGACCAACAGTACGTGCAGAGCTTCTCCCGCGGCAGACCGATCGCCTCGATCATGTCGTCGAGCCGCTGGTATCGCAGACTCGTGAGATCGAGCCGCTCGCCGATACGATCCACCATGGCGGCATGGCGGTCGGAATCGGGATCGGCGTACTCGTCGAGAGGTGTGTCGCCGCTCCCATCGAGATCGACGATCGCCCTGCGCCCGGCGAGATCGAGCTCCGACTTGGATTGCGAGAAGTTGAGGAACTTACACGAGTGCAGCAGCGGCGGGCATGCCGGCCGCATGTGGACCTCGAGAGCACCACGATCGAAGAGCCGTTTGATGATGTCGCTGAGCTGGGTCCCGCGTACGATGGAATCCTCGCAGAACAGTAACCGATTACCCTCGATCAGCTCCTCTACCGGGATCAGCTTCATTCTGGCGACCAGATCTCGCACGCGCTGTTCCTGCGGCATGAAGCTCCGCGGCCAGGTCGGTGTGTATTTGACGAATGGGCGGCGATACGGGAGGTTCGCCTCGGCGGCGTAGCCTATCGCGTGGCCGATGCCCGAATCTGGGATGCCGGCAACATAGTCGACCTCCACGTTGTCCGCTCGCGCGAGGGCGGCGCCACAGCGGTTGCGACACGCCTCGACGTTGATGCCTTCGTAGCACGAAGCCGGATAGCCGTAGTAGATCCACAGAAACGAGCAGACCTGGCTCTGATTTCCCGGCGGGATGAGGGTCTCGATCCCTTCGCTCGTTATCCGGGCCACCTCTCCGGGCCCGAGCACGCGCTCCACCTCGTAACCGAGATTCGGGAGGGCGGACGTCTCCATTGTGACTGCGTGGGCGCCCTCTTTCCTGCCGATATTGACCGGAGTGCGGCCGAGGCGATCCCGAGCAGCCACGATGCCCTCGTGATCGAGAATCAGGAGCGAACAGGAGCCGTCGATCAGGCTCTGGACGTGCGAGACGCCGTCCTGAAAAGTAGCTTCGCCATCGATCACATTCGTCACCAGTTCGGTCGGATTGATCTGGCCATCGCGGATCTGTGTGAAATGAGTGCCGTTACGCCCGAGCAACCGACTGGTGAGCTGCTCGAGGTTGTGCAACTTCCCCACGGTCACGATGGCGTAGGTGCCGAGATGGGAAGAGACGACGAGCGGCTGGTCCTCGAGGTCGCTGATGATGCCGAGGCCCATGGTGCCGCGCATCGCCGGCAGGTCGTCCTCGAATTTGCTGCGGAACTGGGCGTTCGTGATGTTGTGGATCGAGCGCGTGAAACCGTTGCCGTCGCTGACGACGAGGCCACCGCGCTGCGTGCCCAGGTGTGAGTGATAGTCTGTTCCATAGAAGAGGTCGGCGACACAATCCTGGGACGAGACTACGCCAAAGAACCCACCCACGACACCCTCCAGATTTGACGATTGAAAAAAAGGAAATCCGGCATCGCGACCATTGGCTCCGCCACTCTAACCCGGTTTATCGGCAGAGTCACGGGATCTCCTTCGAGGGCACCGCTGATGACGGCCCCGCGACGTGGGTCTTCGTTTGTTTGAGTGCCGGGGCCGACAAATCTTGGGGTTTGAATAGACGGAGAACTGCGGGTTACACAAATCGTGCCAGATGGGATGAGTAGGCCGGTCTCCTAGGACGGCGTAGCACAATGCTCGCCAGATCTATTGCGGGCTCGAAGCCCAAGAAAAGGAGACCGGCAT
>JBFELO010000064.1:0-26401 GCA_041552055.1 Candidatus Sulfomarinibacteraceae bacterium | reverse complement strand
GGCTTCCGGTTCGCCGCCGCCCGTCACGGCCGCCGATCCCCGCCCCCACATCCCGATGTCCTCGAAGACCTCGTTCTCGTCTTCGTACGTAAGATGCCAGGCCGCGCACTGGCCGACGTTCTGCAGACCCCGGCCTCGAGCGGCGTGGCTGACGGCCACCAGCCGATCGGCCTCGTCGAACGGAAGGGGGGACAGCACGATGGCGTCCACCAGCGTGAAAATCGCCGTGCTGGCACCGATGCCGAGCGCCAGGACGAGAACCACGACGCCGGTGAAGGCAGGGCATCTGACCAGGGATCTCGTGGCCAGTCGAAGATCGCGCACGCGGTTCGCCAGCGCGGTCCCGATGCCGCCCCGATCCCGGAGGGTCTCCTCGCGGTCCTCGGCCCATCGGCCCATGCGGCCGACGAGTCTTTCCCGGACCCGGGACAACACGGCGGCGGCCGCCTCGGCTGTCTCTCCCAGCCGTTGCTCGACGTACTCCCTCGCTTCTTCCTCGCTGGCGCCGCGATCGATGGCCTCCTGGTACAGCTCTTCGAGGTGATCGGCCAACTCCTGGACGGCGCGATCATCGCGTTGCTCTCGCGACTCGGCGGCCCGTGGCCCCTCCGGGTGGAGATTGGACGGATCAGGCATGGCTCAATCCGATCACCTGGTTGACCACCGAGGAGAACGCCTTCCACTCCTTCTTCTGGGCGGCCAGGATCTTGGTTCCCTCCGGCGTCAGGGTGTAGTAGCAACGTCTCCGCTGGCCGGGCTTTTCCACCCAGCGGCCCTTGATCCAGCCGCTCTCCTCCATGCGGTAGAGGACGCTGTACAGGGTGGATACCCTGAACTCGAGCCGACCGCCGGAGCTTCTCTCGAGAAGCTTGCCGATCTCGTAGCCGTGGCGCGTCCGACCTTCCAGCGTGGACAGGATCAGCAGCTCCATGCTGCCCCGTTTCAGGTTCGCGTTGAACACCCTCGACCTCCCGGTGCCATGGTCTTATACTCCGTGACACGATACTCCATCACGCGATATATACGCAAATCGGAGAGGCAGGTTTCACGGCGGGGTTTCGTGTCACAATGAGAGTCGTCGGGACCATCGCCAGCACGCACTCAGCTGTCCCCGGTCGGGAACCGTCCATCCACGGGGACGATGGGAGGCGGCATCGTGGAACCACGAAAGTTGAGAGTGGCGGCCGTACAGTTGGACGCGAATCCCGCGCCGACGGCCGACCGTCTGGCGCGCGCAGAACGGCTGGTGACCGCAGCCGCGCAGGCGGGGTCACAGCTCACCGTGCTGCCGGAGCTGTTCAACACCGGTTACACCTTCGGTCACGAGAATCACGACCGGGTGGAGCCGCTCGACGGACCCACGGTGCGCTGGATGAGCGACACCGCGGCGCGCGTCGGGGTCCACCTTGCCGGATCCTTGATGATGCTCGACGACGGCGACGTCTACAACGCCGTGCTGCTGTGTGCACCGAACGGCAGGATGTGGCGCTACGACAAGGTCTACCCCTGGGCCTGGGAGCGGTGCGCCTTCCGGGGATCCCGCAGAGCGCCGAAGATCACCGTGGCGGACACCGATCTGGGGGACATCGGCATGCTCGCCTGCTGGGACGCGGCGCACCTCGACCTGTGGGTGGCGTATGCGGGTCGAGTCGACCTCATGGTGATTTGCAACAGCCCTCCGAACGTCGGTCACGCCACCTACCACTTCCCCGGTGGCGACCGGCTGATGTACGACGAGGCGGGGTCCCTGGCGGCTGCTCATCGAGAGGACGCCGCGCGTCTATTCGGCGATATGATCAACCAGCAAACCGCCTGGCTCGGGGTACCTGCGGTGAGCACAGTCGGCTGTGGCCGCATCACGACGCCCATCCCGAACGGGAGGCTGTCGTTCCTGGCGTACGTTGTGTCGGCACCCCGGCTGCTCAAGTACCTCCGCCGGGCGGACCGGGTCGAGATGTCGTGCGACATGGTGCACCGGTGCAAGGTGGTTGACGCACGCGGCGAGGTGTTGGCCGAGCTGACGAAGGACGATGGGGAGGCGTTCGCGCTGGCCGAGGTCAGCCTGGCGCATCCGAAACCCTCCCCAACGGAATCACAACCGGCTTCGCTGTTGGCTGGATCCGCGTACCTCTTCTCGGACCTTCTGTTGCCGTGGATCAGCACTTCGGCGTATCGCGAGGGACGACGCCGCTGGAACGCTAGCTGAGAGCCGTGCAGCCGGTACCACACGACGTTCCACATCGCGCTACACTGCCTTTCATGGAGAAGGCACATTCGATCGTCGTCAACCTCGTCGACGCCCCTGAGATCGACTACCTGAAGGGCGACCACTGGGGCTCCGTCTTCAAGATCATGACGCCGTCCATGCGCGAGCGCGGCGGCAGCCTCGGCGTCAACTGGAACAGGGTCCCGTCCGGCCGCACCACGTGCCCTTTCCACGGCCACCAGCGCGAGGACGAGGTCTTCTTCGTCCTTTCCGGTCGCGGCGTGCTCCGCTACGGCGACGAGCTGACGCAGCTGCGCGCCGGCGACTGCGTGTCGTGTCCGGCCGGAACCGGGATCGCGCATCAGATCGCAAACCCGTTCGACGAGGACCTGATCTACCTCGCCATCGGTCCCCACGATCCTCACGAGGTGGGCTTCTATCCCGACAGCGGTAAGATCATGGTGCGCAGCCTGAAATCTGTCGGCCGGCTCGAGAACGTGGAGTACTTCGACGGCGAGCCAGACCCGCCGCGGATATTCGACCTGCTCCGCGGGATGGGACGATAGGCGTCCCCGGGACAACGGCTCGTGTGCTCGGAGGTGGAGTCGGTTCAACTGGAATAAACGGCGTCCGCCGTGGCATAGCCAGAGGCAGTGTGGCAGGCGGCGGCGCCGCCACGGAACGGAGGCGACCATGGCGAGCAACAGGGGAAAGCGATCGGCGCGACCGCTGGTGCGCGATCTCGTCATGGCCGCGCTTGGGGGTGTGGTGATGTTGGCAGCACTCGTGGCGATGGTGTCGTGCGCGAGTTCACCGAAGTCCGTGCCGTTGGCGGAGGCGAGTCGGGCGCTGTCCGACACCGAGTCGCGGGCGCTGCGCGCGGACGGCAACGGGGCCGAGATCGCGCGTGCCGCCGTCGAGCGGTTCGTGGCGCTGTTCCAGGACTTCGACGCAACCACCATCGGCGAGCGGGCGCGCGAGGTGTACGCCGACGACGCGTACTTCAACGACGGCTTCGTCGAGGTCCGCGGCATCGAGGACATCGCCTCCTACCTGGTGCGCAGCGCCGAGGCGGCGGGGGAGGTCGCGATCGAGGTGCACGATGTCGCGCACAGTGGCGCCGAGATCTACGTCAGATGGGACATGCGTTTCACCAACCGCAAAGGGTCGAAGCAGGTCACGGCACCCGGGGTGTCCCATCTACGCGTCGACCCGGATGGGCAGGTCGTCTTCCACCGCGACTACTGGGACTCGTCGGGGGCGCTGGCCGAGTTCGTACCGCTGATGTCGTCTATCCTGCGCTCGGTGCGTTCGAGGCTCTAGCCCGCAGGCGCTCGGTCGTCGTGGCAGCGCGGATCGGTGGACCCATTCGACGGCGGGGTACACTCCTCCCCGGGAACGGCCTTTGAGCGAGCAACCCTGGCAGATCTGGATCGATACCGGCGGTACCTTCACCGACTGCATCGCGGTCGATCCGGAGGGTCGATACCGGAGCTGCAAGGTGCTGTCGAGCGCCGCGTTGCGCGACCGGATCGATCGCATCGACCGGGATGGCAGGGTCTGGCTTCGATGGGCCGCGGATCTTCCGGACGGAGTCCTGACCGGTTTCAGCATGTCGCCCCTCGGCGAAGACACCTCGATCGAGATCGTCGATCACGACGGCGCATCCGGGTCACTCGGGACCGCCGACCGAGACCCGACCAGGCTCGAGGTCGGCTCTCCGGTCGAGCTGAGATCCGGTGAGGGGGCGCCGCTCCTGGCGACCCGGCTGGTGACCGGAACCCCTCTCGGCGAAGCACTCCCTCCGGTGGCCATGCGGTTGGCGACGACCACTGGTACCAACGCGCTCCTCGAAAGGCGCGGCGCGCGGACGGTCCACCTGACCACGGCAGGGTTCGAGGATCTGCTCGCGATCGGCGATCAGCGGAGGCCGGAGCTCTTCGCGCTGCACATCCAGCGGCCTGAGCCGCTCCCGGAAGAGATCGTGGGTGTTCGCGAGCGTCTGGCCGCCGACGGATCGGTGATCGAGGTGCTGGATCGCGCCGCCATGGAGTCGATCATCGCCGAGCTGCGAGGGCGGGGTTTCGACTGCGCGAGCATCGCCCTGCTCCACGGCCAGCGCGACTCTCGACACGAGGAGCTTCTCGAAACACTGCTGCGCGACGCGGGCTTCGCGCATGTGGCGCGTTCGAGTGTCCTGAGCCCGTTTCAGGGTCTGCTGCGGCGCTCGCAGACGTCCACCACCGACGCCTACCTTGGGCCGATCATCTCCGATTACCTCCGAGCAGTACGGGATGGGCTCGGCGTGGGGGACGCCGCCCTCCACGTCATGACCAGCGCGGGCGGCCTGGTGGACAGCCGGAGCTATCGGCCCATGGACAGCCTCCTGAGTGGGCCGGCGGGCGGCGTGGTCGGCGCAGCCATGGCGGGGCACAAGGCAGGTCTCGACGCGGTGATCGCCTTCGACATGGGTGGCACCAGCACCGACGTCGCGCGTTTCGACGGTGACTTCGAGTACGTCTTCGAGCACCGGGTGGGGCCGGTCCGGCTCGCGGCGCCCGCCCTGGCCATCGAGACCGTGGCCGCCGGGGGCGGCTCCGTCTGCCGGGTGGAGCAGGGGCGGCTGGCGGTCGGACCCCACAGCGCCGGCGCCGACCCGGGTCCAGCATCCTACGGGATGGGCGGACCGCTGTCGCTGACCGACGTCAACCTGCTGCTCGGACGATTGGTGCCCTCGCGGTTTCCGATCCCCATCGATCTCGACGCCGCGAGGGAGCGGTTCGTGGAGCTGTGTGCGGACCTCCCCGAGACGGGCGCCGGGAGACACGAAGAGATCCTGGAGGGACTGCTGCGCATCGCCGACGAGCGCATGGCAGAGGCCATCCGTCGCATCTCGGTGCGCAAGGGAATCGATCCCGCGGGGTACGGCCTGGTCGCCTTCGGAGGAGCCGGGGGACAGCACGCGTGCCGGGTCGCGGAGCTGCTGGGCATGGAGGAGGTGATCCTGCCCGGTGACGCCGGACTGCTGAGCGCGATGGGCCTCGGTCATGCAGTCATCGAGCGGTTCGCTCAGCGCGAGGTCCTGCGCCCGCTTGAGGAGGTCGGCGATCGGCTCGCGGAGTGGCTGAAGGCGCTCGAGACCGAGGCCGAACGCGCCCTGGCTGACGAGGGCATCGAGCGCGTCGACATCGACCGCCCTCGCCACATCGTCGAGCTGAGGTACGTGGGTCAGGATGCGACGCTGGAGATCGAACCTTCGGGCGGTGATCTGGGGGCAGAGTTCGAGAGACGTTACTACCGGCTGTTCTCATACCGGCCCGGCGCGCGGGCCATCGAGGTGGTGTCGCTGCGGGTCGTTCTGCGTAGCCGCCGTCGGGAACTCCCCAAAACTGGGGGCGACAGTCGAAAGAAGGATACGGCTGCCGGGTCTTCGGGATTTCAGCGGTGCTATCTCGATGGGGAGTGGCGCGAGGTGCCGCGTTACGAGGCCGGGGACCTGGACGAAGGGGTGACAATCCAGGGACCCACGCTCATCCAGCAGGCGCACAGCGCGCTCGTCGTCCCGTGCGGCTGGCGGGCGGTCGGGCTCGGCGACGGAGGCATACGCGTGCGGCTGGAGGATGCGGCCAACGCGGGGCGGAGTATCTCGGGCCCACGCGGTCGTCCACGCGCGGTCGAGCTCGAGCTCATGAGCCACCGATTCGAGAGCATCGCCGGTGAGATGGGGGAGATGCTCAAGCGCACCGCGATTTCCACCAACATCAAGGAGCGAGAAGACTTCTCGTGTGCGCTGCTCGACGCCGAAGGCCGCCTGGTGGTCAACGCGCCCCACATCCCGGTCCACCTGGGCGCCCTGGGGCTGTGTGTCCGCGAGATGGTGGCCCACCGTCCGCTGGCACCGGGAGACGTTGCCGTGACCAACCACCCCGCGTACGGGGGATCCCACCTGCCGGACGTGACCCTGGTGGCACCGGTATTCGTGACGGGCCGCCTGCTGGGGTACGTGGCCTGCCGAGCTCACCACGCCGAGATCGGCGGTGTCCGCCCGGGCTCGGTCCCGCCCGACGCTCGTTCGCTGGCCGAGGAGGGGGTGGTGATCACACCGACCATGCTGGTCGAGGGCGGCGAGTCCCGGTGGACTCGGATCGAGGAGCTGCTGACCGCCGGGCCATACCCGACCCGCATGCTGGCCGACAACCTGACCGACCTGCGAGCCATGCTCGCAGCGATCGGCCGCGGTCGCGAAGCGCTCGCGAAGCTCGCTGACGCGGTCGGTTTCGGTCACGCGTGCGAGCACATGGGCGCCTTGCGAGAGCTCGCGGCGAACCAGGTCCGGCAGGCACTGGGGCGGCTGCCCGACGGCGTTCACCGAGGACGTCAGCTCCTCGACGACGGAGCACCACTCGTGGCCACCTTCGAGGTCGCGGGAGAGCGGGCAATCCTCGACCTCACCGGCAGCTCAGGAGTCCACTCGGGCAACCTCAACGCGACCCCGGCCATCGTCCACAGCGTCATCATGTACGTGATGCGTCTGCTCGTGGAGTTCGACCTCCCGCTCAACGAGGGTCTCCTGGAGCCAGTCGAGATCCGTATCCCCATGGGCCTGCTCAACCCCCCCTTCGTCGACGATCCGGAGCGGTGCCCCGCGGTGGTCGGAGGCAACGTCGAGACCAGCCAGCGCCTTGTCGACACCCTGATCGATGCGTTGCGCCTGGCCGGCTGCAGCCAGGGAACCATGAACAACCTCAGCTTCGGCAACGAGGAGTTCGGTTACTACGAGACGGTGGCCGGCGGCAGCGGAGCCGGGAACGGCTTCGACGGCACCGACGGGGTTCACACCCACATGACCAACACTGCCGCCACCGACCCCGAGGTGCTCGAGCACCGCTATCCGGTGCGCCTCATTCGATTCTCGATCAGGAGAGGCTCAGGAGGCGCAGGGAGATGGCGAGGCGGAGACGGCCTGATGCGTGAGATCGAGTTCCTGGCGCCGCTCGAGCTCGCCATCCTCAGCCAGCACCGGATAAGCGCACCCTTCGGCATGGCCGGGGGTGCTGAAGGTGCGGTCGGGCGCCAGGTGATCATCCGACCGGACGGCACCCGCCTGGATATCGCGGGCATCGACGGCTGCGACGTCGAACCGGGTGACAGACTCGTGCTCGAGACGCCCGGCGGCGGGGGCTACGGCGAGACCGACTCGTGAAACGCCTCATGAACCTGTTGTTTTGGTCGGTGATCGCTGCGGCGTTCATCGGCCCCGGCACGGTGACCACGGCCGCTCGGGCTGGCAGCGATTTTGGCTTCTCACTGGCCTGGGCGCTCCTGTTCTCCACGTTTGCCTGCGTGGTGTTGCAGGAGGCTTCGGGCCGCATCACCGTGCTCACCGGGGACGAGCTCGGCGCGGCGATCCGCCATCGATTCGCGGGCTCGATTCGAGCCGGCTGGGTGCCGGCACTGCTCGCAGGCGGTGTCTTTCTGGGCTGCGCCGCCTACGAGGCGGGCAACCTCCTCGGCGGTGTCGCCGGGGCACGGCTGGTGCTCGACACTCACCCCGCACCGCTGACCGTCGTCTGCGGCCTGCTCGCCGCGGCCCTGTTGGCGACCGGAAACACGCGTTGGATCGCGCGGACCCTCGGTTCCCTCGTCGCGGTGATGGGCATCGCGTTCCTGGTTACGGCTGTCCGGCTGGCTCCTGACCCGGCCGCGCTCGTGTCCGGGCTGCTCACACCCCGCATCCCGACCGGCTCGACCGTGCTCGTGCTGGGGTTGGTCGGCACCACTGTTGTTCCGTACAACCTATTTCTGGGTTCGGCCCTGGCGCGCGACAACCGCCTCGGAGAGATGAGGTGGGGGCTCGCGCTGGCCGTCGGCGGAGGGGGGCTGATCTCGCTGGGTGTCCTGGTCGTCGGCAGCGCGCTGGGAGGTGGGCTGGAGTACGAGCGGCTGGCAGCGGTACTCGCCGAGAGGCTGGGGAGTGGCGCGGAGGTGTCGCTGGCGGTCGGGCTGTTTGCCGCGGGGTTCACGTCCGCCATCACCGCGCCCCTGGCCGCCGCCATCACCGCGCGGACGCTGCTCGGGGGTGGGAGTGGAGGAGACTGGGCAGAGGGCTCGCCCCGGTATCGGGCGGTGTGGATCGGGGTCCTGCTGTTCGGTGTCGTCTTCGGCATCACCGGCGTGCAGCCGATCCCGGCGATCATCCTCGCGCAGGCGTTCAACGGGCTGGTGCTGCCGTTGATCGCCGTGTTCCTGTGGATGACCATGAACGATCGGGAGCTCCTCGGCGATCACGGAGTCAACACGTCCGCCCAGAACCTGGCCATGGGCGTGGTGGTCGTGGTGTGCGTGGCGCTCGGGTTGCGAGGCCTGGTCGCGGCCGCGGGGAGCGCGCTCGCGATGCTCGGGTGACACCGCAGGGGGTGCGCCGGAGTAGGTCAACCACGGTCCTGACCGATAGCCACCCGCCGTTCACCACCAGCCCCTGCGGTGTCACGCGGATCACCGTGTCCGACGGTCGCGGCAGGGTCAGCCGGCCGCTCCGGCCTCGGTGCGATCGAGGTGTGCAGCCGTCACATCACCAAAAAAGCGAAAAAATTCATGAAAAACATGAAAAAATACTTGTAAAACATGATATAGAGATCTATATTGAAGACAGGCGCGGGGCCTCGAGGCGCCGCTGCCCAGGGAGGTACGCCGATGGACTCTCGAGGATTCCTCGACCCCTTGGAGAAAGCTCTGCGGGTCTACGCAGCCCTGGTCTTGGCTTTGCTCCTGTTTCAGCTGCTCGGGCTCGGGATGTACCTGGTCAACGTGTGGCCGGACCTGCGAGAGACGGTGTCGACCGGCAAGAAGATCGTGGTCAGCCTGGCCCTGCTCTTCGGCTTCACCCGGTCCTTCCTGTGGGTGCTGATCTACTGGAACGGGGCGCGGTCGCTGTCGATCCTGCGCGGCGATAGTGGGTCGCCGCAGCTCGCCGACCGCCTGTGCCCCCTGCTCGACCGTCTGGCGCGGCTGTTGGTGGCGAGCTGCGTGCTGGATCTGCTGTTCCTCCCGGCCTACTTCTTGAGCGACACCTTCCGGCCGTTCGCGATCTCCGGCTGGCGCCTCGGGATGATGGAGTTCGCTCGGCTGCTGTTCCCCCAGGCGTTCGGGGTTGCGGCGCTCATCCTCGCCTACCTGACCTGGAACTTCGCGCAGCTGTTGCGTGAGCGCGGCGAGATGCAGCGCGAGCTCGAGCTCACGATCTAAGGGGGATGCCATGCCGATCGTGGTCAACCTCGACGTGCAGCTGGCCAGGCGCAAGATGCGGCTCAACGAGCTCTCGGAACGGGTGGGCATCTCGACGCAAAACCTCTCGGTGCTGAAGACCGGGAAGGCACGGGCGATCCGCTTTTCGACCCTGGAGAGGCTGTGCGAGGTTCTCGAATGCACACCGGGAGATCTTCTCGAGTATCGACCTCCCGACCGTCAGCCGGACGCCTGATCCAGGTTCGGTCACTGCGCTCGTCTCGTGGCCGGTGTGGAACCGGTTATGGAGGAGGCGCGCGGGGAGGAGAAGAACGACGACTACGACCATCGTGTGGGTGCGAAACAACACACTAGTTCCCGCCCGCCACGAGCCACCGGCGGTGTCTGTCAGGCTGTCGGATGCGCATGAAGCGCACACCTGGCACCCCGAGTCAGTGGAGGGAGATGGTGAGCGAGCCGCCGGTCTCCACCGAGAAGCCGTTGCGCAGGATGACGCTTCCGAGGGAGCGCAGGGTGACGACACCGGTCTCCTGGACGTTGAAGCTCGGCCCGGCGGTGAGGGTGACGCAGGCGTCGAAGACCGCCGCGCCGCCGATGTTCCAGCCGGTCAGGACCAGGTCGTCGTCCACGCACACGTCGACGGTGACCGTGTCTCTGTTGTCGGCGAGCTCGGGGTCGTAGATCTCGTCGGGAAGCTGGAGGTCGGCGCTGTTGTCGATGAACGACGCGCCGGTGCTCACCGTGCCGGCGATGGCGAAGGTGGCGGACCCGCTCAGCGGGAGGTCCACCGTGTCGGCCACGTCCCCGGAACCGGCAGAGGTACAGCTGGCCCCGCCCGCCGACGTGCAGCTCCAGCTCACCGACACCAGATCGGCTGGCAGCGTGTCCATGACCTGGACGCTGATTACCGCATCGGGTCCGGGGTTGGCGACCGCGAGGGTGTAGCCCAGGGGGTCGCCGTCCGCCACCAGGGAACGGTCGGCCACCAGGGTCAGCCCGAGGTCGGCCTCGAGCGAGTAGATGTGGAAGCTGCCGGGTGTCAGGGTGAGCGGCAGCACCACGGCCGCGGCCGGAGTGACCACCTCGACGGCCATCGGTGCCAGCGGGGTCTCACCAACGGTGGCAGCCGGCTTGGCCGTGAAAGGTACGCGCACCACCTCGCCCGTGGGCAGCGCCGTGTTGGTGGGGGAGTGGAGCACGATTCTGACCAGGCCGGGCTGAGGCTCCACGTGCGACACCACGTGGTCGGCGAGTCCGGCCGACCCGACCGGTGTGCCGGCGGTCAAGAGACCGTCGTCGAACGGAATGTCCAGCTGCAGCGCCGAGGCCCCAGGGCTGCTCACCACCTCGATCGAAACCTCGGCGGACGCGGCGGGCTTGGCCGCTCCGTCGCCGACGGTGAGATCGGCCTGGGCGTGCGCTCCGCCGGTGGCGGCGAGGAGGCCCGACAGAGACAGTGCCGCGACGGCAGCCCAGGGGGGTCGTCGCGTGCTCATGGCCCGCCCTTGGCGTTGATGGTGCACACCAGATCGGCCACCGAGACGCGGTCGTCGCCGGTGCAGTCGGCGGTGGGGCTGTACGGCTGGCCGCCGGCCAGGATCAGGGCCAGCACCGCCGACACGTCGGCGTCGTCAACGTCGCCGTCCAGGTCGGCGTCACCCGGAACACCGGCTGCCGTGGTCGTCACGCTGAGGATGTTGCCGGCGTCGTCGTACTCGTAGGTCACGCTCGACAGGTCCTCGAAGATCACCACCACCAGCCGCCCGGCATCGTCGTACAGGTAGCGCTCGGCGGCGGCAGGCGCCGCCAGCAGGGCCGCCAGCAGGCCGAAGACCGCCGTAATCGTCGCTGCGTGTGACGGGCGGCGTGTCATCTCGAGCACCTCGGCATATTGCTGGTCATGTGATCTGACCCCCTTCGGATCACGGCGCCTTTAATCGAACGGTAACGCGGCCAAGTTCGACTTTGGGCAAGTGCTCCGCCGGGAGGGGACCCAAAGAGACACCCCCATTTCCCATTGCCCACTCTTTGCTCGGGTGCCCGCGGGAATCGGAGATCGCTTTCGCAGCTGCTTCCCTATCTGTCCGCGGACGCGACAGCAGACCATCCAGTAGCCGGGAGGGGTCAGGTTTCACGATGACCGAGTAATCTCGGATCGCTACCGCAAACGGAGACGGAGGTTCTTTGGGCACCTCACCGTTGGTCTCCGAGTCCAAACCCAAGCTTGCGCGTAACCTCTCGAGCATTCGCCTGTCAAGCTCCCGCTCCTCCTCCTGTTCATCGACCGTAAGATCAAGGTCAGGTCTTAGACCATGGCTGATGTACGGAACGAAGTTCGCGAAGAACCCAGCCAGATTGCCCCGGCTAATGAATTCGCTTGTGTCTTTTGCCGGACCTACGAGTCGGTTGCTGTTTGGACCCACCATTCGTCGGGTTGAAGCTCTCCATCCACTCAAGTACCTTTTCATGTACAGCGCAGAGTTTATTCCGTCCGATACTCCCAAATTCATAAGCACGTGGGCGGGATCTGCGAGCGTAAGGTCCTTATGGGCTGGGTTAACCCTGGCGAAATTTCCACTCCAGAATTCTTCTGAACTCAATACGTTGCTCTGCATCCCAAGCGGGTCGACGAACCCCGTTGGTGCTCCGGCCGCGTACTGATAGGGGTTGGCGGTGGTGGGATCGAGGGTCTCGACCGGATCGCGCGAGAGGAACCGCCGCGTGCCGCTGTCGTACCAGCGCGCCCGCAGGTAGTACAGGCCATCGGTGGCGCCGGTGGAGCCAGCCTCGCTCATGACGCCGAACCGGCCCTGCCAGGTGAACGGGTTGTCAACCACACCGGTCGAAGCCAGCAGGTGACCGTACGGGTCGTAGGCGTAGCTGGCGATCACCGCGCCTGCGGCGTTGGTGAGAAACAGGGTGTTGCCGATCTGGTCGTGGTGGTAGTCGCGACGGCTGTCGTCGGAGGCCTCGAGCCTGTAGAGCAGCGTCCCGTCGGGCGTTGTTATGTAGTAGCGCAGGTCGGTGCCTGCCGGCCCTCCGGTGCGCTCCACGTTGATCGACGGCAGACCGAGGGCGTAGTTCCACACGTAGCCGCGGGTCGCGCCGCCCTCGGTGCGCGAAATCCGGTTGCCAAGGCCGTCATAGGTGAAGGTCACCGTGTCGGTGCCCTTGGTGACGTCGGTGAGGCGCGAGGCCAGGTCCCAGTCGTAGGTGCGGACGCCATCGTCGGTGAGCCGGCCCATGGCGTCGTAGGAGAATCCGGCCACCTGGGAAGCGTCGTCAAAGGTGTGGCTGGCGGGAGTGACACCTGACGCGTCGCCCGCGGTGGGCACGGTGCGGTCGTTGCGCGTCAATCGCCCCGCCCCGTCGTAGGTCAGGCTCTGAGTCGCGACCGCGCCGTCGGTGATGCTCGCCAGCCGCGAGTCGGCGTCGTAGGTGTAGGTCGTGTCGACGGCGTTCGGCCGTGTGATTCCGATCAGGCGGCCGGCGGCATCGTAGGTAAAGGTCGTGACGGCGGTGGTCCAGTCCTCGACCTGGACGAGACGGCCGGCGGCGTCGTAGCCGTAGGTCACGGTCTTGCCCGGCGCGAGCGTCAAGGTCTCGATGCGCCCGTCGGCGTCGCGGGTCATGGTCAGGCCGTTGCTGTCGATGAGTCGGCCGGCCGCGTCGTAGCCGAGGGCCACCCAATCGGCCGAGATCAGACGGTGCGCGGGGTCGTGGGTGTAGTCGAGGTTCGTCGTCGTGACCCCGTCGAAGTAGGACAGCCGGGTCACGTTGCCGACCCCGTCGTAGGTCGGCGTCAGCGTGCCCATGCCGCCCGGGAAGGTCTGCACGTCGACCCGGTTGCGGTCGTCGAAGGTGAAGGTGTGCTGGTTGCCGAGCGGGTCGGTGCGCGAGGTCAGCCGCCCCTGGTCGTCCCAACCCCGCAGCCACACCTTGTCGTTGGGATCGGTAAGCCCGGTGATCAGGCCGAGCGGATCGCGGGCGATGACGGTGCTCAGTCCGCCACGGGTGATGCCGGCGAGCAGGCCGCGCGGATCGTAGGCGAAGTCGGAGGTCCGCCCGGTGGGGTCTTTCACCCGGGTCAGGCGGCCCATGGCGTCGTACTCGAAGGTGGAGGCGTGGCCCAGCGGGCTGGTGAGCGCGGTGATCCGGCCCATGGCGTCGGATGTGAAGAGGGAGGGATTGCCCAGCGGGTCGATCGCCGAGGCCGGGACGCTCTCGAGGTCCCAGCCTCCCTGCCAGGTATTGCCGAGCGGGTCGGTCACCGCCGTCAGCCGCCCACGGGCGTCGTAGTCGAACAGGGTGGTGTCGCCGTCGGCGTCGGTGGCCGACGCGAGCCGCCCACGTGCGTCGTACGTCAACGTGGTGCTGTTCCCGAGGGGGTCGGTCGCGGTCGCCAGCCGGTCGAGGCCGTCGTAGGCGAAGGTGGTGGTGTTGCCGAGGGCGTCGGTCACGGTCGCCAGGTTTCCGTTGTCGTCGTAGGTGAAGGTGGTGGTGTTGCCGTTTTCGTCGGTGGCGGTGAGCAGATTGTCGCCGTCGTCGTAGGTGAACGTCAGCGTGGACGTATCCGGACGCGTGATCAGGTCGAGCCGCCGCAGGCTGTCGTAGCCGTAGCTCGTGGTGTTGCCGCTCGGGTCGGTCATCGACTGCAGCGTGCCGTCGCCGTTGTAGGTCGCCGTGGTCTCGCCGCCGGAGGGGTTGGTGGAGCTCACGACCTGGCCCCGGGAGTTATACACGAAGGACCATGCCTCGCCGGCACGGTCGACGCGTAACAACAGGTCGCCGGTGAGCGACCAGAAGAAGCTCTCGGAGGTTCCGTCCGGGTAGTCGACCCGGCTGAGGTCGTAGAAGGTGATGCCCGAGATCGTCCGGGTGGCGTAGTCGAAGGTCGTGGTGGCGCCGTCGGTGTGGGTGATCGAGGCCACCTTGCCGCTCGGCTGGTGGTAGCTCACCGCGGTGGAGTCGCCGAAGCGGTCGGTCACCCCTAGACGGTCGCCGACGCTGTCGTAGCTCATGGCGTAGCTGTGGCCGTCCTCGCTCTGCACGTCGGTCAGCTGGCCGTCCGGGCTGTGGGTGTGGAGGCGGGTGTGGCCGTCCGGGTCGGTGATGGTGGTGACGCCCGGAGGGGAGTCCCAGGTGAAGGTCGTGGTGTGGGTCGTGGGTATCGATGGGTGTGCGGTCTGGGTCGCCACCCGGCCGCTGCCGTCCCAGGTCTGGCTGTACGGGGTATTGGCCTCGGGCCGGGTCCGGGTGGTCATCAGGCCGCCGGGGTCGTAGGCAAAGGTTGTGATCATGCCGCGGGCGTCGGTGACGCTGGAGAGGTCGTCGCCGGTGTATGCGAAGGTGACCGTTCGGTTGGGGGTGGGTAATGTGCCGTCAAGGACGGTCTCGAGGTGTCCCCCCACGTCATATGTGAATGTGAGGACACGGCCGAGGCCGTCGGCCACCTCTGTCAAGTCAGCGCCCGTGTATGTGAGCGTGAGGGCGTTCGCGGTGCCGTCCGACATCTCCGCCAGCTTGCCGCTGCCGTCGAAGGTGTAGAGCATGCCGGTGTCGGGGTCGCCCAGGGTCAGCGTCGACCCGGTGTCGCCGAGCTGGTAGCGCACGTCGAGCAGGTCCCTGAGCTCGAACACACCTCCCACCGACTCAAACGTAATCGGCCGGCCCGTGGGGTCCAGAATGTGCACCAGGCCCGTGGAGCCGGTGTCGTCCACCAGCGACCACTCGAAGTTATGGCGCCAGTTGGTGCCGAGACGGCCCGAGCGCCCGAGCGCCTCCAGGCCGGACGCGTAGTAGCGCGCGAAGAACAGCGGCATCGGTCCGCCCAGGTGCAGGTCCGGGGGAAACGCGTTGAACAGCTCCCCGGTCCGCGTGTTCACCGGGTCACCGTCGTCGCCGCTCTCCTCGAACTCTGAAGCGCTGCCCGGCTCGGAGGTGCAGTCCTCGTCGGCGAGATCGGTGTCGCCGTCGCAATCGTTGTCCCTGCCGTCGTCGCAGATCAGCTCTTTCGGTGTGGCTGGGAATTCCGCCACGCACGGCCCCCACAGGCCCACCGTCCCGCATGTCCGTGTCCCGGTGCCGCAATCGGTGAAGCAGCTCTCGGTCACTCCGGGCGTGCAGTCGGCGCAGCCGAACTGATCGTCCACTGTGTTGCCGCTCAGGGTGCCCGAGAAAGCATCGATCACTCCGGACCCGGCGCAGCGTATCCCACCCCCAGACCCGGTTGCGGTGTTGTCGGTAATCGTCACGCCGGAGAGGCTCACGTTCCCCGTCGACAGGAGGATGCCGCCCCCGGTGTCGCCCACGGTGTTTCCGGTGATGGTAGTGCCTGTGATCGTGACGGCGCCGCCGGACAGGTACAGCCCGCCGCCGGCGCCGAACGGTGACGGGACATTGTTCCCGGTGATCTCGGAGTCGATGATCGTCGCCGTGCCGTCGATGACGACGCCGCCACCCCAGGCGGAGCTTGAGAGCGGGGTGATCGACTGGTTGCCGTATACCTTCGAGCTCTTCATGTAAAGCTCGGTTCGGACCGCCAGTCCGCCGCCGGACACCGAGGTGTTCCTGGTGGCCGTGTTGCTGTGGACCTCGCTGTTGATCAGGCGCAGACGGCCCTGGATGGAGAGGCCGGCGTTGAGCTTCGCCTCGTTGTTGCGGATTACGGAGTTGGTGACAGTGAGGGTGGCGCCGCCCCCCATTTGGACACCGCCACCGCCGGTGTCGGCGACGTTGTTTTCGATGATGCAGCTGTCGATGGTGGAGTCCCCGTGGACCACGATCCCACCGCCATTGCCGAGGGAGTCGCCGCCGGTGATGGTGAAGCCGCGCAAAAGGTCGATACCACCGAGGTTGACCACCGGCGCAGCGGCGCCACCGCCGTCGATGGTGTAGCCGTCCGGGTTCTTCGGGTCCTTCGAGGTCAGGGTAATCCCCGTCTTGCCCCCCACCGCGGTCAGCCCGTTGGCAGGAACGGCGTAGGTCCCGGGCTCCTTGACGGTGATCGTCTCACCGTGCTCGGCGTTGGTCAGCGCCTCCTGGATGGTGGTGTATTGACAGCCGCTCGGGCACACGGTGGAGGCGTGGACGGCCGAAGGCATGGCCACAACGATCAGGACGATCGCGAACACGCTCGTGCGCCGATAGTGCCGGGGTCGATCCCTCATCTGTTGACTGTCCGCCGGTCGCGCGATCACGCCAGAGGTGGCCAGTGATCGCACGATTGAATCCTGGTTCGAGACTCTGGCTGAGTAGAGCAACATTTTGATACCAGGTATAAATTTCATATATTCACGGAGACACGTATCTCAAAGTTGCGGTTTGTCGCGCGTGGCGGGTGTCACCGTGCTCGCTTCGCTCGTCGCACATTATCAACTTTGCGATACGTGGCACGCGCTTCCACGCGCTTCAATCACGCCGAAGCGGGAGCCTTGGGGATCTCGATGCGGTCCACCGGCGCGGCGGCGTGGAGGGCGCGCGCCGCAGACCCGATAGACCCGCCGGCATGGCCGCTCGGACGGAGCATCAGCGAGGTCGGCAGCTCGTCCTCGAACCGTTGTGCCACCCTGAGCCACTGGTCGGGCTTGAGGTAGCGGTGTATCTCGATGAGCAGCAGGCGCCACTGCTCCGAGTCGGGTTCGACCGCGTGCAGCAAGGAGTCGAGCAGGGACAGAGTGTTCTCGATCGGCATGTACGACGCCAGCACGCCGATCAGATGCGGCCGTTCCAGGATGCACATCTCGTAGGCCCCCCGGAGCATGGCGAGGTGCTGGTCGACGTCGAGCTCCGCCAGCACGGGCAGGAAGTTTGTCTCCTCGTAATCGAGGTGCGCGAGCTGGCCCTCCCTGAGCGTCGCGCACGCGACTACGAGGTCAGCCAGCGCCTCTCCACGGGCGCCGGGTTCCTCGCCGAGGGCGCGGTCGAATCGCTCGAGCAGCGCGTTCATCTCGTGCTCCTCGTGGTCGTGCTGCGCGACTCCTTCGGCTGTAAAGGCGGTGTTCCCCGTCGCGGCGTCGAGCGCCGGGAAAAGTACCAGGTTCTCGAACTTGGCATGCAGGGAGACGGCGCGGAACAGCACGTAGCAGAGGTCGCGCGCGTCCTGCAGCTCATCATTGTCACGGTCCTCCCCGGCAGCCACGGCAGAGGTGCGCGTCGTCAGGTCGTTCCACATGCCACGAAAACCGGAGTGGTGTAGCCGTCCGACCTTCATCGGCTTGCCGTATGACGCCTTGGAGGCGTAGAAACCGCGCAGGACGTGGCGCTCGGGCGCGATTTCCCGGAACGACTTCCGGTTGACCACGCGATCCACCCAGGCGTTGAAGTCGTCGTTTTCGAGCAGCATCTCGGGCACGTGTCCCCGAATCTCCGAGAGGAACGGCAGCCGGTGCAGAAACGGCGCGACGTGGGCATCGGCCTGGGTGAACTGATCGCCACCGAGAAACGGTCCGGAAGATGCTGCCCGGAGCGCCTCGACGTCGACCAGTGCCAGGTCGAGCCTGGCGCGGGACTCCTTCTGGATGGACGGGCTGCCGGCCATGATCACCTTGCGGATGCAGCCGATCAGGGTGTCGAGCGTGGTCAGGGTCTCGGGGTCGCTGCGGTAGCCCTCACCACGTTTTCCGCTGGCCGCGATGAGGTGGTCGACAATCGCGCTGGAGTCGACGAGCATCTCTCCACCGTCGGCGGAAACGAAGATCGGCCAGGTGCCGCTCGCGTTGGCATCGCGCACCGCCACCGGGATGTCGGCGCCGTAGACGACCTCGATCGGCGCCTCCAGCTCGCGGGATGCGATCAACACGCGGTGGGTGAACGGACACAGGGGACCGTCGCCATACAGGGTGCCAAGGGTCATGCTGATTCTCCGATCGGGCTCCAGTGCGACAACGTCGGGCCCTTCTGCAGAGACAACATATCGGCCGTCATGTGAGGGCTCGGGGTTCGGAATCCCACCTCCGCCGACAGTCCGCCCGACGCCTAGGTCGATTCTCGTCGCGCGATACCGCTCTCGAGGATCGGGATCGCGTTTTCGATGTCGACCACCGGCACGGCCCGGTAGTCGAGCAGCACCGCGGACCACGGCGCAATGGCCTCGTGAAGCGCCTCGGCGGTCTCGACCTCGATGAGGCCGAATCCCCCGCCGTTGGGCTGGATCACGTGCATCTTGATGTCGAAACCCTCCGGGGCCTCCCAGTTCGCCCACAGCGCGAGGATCCGTTTCTGGTCTTCGTGGGTCAGGCCGCTCTTGGGTTTCCAGCTCATGTGAATCAGCACGTTTGCCTCCGAGTACTCCGTGTTTCTGGTATTGAGATTCTATATCTTTTGTGAGCGTATTGTCAACAGAAACTTGGGAGGGCGCCCATGTCACGCAACCTCGTCGATGGCTTCGAGAGTGTCCTCGGATACCGGCCGTCGGGTCTGGTCGGGTGTGAGCGCGTGCGGTACGGACGGTCCCGTGGCGACAGATGACGAGATGCTCGGTACGGACACTGAATGACAATGACAATGGCGACGTGCATGACGATGAAAAACGACGGGCAGATGTTGCCCGGCAGCCCTGACTTGTTGGCGCGGGTGAGGGACTACTGCATCCCGCCGCCCATGCCCGGGACCGAAGCCGAGATGTCCCGGATCGCCTGCTCGAACTCCTCTGTAGAGTTGACCGCGGCAAGCTGATCGAGCACGGCGTCCGCCATCCCGAAGAACATTATCACCTGCATCTTGTTCTCGGCCATCTCCTCCTCGGAGAGGCCGGCGATGTTCTGTTTGGCGTCGGCGATGGTCGTGTCCCAGTCCTTAGCCATGTCGGTGGGCACCCACCGTCCTTCGACCAGGGTGAGGGCAAGATCTTCAGGGTCCTCATCCGGCACCGAAATCCGCACCATGGCGCGGTCGCCGTCACGCGACACCAGCTCCACCGTGGTCTGCCGGAGCATCGCGATGACATCCTCGTCCGCTTCCTCGCCATTGGCGGCGGCAGAGATATCGGCGGCACTGTTCATGATCTCGGCACCAGTGGTCCGTAGATACCGCTCCCAGTCAATGTTCCCGAGGTTGTCGAGATCCGAGATCTCGCTTGAGAACAGGGTGTCCAATGCGGCAACCGCGGTGTCCCAGTTGCTCTCGACCTGGGCCCGTCTGTCGCCCGACGCGGTCATCAACGAGCTCTCCAGAATGTACTGTTTCTTGTCTCGGAGGACTCCTACCGCCTTGTTCCCGAGTCGAAAAGCGGTGTGCCAGATTTCGGGATCCATCTTGTCGGCAAATAAGTGGGCGAGGTCGGTCATGTCCTGCTGATACGACGCCGGAAGGACCTGCCAGAGAACTTCTGGATGCCGATCAGCCAGTGACTGCAGCACCGCCTTGACAGTGCCGTCCGGGGAGTCCGGCAGGTCGACGGCGGGAGCTGGCTGAACCGCCATCATGACGGCTCCCAGCACTAACGCGGACCATAGGACGACGGTACGGACCTCGCTGTAGCGCATCGGTTTCTCCTTTTCAGGTTCGAATCAGTGGGCGTTGTGCCGGCCATTGCCGGACGATCAACGCGTCCCACGGATTCTACAGCGTGTCGCCACCGCATGATTCGGGTGGGTGGCGGAATCCGCAATCCACAATGCGTAATCCGCAATGAGGTGGGTTGGGGGCTGGCACTGACAAGTCCGTCGATGCCCGCCGGATTGCGGTCCAAGCCTCCGCTCGACGTTGAAGGTGGGTCAGCACGACCTCGGTGCCGCCGTGAGGGTCGAGGAACTCCACCGTAACGAGCGTGTCGATCGTGCCGGTCTCGGCCTCCTCCCAGCTCCAGGTTTCGGCCAGTCAGTTGGGTCGGTCGATCTCCCGGTAGACGCCAACTGCCGTGTGGTATCCGCCGTCGGGGTTCTGCATCCGGTTTCGGTAGCGGCCGCCGACCGTGAGGTCGACCTGTGCCGCGTCCACTCCCATGCCCTCTGGCGCCGACCACAGCTTGAGCTTCTCAGGGTCGGTCCACGCGTCGCACACCATGGCGGCGTCGCCGCTGACCATGCGCGAGAACTTCAGAGAAGTATCGGTTGTCGTTGTCGCTCGCTATTCTCCTTTCGGACATTTGTTTCTTCGGTGAGTTCATACGGCACAGGGATCACGTCGGGAGACGTGGCTCAACAAAAGGCTTCGTGCTGCGTACACTCAGAGACGACCATGGCCAGGAAGATCGTTCTCATCGCGACTGTGGTGGCAGCGGCCTTGACGCTCACCAGTTGTGGGGGGTCCGGAAGGCACGCGGGCAGTATCACCGAGCTGGCTCCGACCGTCGGCGAGGTGGAGGGGTGGGCTCCGGCCGGAACGGCAGAGGTGTTCGCGGGCGAGGACCTGTTCGAGCTCATCAACGGGGGTGCCGAGATCTACCACGAGTTCGGTTTCGAAAGGGTGCTTTCGCAGGACTACGCCGGCGCGGAACAGCGATCGATCGCGCTCGAGGTGTTCGAAATGGAGGACGCGGCCGCGGCCTACGGTTTGTACTCCTTCAAGAGCAGCGGTCGAGGACGGCCCCTGGAACTGGGCGATGACGGAATGCTCGAGGACTATTACCTGAACTTCCGTAAGGGACGGTTCGTGGTCACGCTGACCGGAATGAACACCGACGAGGGTACCGTACGGGGACTCGTCCCGATCGGGCGCGCGGTGGCGGAGAAGATCCGGGAGCGGGGCGATGTGCCGGCAATCGTGACCGACCTGACAGCCGGCGGCGGGAAGCCTGGAACGCCGTTTTACCTGCGGGGAGAGCTGGCGCTGGCCAACGTGGCGCCGTTCGCCGTTGGCGTGCGGTTCGGGATGACCGAAGGAGCCGCGATCCGGTTCGATGACCACACTGAAATCGTTCTGCGATTCACCAACGCGAACCGGGCACGGCAGACCCTCGAGACGGTGGTCGAGGAACTCGGCGCCCGCTCGGGCTGGACGACGGCCGGCGACGTGGACGACGGTTCTGTGGTGCTTGCCGGTGAAGGGGGAGGGCGAGTGCGCCTCGCGCTGGCAGACGAGAAGATCTTGGTGGTAGTGTCCGAGGACGGTATCGACACGAAAGCAACGATGAGTCAGCTTGTCGCGCGGGTCACCGGCGTCACCGCAGAGGGGGAAGGCCAATGATCCGGCAACAATATTTCAACATCGAAATAGGAGGTGGGGTATGACCAGGGATCGGACACGACGTTGGTTTCTGAGGACCGGCACCGCCGCCGGAGTGTCAGTGGGGCTGGGTGCCCCGGTGATCCGCGAGTTGCTGTCACCGTCGCCGGCATTGGCCGCCGACAATTCCGACCTGGCGGCCGTGACCGGCAGTGATTCGTTCGCCAACACGGTGGCTGCCGTGGACAAAATCGGCGGAATGTCGCGGTTCGTGAACAAAAACTCGCGGGTGGTGGTCAACGCCAACACCTCCTTCAAGCTGCCGGGATCGAACGTCGAACCGGTGGTGGTCCTGGCAACCCTCAAGATGTGTCTCGACGCGGGCGCGTCAGAGGTGTGGCTGGCAAAGGGAGGCACACCTGAGTACTGGGGACGCACCCCGCGATCCTCAGAGTTCGCCCAAGTAATCGAAACCACAAAGGTCTCTGAGCGTGAGTTCAAGATCGTCGAGATTCCCGGCGCCGTCGCCCTGAAAGAGGCGCACGTGGACACGCACGTTCTCGAGGCCGACGTGTACCTCAACGTGTCGGTGGTCAAGAATCACGCCGGCACAAACTTCACCGGTGCGCTAAAGAACGCCATGGGGCCGTGCCCTCATCAGCCCACGAACAGCTTGTGCCACTTCGGCTCGGCGCCACCCGAGCGCGACAAGTTCTACGCGAACGTAGACCACCTCTCGCAGAGCATCGCCGATCTCAACCTGATCCGGACGCCGGACCTCTGCATCGTGGACGCCACTCGGTACCTGATCACCAACGGTCCGGCCGGCCCTGGCGAGCTGCGCACATCCGAAACGGTGGTCGCGGGCACCGACCCGGTGGCGATCGACGCCTACAGCACCAGGTTCGTCGACCTGAGGCCCGAGGACGTCAAGATGATCGGGATGGCGCAGAAGCTCGGCGTGGGCACGGCCGACCTGAAGCAGCTTCGAATCGAGGAGGGTACTGCCGCCTGACGGGGCCGCGGACACCACCTACAGAGAGATGCCCGACGTTTCCTGCGAGACTCGCGTGGCGACGGTCCGGCTGTGCAACGGCGACCGTTGGCGGTGTTCCTCTGTGACCTCTCGCGTCGGTGAGATCGCAATCTATCCGCGCGCCAGAGCCGCCACGTCATCGAGGGTCTTCTGCGGCTCGGGCCGGCGCGTGTAATCCGGGCTGACGTCGACCGCACGAATAATGCCGTCCGTGTCGATCACGAACCGCCCTGGCATCGGCAATCTCCAGCTGTCGTCACCGTTGTGTTTCGCCACGTCGAGGTCGAACCCGAGATAGATCTTTCTCAGATAGTCGGGGCATGTGTAGCACAGGCCGAGGGAATCGGCGTACGCGTTACCGGGATCCCGCAACAGATCGAAGGACAGCCGATGTCGATCGACTAACTCTTGATGGTGCTCGATGAGCTGGGGCGTGATTGCGACCATGGTGGCACCCAGCTCGTCAAGCTCGCCGGTGATTGCCTGCAGAGCATCCAGCTCCTCGTTGCAGTAGGGTCACCAGCTGCCGCGAAAGACCGTGAGCACAAGGGGGCCCGACGCCAGCAGCTCCTCCGAACGCACCGTCTCTCCGTTCTGGTTGGCGAGCGCGAAGCTCGGAAGTCGCGAGCCGGCCTTCGCCACACCGGTCATGATTCCGGATTCCGCCAGCTCCCGGGTGGCGCGGCCCATCTCGGCATAGATTTCGGGCGGGATCTGCTTCGCGGCACCCACCCGGATGGCATCAAGCCGCTTGCTCAGGTTCATGTGTCCTCCCTCTCGAGCGAGCCGTTTCCTGACGCGACGTGATTCGACTCGGATCCTCGGCGAAGCTCGTCACTCCAGTTCACGATCCACGGTCGTTCGTCAAAGTCCGTTCCTGGCCGAAATATTTTACATGTCGGGCTGCCCGGTGTGCAGCGTTTCAGGAAGCGATGAACCGGTAGTGCAGGAAGTAGGCGAGGAAGGCGAGGAGAAAGACGATGGCGACGATTGCCGTGGTGCGCAGGCCGCGGCCGGGCTGAAACTCCTCCGGAACGTCCGGAGCCGTCATCGCACGGTAGGTGAGGGTGCCGAGGAATGGAGCTGTCGCGAACGAGAGGATCGTCGCGAGGTCCACCAGGCCCAGAAGGCTCCTCATCGCGAATCTGATGATCAGCAGACCGCCGGCGATCAGGATCGCGGCCCAGATCCAGAAGCCGGCAGTGCGGACGGCGCTCGTCGCGGCCTCGGACTCGCTCTCGGGACCCACGAGGCGACGCCCGGTGAGCTGGAGCGCACGCGGGAATCCATCGATCACCGTCAGCGTCGTCGACAACATGGCGGTGAGCGCGGCCGTCCCGATGATCGGACGGCTCCACCCGCCGAGCGTCGACGTGTACAGCTCGATGAGCTGCCGAGCGAACCCGGCTGCCGAGCGGTCGATCTCGACGCCCGAGTTGAATATCACGGCGGCGCCGAGGCCGCAGAACAGAAGTGCGATGATCCCGGTGCCGATGTAGCCGAGCCTGAAGTCGAGCAGCGCCTGCCCAAGGGTCGGGGCGTGGCCGGTTTGACGGCGGCGCGCGAGTGACCAGAAGGACTGCCAGACGCTGACGTCCATACCGGTCGGCATCCAACCCACGAGACCCACGATGAACGCGATGTCCGTCGTTCTGATCGGTCCCCACAGGCGTCCGGGCTGGATCCCCGGGAGGGCGGCGATCACCGCCGCGATCGTGGACAGCGCGAGGAGCACCATGATCAACTTGATCGCCGCGTCGAGCAGCGGGTATCGCCCGATCGCGATCAGGAGTGCGCACGCCGCGATGATCACCACCGACCACGCGAACAGCGACCACCCGAAGCCGACCAGCTGGATCGCCAGTCCGGCGGTCACCGCGGTGACCGCGGCGAGCACCGTGAACATGGTCCCCAGCGTGAGCACCAGGTAGACGACGAGCGTCCACCTGCCCTGCTTGCGGTAGCCTTCGAGAAGACTGGTTCCGGTCGCGGCCGCGTACCTGTGCCCGAACTCGAAGAGCGGGTACTTGAGGGCCATCGCGAGTACGACGACGACCATCAGAGAGAGGCCGTGACCGGCGCCGGCACGAGTGGCCTGGACGAGGTGGGAGGCCCCGATCGACACGGCGGCGAACAGGAAGCCCGGGCCGAGCGCTTTGAAAGCTCCCCGTTCGGTTTCCATCCCCACCTCCAGCTCCGACCGTAGTTGCGAGGATAGCATTCGGTGTCGCACGACGAGTATGTGTCGGTCGGGAATGAAAGACGGTCGTGAGCGCATTGCAGCAGACGCGATGGGCGAGCCGCAGTCGTTCGATCTGGATGTCTACCTCGAGCGAATCGACTACCGAGGCGCGCCCGAGCCGACGCTGGCGACCCTCCAGGGCGTGCACCGGGCACACCTCGCGTCGATTCCCTTCGAGAACATCGATGTTCGCCTCGGCCGGCCGATCGGCCTCGATCTGAAGACGCTGCAGGCGAAGCTCGTCGCCGGTCGGAGAGGGGGTTACTGTTTCGAACAGAACTCACTCTTTGCGGCGGCGCTGGAAGCGCTGGGGTTCGAGGTCGCCACGCTCGAGGCGCGAGTGCGGCCACCCGGAGCGACCGCCACCCTGGCGCGAACCCACATGGTGCTGCATCTGACCGTGGACGGAGGCGATTGGATTGCCGACGTGGGCTTCGGCGGCGACGGCCCGCTGGTGCCCGTCCCACTCGATGGAACCGCCAGCGAGCATTCGGACGACCTCTACCGGATCGAGCGCGAGGGGGAGTCGACGTGTGTTCTGCGTCGCTCGTGGCGAGGCAGCTGGCGCGATCTGTACGCCTTCACGCTCACCCCAGCACTCCCGGTCGACTTCGAGATGGCGAACTACTTCACCTCGACCCATCCGCGGTCCAGATTCGTCCGCACGTTGACGGTACAGCGGTCGCGCGCCGAACAGCGCCAGATCCTGCGCGGTCGGGTCTACACGGTGCGCGAGGGGACCAGGGAGACGGAGCGCGAAATCTCCCCGCAAGAACTACCTGCGCTGCTCGAGCAGGAGTTCGGGTTGGTGATCCCGCCCGAGGACGCGACTCGCGCTCTAGGCGGCGACTGACCACGACCAAAGCCAACGGCAGGTGCAATTCGCTGCGCGAATTGCAGTGGATCCTCAGGGACAGTGGAGTCGGGGGGGCGGTGGGAACACAACGGTTCCCCATCGTGACGGTGTGCTACGCCGGCATGCAACATGGCAGGACGTGAGCCGGATGGTGCAGAATGGGTGCCGACCCGAGTCCGGGAGGCTGAGATGCGGATCCGTTGGTGGAGTCTGGGTGCCGCGGTTGGATGCGGCCTTGTGCTGTCGACCTCGTGCCCGAACGGAGAGACCGCACGATCGGTCACGGTTCCGTTCGTGCTCGATCACAACCGGATGCTGGTCGACGCGGAGATCCAGCGAGCGGACGGGAGCTGGCGGACGGCGCGGCTCTGGGTCGACACCGGCAATCCGGAGCTGCTCCTGAGCGAGGACCTGGCGCACGACCTGGGGATCGATTTCACGGCCGGGCAGGATGAGGCGGACGTCGGGACCGGCCAGCTGGAGGTGGCGCCCCCAACGGGTCTCCGCATCGGGGGCATGGCGCTGCAGTTGGAGGGCGTGACGACCAGGGTCCTCCTGGAGCCACGCTGGCTGTTCGAGACGATGCACATCGATGCCAACCTGCCGGCGACCGCACTGAAGCAGTACCACGTGGTGTTCGACTACCCGCGGCTGGAGCTGACGGTGGCAGAGCCCGGGCGCCTCGAGCCGCGGGGGGCCCGCTGCGCGGCC
>JBFELO010000063.1:0-27052 GCA_041552055.1 Candidatus Sulfomarinibacteraceae bacterium | reverse complement strand
TCTTTCGAGGGCGCGATCGAACTCGTGCCCAGGCAGTCCCCGGCCGCGAAGGTTCTCGGCGCATTGATATTCACACTCATATGGAACGGCATCCTGTCGGTTTTTCTGATCAATCTGATCCGCGACTGGCAACGGGGACAGCACGCATGGGGAACGGCCCTGTTCCTGGCGCCGTTTCTGATCGTCGGCCTGGCGTCGTTCGTGATGGTGGGCTACGCCGTTCTCGCAGCGTTCAACCCCCGACCCAGGCTCACGATCGACCCGGCGACTCCCTCGCTGGGTCACTCGGTCGTGGTCGACTGGAGGTTCCGCGGACGAAGCCGCCGCATCGAACAGCTGGAGATCACGATCGAGGGGCGCGAGGAGGCGACCTACCGGAGGGGCACCGACTCCCGGACCGACACGGAGATCTTCGCCCGGATTCTCGTTGCCGACGCGCGCCACGAGCTCGAGATCGCGAGGGGGTCGGGTCACGTCCGGATACCCGACGACACCATGCACAGCTTCGCCGGCGACCACAACCGGGTCGTGTGGGCGGTCAAGCTGCACGGTGCGATCACTCGTTGGCCGGACGTCGACGAGGAGTTCGAGATCTCGGTGCGGCCGCGGTCTGTTCAGGAGTCCTCCCGATGAGCGTCCTCGAGCTTCACACCGCGGGAGGAGATACCTGGTTCACTCCCGGCAGCACGGTCTCGTGCGATGCATCGTGGCATCTCGCCGGCGAGGTCGACAGGTTGGAGCTGCGCCTGTTCTGGTACACGGAGGGCAAGGGCACGCAGGACGTCGTGGTGGTCGCCCAGCGTGCCGTTGAACGCCCCGAGTCGAGCGGGCACGGCAGCTTCCGATTCCGCCTCCCGGAAGGCCCGTACTCATTCTCGGGCACTTTGATCACCCTCAAGTGGGCGCTCGAGCTCAGCGCGCTACCCGGCGAGGAGACCGCGCGAGTAGATCTGCTGGTGGCGCCAACTCCCGTGGAGATCTCGATCCAGGGACTGCGGGAGTACTGAGGGACCATGTCG
This sequence comes from Candidatus Sulfomarinibacteraceae bacterium, assembly GCA_041552055.1. GTDB lineage: Bacteria > Acidobacteriota > Thermoanaerobaculia > Thermoanaerobaculales > Sulfomarinibacteraceae > JBFELO01. The sequence goes on along the minus strand of JBFELO010000063.1, from coordinate 26,033 downwards.
ACGATCGCCCGATGTCGACCGTCAGAGAATCCGTTCGCCAGCCACCGGATCGACGCCATCAACTACCGTCCTCAAGGGCCGACGTGGAACGAGCTGCTGGCCGACCTCGAGCGGCTCCAATGGCGGGCGGCCGTGGTCGGGCCCGAAGGCAGCGGCAAGACGACTCTGCTCGAGGCGCTGGCGCTGCGCACGCAGAGCGCCGTGCTGGTCAAGCTCGGCGGTGCGACCACGAGCCCGCTCACCGCGGCCATCACCCAGTTGCCTCGGCCGATCAAGGCACGCCACACGGTGTTCGTTGACGCGGCAGAACGCCTCGGCACGCTCGGTTGGTGGCGGCTCCGACATGCGGCCCGAAACGGCCGCGGGCTTGTCGCCACTCTCCACTCGCCGGGCCGATTGCCGACGCTCGTTCAATGCACCACGTCGAGCGCGCTGCTGCGGCAGCTCGTTCGTGAGCTCGCGCCGGCAGATGCGCAGGGACTGGAGCCAACACTCGACGAACTCTTCCGCCGGCACGGCGGCGATTTGCGGCTGTGTTTTCAGGAATTGTACGACGTGTGTGCCGGGCGCGCAGGCGGTCCCGCTCAACGTTGGGCGTGAGAAGCCAGTCGTTGGAAGGTACTGCTCCCAATTACGGCATGCGTGCCCCGGTGCCTCAGAACGTCGATCGCTCACCCGACAATGGCGCTCTGAATATCGCAAAAGCCAGGACCGTCTTTTGCTGCACGAAGTGGCGGGTATCAATGTACGACTGAATTGAACCCAGTCTGTCATGGAGTTCAGGCTTGCTCAATACAATCATGCCTGGTGTCGGCATCGCCCCCAGATCGGCAGACGAAGCGTTACCGATGTCCACGACGCACTCCTCCCCGTAAGTCGAATCGTCACCGCATATCGGAACCTGGTAGTATTCCGCGCAAATCGGGTTCGCAGCCCACCAGACTCTCTCCCCCTGTTGGATCGCTGTTCGCGCAGCGTGGGCTGCTGACCGGTAGTCGTCGCGAGTGTGGGCAGGATGAAACCGCACCAGCAGACTTGATGCGAGCAGGGTGATTCCGAGCGACAACGCGATCCGGTTGACGTCTCCCCGAAAGGGGCGCACACCCGAGTTTGCGGCAACGGCAACCACATAAACGACAAACGGAAACACCGCAGCAAAATGGCGGCCCCAGAAGGGGTGTCCGGCATACCATGCGTACAGGTAGAGGATGCCGGCACCAATCAGAACGACGGCGCATGAAAGGACCACCGGCAGCCGCAGACGACTCTGCCGAAGAGGTGTCTGGACAGTAAGTCGAATCAATACAATACCATACAGGCAACCAAGGATCACGAGGCCAATCACGGACGGTTGGAGTAGGCCTCTAACCGCCCCTCCCAGGCCACCCTCGAGTGCCACTTGCCGCAGGTCGTACCGTCCTGGTCCGAAGCCCGCGAACCCAAGAATCTCGTAGGCAGAGAAGAGACCGCTTCCCAGTACGACCTTCCAGGGCCTGTCCCAGAGCGTGAGAGCGCCCCCAGTTAGGGTCGAGAAATAGTATGCAGCGAGGAGAGCAAAGAGGCCAACAAATACAACGATTACGCCCCACTCTTTCGCTGTGGGACGCCATCCCCTGCCGACCAGCGTCAATCCCAATACGCACGCCGCAACAACGAACGGCACCACTGCGAGAAGGTGAGTCGCGGAGAGCAGGAAACCAGACAGCAAAAACGCACCCACCTTCGGGCTCGCAACGTCTGTATCTGCGAGGCTCACGGAAAACGCGCACAGCGACGCCGAACTCAGAGCGATGATCATCGCATAGGGTCTGGCCTCGCCACCGTAGTACCAAAGGAACGGCTGGCAAGCCATGAAGGCGGGCAGCCAAGCTACACCGGACGTCAGCCCAATCCACCAGAAGAGGACGATCGCTATCGCCGCCCACACCGCGCTCACCGCGCGTAGACCGAGCTCGGTACCTCCGAAAACTCTCGCACCCGTCCACGCAGAGAACATGCCAAGTGGCATGAGCGCCTCTGAGCTCTGATCCTCTGCTAGAAAGTGCAAGAACTCCGGGAGTGAGCTTTGTCGTGAGTACCTGTAGGTAAAACCTTCGTCGATCCACAGGCTCTGGTTGCTGGGCATGAAACACACCATCGCCAGCCCCAAGAACAACCACCCCAACCCCCTCCGGCGGTGACTCAGACTGGGCAGCGTCGCGGGCCCATGCGAGAGATTGTGGCCCGGGCGATCGCCTTGGTCAATCGGAGTCACATGAGGGCTCGACAGGCAGTTCAATTCGCCCCGGGCCCGGTCAATGAAACCTAGATTCCGCTGGTTTTGACTGGAAGTGAGGAGGTCGAACATCACTTACCCCGTTCCGATCGCACCAATCATTGCACGCAACTGATCATCGCGCCGCAAGTGTAGCAGTAGCACCAATACACACCCCGCAGAGGTGCCGAATCCTTCGAGGTTCGACATCTCCACCCGCCAAGACACAAGGTCCAAGGTGCAAAAATCCCCGGGTTCGAATGCAGAATCGTGAACCGATTCCCCTTTAGTGGGCACCTTGACGTGTTCCCCGGCGTATCCCTATTTCGCGGTGCGGTAATCCCAACCTTCCGTTGTGGACTCCAGACAGGTGGGTGGGCGCTAGACCCCAGTCCCGAGCCTCTTCTCCCGACTCCTTCGGCTGTCGGTGCGAGCAGATCACTGTTGATCTGGGGGCCTCTCCGCAGACATCTGAATCATCTTGGCACCCACCGAGCGCGCCACGTCCAGCACGTGCACCACGACGCCGTAATCGGCGCCCCGGTCACCCTTGAGGATGATCGCCCGGTCCGGAGCACGCTCGACCAGCTGCTTGATGCGCCCCTTGAGCTCCTGCTCGGGGATCATCTGATCGTCGATCCACACGGTTCCGTCGACGGCCACCAGCACCTCGGGCGGACGATCCTCGCGCCCGTAGCCGCTCTTCTCCGCCGTCTCGGCCTCCGGCAGCTTGAGCTTGAGGCGCTCGTCGGTGACGAACTGGGTGGTCACCGCGTAGAAGATCAGCAGCAGGAAAATGACATCGATCAGGGGGGCCATCTGTACCTCCGGCCCCCTTCGGCCGCGGATCTGGACCAGCTTCACCGCGCGTCTCCTTCCTCGTCGACCTCCGAGTGACGCACGAGGTGGAGGAAATCGATCATCTGATGTTCAATGTCGGCCAGGATGCCGACCGCTCTCGCCTCCAAGAACGAGTGTGTGAAAAGCGTCGGGATGGCAATGATCAACCCGGTCGCGGTGGTGATCAACGCCTGTGCGATACCGGAGGCGAGCTGCTCCGTGATTCCGGAACCGGCCGACGCGACCACGGTGAAGATCTTGATCATGCCGAGCACCGTCCCGAGCAGTCCGAGAAGAGGCGCCCCACCGACGATGGTCGCCAGCGCCGGAAGGCCACGCTGCAGACCGAGCAGCTCACGCCGACCCGTGTCCTCCATGATCTCCTTCAGCTCGTCATACGGCGCGTTGCGATTTTCGACGAGCGCGATCACGAGGTGAGTGAACGGCCCCGGACGACGGCGGCAGTAGTCGATCGCCGACTTGAAATTGCGGTTGGCGAGCAACTGCGACAGGCTGTTGACCACAGTGTCCTTCATGTAGTTGGCCCGCCGCAGAATCCACAGCCGCTCGAGCACGATGGCGAGCGCGACCAGCGACAACAGGCCGAGCGGTATCATCACTGGTCCGCCGGAAATCAGGATGTCGATCACAACTTCTCCTCGCGGGTCGTCCGGATGAGTGTCAACGGTCCGGAGGACTCATGTTGTAGTAAAACGTAATGGTAACGCCCTCGCGTTCCACCCCCGTCAGATCGGTCGGTAGCGGATCGAAGGGAGACGCGTTGCCGATCGCGTCGCGGGCCGCGAAATCCATTGGCGGCTTGCCGGACTCGGACGTGATCCGCAGCCCGGTCACGCTGCCGTCCCGTTCGATGAAGTAGCGCACCTGCACCACACCGCTCACGCCCAGCAACGCAATCTCGGGAATCCGCCAATGGCGGCGGATCTTGGCGAGCATTTTCTTTGCGTACGGACCCCAGTCGTACCACTGGGTGTCGAACGACAGCCCGCCGGCGTCCACCCGCCCGCCGTCACGGTCCGGGTTCTCCGGAAGGCCACCTCCGTCAGGGGGGAGTGTCCACGCATCTGCCGGGGGCAACCGGAGCATCGGCTGCTGCTCCCCGGTCTCAGGCGCTGACTCGCCGGCTCCCTCGGGGTCACGCCGTTCCCGAGGTTCCTCGGGTTGCGCCTCCTCCGGGGCTGGTTCCTCTTCGGGCTCGGGCATCGGGACCGGTTCGGTCGGGGGACCGACCTGCCGGGGGGGCGCCGCCCGATCCAACACATTTCCGCCCTCGGATTGAACGAGTTGGAAGGTGTTCCCTGTGGAGGACGGTCTGTCCGAGAGGTCGTCGCCCTCTCCGCCGTGCGCCCGCCGATCGAGGTCGGACAGCGGCGCGAAGTCCGAGGAGGGTCGCTCTTCCCGCTCGTCGGCCAGGTCCACGAACTCGAACTCGAGCGGCGGCTCTGATTGTCTCTCCGGCTCCTCTGTGGCGAAGATCGATGGGTTGGACAGGGTCGTCGGCCACACCTCCCGGGCCCGCGGCACGACGATGAAGACCAGCAGCAGGTGCAGCAGGACGGATACCTCGAGGGCCCGGCGGAAGATCGACCGGTCAGATCGCACGTGTCTACCCTAGCAATTTCTCTGCCATCTCTCTCCTCGCCCGCCTCCAATGGCCTCAACGTGAACCGTAACGTTTTTCCTCCCTCCCGGGTGAAGAAATCACAAGAAGAATCACAAGACGGTGTCAAGAAAGCTCTGGTCTGCAAAGTTTTCCGCCGATTGCTCGTGCCGAGGTGGCAGCCACGCACGGCCAGTGTGACCGACCACGGCGAGTTGCACGAGGGTCGGAGTCCTACTCCCGTCGGCCGGACATCTGGAATCCCGGACTCACACGCGTCGTTTCACCTAACGACGCCCCGCGTCAAACCGTGAAATCGATGAATGAATCAACGGCTTGGAGGCTCCCGATGAAAAGTGCTACAAAATACGTTTCGCTCTGCCTGCTCGCTCTCGGACTGGCCGTAAGCGCCACCGCCGAGACCACCTACACCATCGACTTGGCTCACTCGGATGTCGCGTTCAAGGTCCGACACCTGATCTCGAACGTTCCGGGCAGATTCGCCGAGTTCGACGGCACCATCACCGCGGACTGGCAGAACCTGGATGCGTCATCGGTGCAGTTCGTGATCCAGGCGGCCAGCATCGACACCCGCAACGAGGATCGCGACAAGCACCTCCGGTCCGCCGATTTCTTCGACGTCGAAAAATATCCCGAGATCACGTTCGTCAGCGATCGGATCAGCAAAACGGGTGCCGACAGCTACTCGGTCACCGGCAAGCTCTCCATGCACGGCGTGACCAAGGAGGTCACCCTGCCGGTGAAGTTTCTCGGCGAGATGACGGACCCGTGGGGCAACGTGAAAGGAGGCTTCGAGATTGCCACCACTCTCGACCGGACGGACTTCGGAATCGTCTGGAACAAGGCTCTCGAAACCGGCGGTCTGCTGCTCGGCGAAGAGATCGAGATCGAAATCAACCTCGAGGTAACGAAGAAGTAGCAGCGGTCGTCGGCGACTCGGCGGAGAAATACCGGGCACTGCACCGGCACGAGGTGCGGCGGCTGCCATCGCGCCCTGCGACCACGGAACGGCCGGTGGACTACCGTGGCGTGGCCCGGCCGGGTAGTCTGCACCACGCGGGAGGGTCTGTCGATGCCCCACCATGATTTCGATCTGTTCACCATCGGTGCCGGTTCGGGCGGCGTCCGTGCCAGCCGGATGGCTGCCGGGCTCGGGGCTCGGGTCGCGGTGGCCGAATCTCGCCGCCTCGGTGGGACCTGCGTGAACGTGGGCTGCGTGCCCAAGAAGCTGCTCGTCTACGCCTCCCAGTTCTCTGCCGCGTTCGAGGACGCCCGGGGGTTCGGCTGGAAGGTGGGCGATCGCTCGTTCGACTGGGGTCGTCTGATCGCGAACAAGGACCGTGAGATCGGTCGGCTGAACGATGTCTACCGAAGCCTGCTCGAGGATTCACGCGTGACGATCGTCGAAGGCCGTGCGCGGCTGGTCGACCGCCACACCGTCGCCGTCGGAGGAACGCGCTACACTGCGGAAACGATCCTGATCGCCAGCGGCGGCCGACCGAACGTCATCGACATCCCAGGCGCGGAGTACGGGATCTCCTCCGACGACGTCTTCCACCTCTCCACACTTCCGAAGCGGATCGTGATCGTGGGCGGCGGATACATCGCGGTGGAGTTTGCCGGCATCTTCAACGAACTCGGGTCCGAGGTTCATTTGCTGCATCGGGGGCCTCTCTTCCTCCGCGACTTCGACGACGACGTGCGCACGACCCTCGCCGAAGAGATGACCAAGCGCGGCGTACAGTTGAGGTTCGACGTGCGGCCGACTCACATGACGCGACAGGGCAACGATGTCGTCATCAATCTTCCCGAGGGCAAGACTATTGCAGCCGACGTCGTGCTGTGCGGCACCGGCAGGCTTCCCAACACCTCTGACCTCGGCCTCGAAGAGCTCGACGTTGCGCTCACCGACCGAGGTGCAGTGATCGTCGACGAGTTCTCCGAGTCCTCGGTTCCCGGGATCTATGCCGTGGGGGACTGCACCGATCGACGCGCGCTCACTCCGGTGGCACTCGCCGAGGCGATGGCGTTCGTCGAGACCGTGTTCAAGGGAAATCCGACGTCGGTCTCCTACAACAACGTCCCGAGCGCAGTGTTCAGCCAGCCGTCTGTCGGCACGGTGGGCCTGACCGAAGGCAGGGCCCGCAGCGATGGGTATGACGTTCAGATCTTTCGTTCGACGTTTCGACCAATGGCGCACACCCTGTCGGGCAGGGACGAGCGCACCTTGATGAAGCTCGTCGTCGACCGCGCGAGCGATCGCGTGCTCGGCGCACACATGGTCGGTCCGGACGCGGGAGAGATCATTCAGGGCATGGCGGTGGCGCTGACCTGCGGTGCGACGAAGGCCCAGTTCGACGCCACCATCGGCATCCACCCGACCGCCGCCGAGGAGTTCGTGACCATGCGCACCGCGGTCGACGAGTAGCACGTGGCACCGGCCAGGGGTTCGTGCACCGGCCTCCTCAGGACGGTGGGAGTCTGCTGGATCGTTCCAGGTGCTCGCGCAACGCGTCTGGTGTGTTGCAGTTGGCGATGACTCCGGGATCGTCGACCTCCACACCGGCGACACCGACGGTCCGCAGGATCTCGCGGAGGTTTTCGCCGCGAAGCTGCTCGCGCGCGACCTGTTCGGCGACATCCCTCGTGAAACACACCGGGTGACCGCGCTTCCCGCGATACGCCGGAACCGCCGCGTTCGCCTGCAGGGCGACCAGGGCGCGCACGGTCTCGAGAGCGACCAACGGGTGATCGACCGGCAACACCACAACGACTCGCCATCTCCGATCCGAGATCAGGTGGCGGAGCCCCCAGCGCGCCGACGCCAGCATGTCGAGCCCAGGCTCCGGCAGCGGCAGCGAGCGCAGCCCCGCCACCTCCTCCTGCGCCGATCCGTGCGGTAACGTCGCCGCGACGACGGCTGCGCCCGCCTCTCGCAGAACATCCTGGCAGGCCTCGAGGAAGGTCCGCCGGTCCGGCAACCGGGCAAACGCCTTGGGCCCGCCGAACCGTTGCCCGGCTCCCCCGGCGAGAATCAAGCCAGCGAATGGAATCACGCAACGTCCCGTTCTCTCCCCCAGGCTCATGCTCTCTCCTCTCTTAACAGGCACACCCGTCGGACTCCCGGGATCTGTCCCGTGACCGCCCCCTGCGACACGGCGCGCACGACAGCCTCATGGTACTCCACCACGGTCCCGCACAACGCGTCGAATCCGACATCGAACAGGCAGGGTGCAAACGGCGTGCCGGGTCCGAGCATGACGACGAAGGACCCTGGGCCGAGCAGGCCGACGATGGAATCGAGGGTGCCGTTCAAAAGCGTGGTCGCCGTAACCGCGACCACCTCGGCATGGGGTATCAGCCCCTCCATGTGCCGCTCGCCCAGGTCGCCGGGACGCTGCCGCCCGCCGCGCTCGAAGACCAACACCTCGCGGCACGCCGCCCGAACCCGGTCGACGAACGGGAAGTGGCCAACCATCGCCAGCAGGCGCCCTGCGGCTCGATCGCACAGCAGATCCGCCGCGTTGATCTCGGCGGTATTCCCGGTCGGTCGAGGGAGCAACGCGTTCACCGCCGCCAGCCCGACGGCGGCTTCCGGCGCCGAACCGGATTGCAGGCAGGCAGCCAACTCCAGCGGAGATCGCTCGAGCAACTCTCCGGCATCGACGATCGGGTAGGCCTGATCACGGTCGACCTCGTGACTCACGGTCGAGGCCAGCCCGGTACCCGTGGAGGTCTGCACCACGGTCCAGTAGGGACCCACCCTCACGTCGATCAGTGCGGCGTCTCGCGCGGCCTCCAGCCGAGCCACCTGTTCGAGGATGCGATCGACGGACGTCGGCGTCAGCGGAATACCCCACCCCGCTCGGCGATCTTGTCGAACTCGGCCAGCGACATCGGCCCGTAGACGTAGGTGTCCGTGTGCGAATGGATGTACGTGCGGACCTGAAAGTGCTGCTCGATACCGCTGTGCAGACCGCGCTCTTTGGCGAGCGCCTCCAGCTTCTCTTCCTGCTCCGGCGTCGGCACGGCGCGGATCAGCAAGTAGTCCCAGCTGTCGCCCTCGTCGTGCACGTACAACCGAGTCGCCGGGATGCCCGCCTCCTGGCTCATCATGTCGAGGCGACCCATCCATTGGATGAACTCTCGGTGCTGTCCCGGAGCGATGTGGTACAGGGAGACGATCAAACGCTCCGGGACCGGGGCTTCATCCTCCTGGGCCACGACCACGGGCGACGCGCAGGTGGCGACTGCCAGCATCAGGATTCCATACGCAAACCAACGTTTCATCACGCACCTCCGTGAATAAATGTTTTCCGGCCGGCATCGATGCGCCCGACCGCATCTTCGACAACACCGAATAGCCCGGCCGCTGCACCGTTCAACTCGCCTTCGCTGATGACAACCGGATGGTAGTTCAGGGCCCCGGGAAGTCAAGTAAACAGGCTCCACACTTCAATGGTAAAATCACACCGTGTCGCAATTGATTAATACCTGGTCTCAATTCAGGAAACGCTTCCAGCGCTCCGAACGGAGGGACGTATGGGCAGGAACCCCGACAGGAACGAGAACTCACGCTCCGGCGTGACGCGGCGCGGTTTTATGGGGACCGTAGGGGCTGGTGCGGTCGCCGCTGCCACCGGTGCCGCGGCGCGACAGGCCGTGGCTCAGGAGCAGCCGGAACACACCGGAGGCATGATCCCGGTGGCGCTCGACATCAACGGGCGCCTCCACCGGCTCCTGGTCGAGCCCAGGTGGACCTTGCTCTTCGTGCTCCGCGAGCGGCTCGGGTTGACCGGAACCAAAACCGGCTGCGAGCGCGGTGAGTGCGGCGCGTGCACGGTGCTGATCGACGGCGTACCCAGGTACGCGTGCATGACTCTCGCCGTCGAGGCCGAGGACGCGGAGATCACGACCGTCGAAGGACTCATGCACGGCGAGGAACTGGGCGTGACCCAGCGGGCCTTCGTCGAGGAGGACGCCTTCCAGTGCGGCTACTGCACGCCGGGTCAGGTGATGGCCGCCGAGGGCCTGCTGCGTGCCAACCCGGATCCCGATCTCGACGAGATTCGCCACGGAATGGCCGGAAATCTGTGCCGGTGCGCGGCATACGTCCACATCTTCAAGGCGGTCGACCGTGCCGCCGGCCTCAAGAAGGGGGGCGACCAATGACACGCGACCCCGAGATCTTCTATTACATCGACGGCGCCACGCCCGAGACTCCGGAGCCGACCGAGTACCCTGCGCCGTGGCGCTCGACCGACATCGTCGGACAGCGCCGGCCGCGCGTGGACGGCTACGAGCGGGTCAGCGGCACCGCGATCTACCCCTCTGACGTGATTCTGCCGGACATGCTCTACGCCGCGATTTTGCGCTGCCCCCACGCGCACGCTCGGGTGACGAGGGTCGACTCGTCCGCGGCCGAACAGATGCCTGGAGTGGCTGCAGTTCTGACGGGAGCATCGCCCGAGGCCGACCTGGACTGGTACTACAGCAGGACCGAAAAGACCAAGCTGTTCGATTCGGTCTGTCGGCACGAGGGCGAGGCTGTGGCGGCGGTGGCGGCCGAGACGCCGCAGCAGGCGCGCGATGCGCTGCGCGCCATCGCGGTCGAGTACGAGCTCCTGCCCCACCTCTCGGACGAGCGCGAGGCGCTTGCCGACGACTCCCCCAAGCTGTACGACGCCGGCAACCAGCAGGGCGAACCGGACACCCACGAGCGCGGCGACGTCGAGGCCGGCTTTGTCGAGGCCGACGTCGTGCTCGAGCAGACCTACCGCACCGAGTTCGAGATCCACACCCCGATGGAGCTGCACGGCTGCGTCGCCAGGTGGGACGGCAACCGGCTCACGCTGTGGGAGTCGCTGCAAGGCGTCTACGTCAGCCAGATGCGTGTGGCGTGGACGCTCGGGCTGCCGTTCGCCAACGTCCGGGTGATCTGCCCGTACATGGGGGGTGGCTTCGGATCCAAGCTCCAGCCTTCCAAGTACACCGTCATCGCAGCGCTGCTCGCCAGGAAGACGGCCCGACCGGTCAAGCTGTTTCTCTCTCGCGAGGAGGAAATGCTGGTCGCCGGGAACCGCCCCGGCACCAACATGCGGCTCAAAGTCGGCGCGAAGCAGGACGGCACCTTGACCGCGATCGAGTTCGAGTGTCTGAGCTCGGCCGGCAACCCAACCGGAGGCGGGGCGGGCCTCGTCGACTGGGTGGTCAAGGACCTGTACGCCTGTCCAAACGTGCGCACCAGGAACGAGCTCGCCTACATCAACGCCGGCCCGTCGCGGCCAATGCGCGCGCCGGGGCACCCGCAGGGTGCGTGGGCGATCGAGCAGATGATGGACGCCCTCGCCGCCGAGCTCGGCATGGATCCGGTCGAGCTGCGGCTCCGCAACGTACCCGTGGTGAGCCAGGCGCGCGGGGATCAGCCGTTCACGACCACCGGGCTCGCTCAATGCCTCAGGGAGGGAGCGAAGGCGTTCGGCTGGGAGCAGGCGAAAAAGGCGCCCAAGGGCGACGGCCACGTCAAGCGAGGCGTTGGCGTTGCGGCGTGTGTGTGGGTGGCGGGCGGTGGCGGACCGCCGTCGACCGTCGTCGTGAGCATGTACAGCGACGGCAGCGTCACCCTGAACATGGGGGCGTCGGACATCGGCACCGGCACCCGCACCGTCATGGCGATGGTCGTCGCCGAAGAGCTCGGCGTCGACCCCGATGCCATCAGGATCGAAAGCGCGGACACCGGGACAACTCAGTACGCCACGTCGTCGGGCGGTTCGAAGACGGTGCCGACCGATTCGCCGGCGGCGCGTGAAGCGGCGTACAAGGTCAAGAAGCAGCTCGTCGAGTTCGCGGCCGAGCAGCTCGAGGTCAGCGTCGACGAGCTCGATCTGACCGGTGGCGAGGTGGTGTCGCTGGCCGACGCCGAGAAGAAACTGGCGATCGACGAGATCGAGGGCCTGCAGCGGCGCGGCACCATCGTCGGCGTCGGCTACCGCGGTCCCAACCCCGAGGGCAAAGTGGTCAGCCCGTTCGCGGCTCAGTTCTGCGAGGTCGAGGTCAACACGCGCACCGGCGAGATCACAATCCTGCGGTTCCTCGGCGCCAACGAGTCCGGTCGGGTTCTCAACCGACTCACCTACGACAACCAGGTGTTCGGCGGCATCACCATGGGGATTGGATTCGCGATGACCGAGGAGCGCGTGCTCGACGGGTCCCAGACCGGAAAGATGGTCAACCTGAACCTCCACGACTACAAGATTCCGACCGCGCTCGACGTTCCGGTGGACATGGCGTCGCTCGCGATCGACCTCGAAGATCACGAGTGCAACACCACGAGCACGAAGGGGGTCGGCGAGCCGGTGACGATCCCGACCGCGGCGGCGATCGCCAACGCCGTCCACGACGCGACCGGCGTGCGGGTCACCCACGCGCCGACCAACGCGGTGCGGCTGGTCGAGCTGCTCGCCCAGCAGAGCAAGGAGGCCTGACATGCTTCCCAGCTTTTCAATCGTCCGACCAACCTCTCTCGCCGATGCTCTGGCACAGCTCGAGGGCGGGAACGCCCGCGTCCATGGCGGCGGAACCGACCTTCTCGGCTGCCTGCACGACGGAGTCTTCGCCGCGGACAAGGTGGTCAGCCTCAGCCGGGTTCCGGAGCTTCGGGGGATCTCGCGGACCTCGGACGGCGGCCTGCGCATCGGAGCGCTGACGACCATCTCGGAGATCGGCAGCAACGACATCATCGCTCGACAGTACGGTGCGCTCCACGACGCCGCACAGGTGGTCGCCAGCCCGCAGCTCAGAAACCAGGGAACGATCGCCGGCAACCTGTGTCAGAAGCCGCGCTGCTGGTACTACCGGGGTGAGTTCGACTGCGTGCGCAAGGGCGGCGAGACGTGCTTCGCCTACGAGGGCGAGAACCAGTACCACTGCATCTTCGGCGGCGACACGTGCTTCATCGTGCACCCCTCCGACACCGCTCCCGCACTCGCGGCGCACGGCGCGATCTGTCGGATCAGCGGGCCGTCATCCAGCCGCTCGGTGCCGGTAGAGAAGCTGCACGTACTCCCGTCGGAAAACCCACAGCGGGAAACCGTGCTCGAACCTGACGAGATCCTCACCGAGATCGTGCTGCGGCCACCGCCCGAAGACTCCCGCGCCTCCTACCGCAAGGTGCGGGCGCGCGCGTCGTGGGATTTCGCCCTTGCCGGCGTCGCGATGGTCCTGAGGTTCGAAGGGTCCGTTATCGCGGGTGCCCGGGTCTTCCTGTCGGGCGCGGCACCCGTGCCGTGGCGGGCGCAGGGCGTCGAGGCTGCCATCATCGGCACGACCCTTGATGGGTCGGCGGTGGCCGCGGCGGCCGAGGCGGCGGTGGCCGGCGCCGAGCCACTCGCCAAGAACGGGTACAAGGTGTTGCTGTTCCGGGGGCTCATCACGGATGAGTTGGAGCGGTTGAGGTCCTAGCGAGAAGGAGCTGGAGCCGCCACCCGCTCGATTCTGGATCCTGGATGCTGACGCGCCCTCTCCCCATCGCGCTCCCCGAAGGAGCCCGGTATGACGTTTCGAGGTCCCGCCGCGAGACTATATTCGCTGCGATGGAAGGCCTCGAAACGTCATACCCGGCACGCCCGCACGACGCGCTGTCGTCGGCCTGCCTTTCGCGTCGACGATCTGACACCCGAGGCGGTCTTCTCCATCGTCATCGTTGCCAACTACTCATTGGCAGGGCTCGCCTCTCTCGCCTGCGAGCTGTCACCACAACAGCCGGCGACCGACTTGGCCTCGAAGGGCTTGCAGCAGTCGACCAACGTCGTCCGCGAGAGCCAGCAATCCTCTTCCGGGATCCACGCCGAACAGACCGAGGCGATGCGCGAGGAGGATCTGTGTCTCAAGTTCGGCAATCGAAGCCAAAGCGATGTCCAGGAACCTGACGAACTCCCTGGTGGAGGCACGCTGATGCCCCTCGGCAATGTTGCACACCACCGACCGCGACGTCTTTCGTAAATCACAACTCAACCCGTATCTCTCTTCGGGAGGGAAACGCGCGGTCTGCCGGTGCACGTCGATACAGAGCTCGAATGCTTTCTGCCATGCGACGAGATCTTTGAATGATCTGATCGGTTGACGGACTCGTTCATTCACTGCCCCTCGAACCACGTCTCGCACCCCCAGAGTCCCGAGCCCCTGGACCCGTCTTCCGATTCTCAGAGCACCTCAATAAACCCAGCAGTCACACGGGCCCTTGTAGGGCATCTCCGTTTCTGCACTTCACAAGGCGCGTTGAGGAGGGGGATGTCAATCCCGGGCGGGCAAGAAAAACACGGGATCCTGCGAGGAGCCGTCGATCACGACCAGGTATGCGAAGAAGTCGGCGTCCGAGTCCAGCACCAGGGAGCCCGTCGGGTCGAGCTCCTCGACCTGACGGGCTCCGAACAGACTCTCCAATGACCACTGGCGCATCGAGCGCGCGGGCACATTGACGTAGGTGTCGGCATGCTCCGCTCCGCTCTGGTCACGCAGCCGGAGCCGCACCGAGGCCCACGTCTCGCCGGTCACCACGCCCACGTTCGTGCGGAAGCCGTCCCGCACCCGGATTCCCGGCAGAACCGCCGTGTCACGCCCCAGCGTTTCCTTCACGACCGGCCGCAGGCCATGGCCCGTGGTACCGGAGTTGGGCCCGGCGGTCCACGAACGCGACGTCACCACGATGGGTCGACTGGACGAGATGCGCAGCACACCCTTGCCGTCGTCGATGCCGAACTGGTCGAGCACCGCGTCCTCGAAGCAGTAGGTGGAGCCCGCCCGGATGCGCAGTCTCGGCCTCAGGATTCCGCCGCCCGAATTGTCGGTCCTCTCCGGCAGGTACTCGAGGTCGATATCCGCACCGCGGGTGCCGAGGTTGGCGACCGTCACGTCCGAGCTCCAGAACGTGCCGTCCCTGCCCGCGATGTGGGCCACCGCCGGCACCACCCATTCGTGGGCGGGCTGCGTGCCGATGTAGGTCACCGCGTCGGTCGAGGCGTTATCCACCACCGAGGCATAGGTGACGCCCGGTCCAGACAGTCTCACCTCGACCGTCATCGGCTCGCCCGGGTTGGCATGCCCGGGGAACAGCTGGTCCAGCGACCACTGCCGCTGCTCGCCGGCCGCCACGGACCGGATGACTCCGCCGGCGACCAGACCTCTCGTGCCGCGGTACAGCGCGAAGGCGGCGACGACGGCGCCCTCGGTCGTCGCGGTCACGGCAACGTTGCTGCGGTAGTCGTCGTCGTTGCGTAGGCCGGGCAGGTAGAAGGTCCCGGATCGCGGCCGCACGACCGCCGGCATGCCCTGGCCGTAGGTGCCGAAGCTGCGCTCGGCAACGGTCCGGGACGCCACCGCCGGCTCGACGATGTCGAAGCCCAGAGTTTCGACTCGAATCGGCCCCCGACCCTCTCCGGCCCTGAACACCGTCTGCACGATGTCCTCGAAGAGCAGTGTCTGGTACGCCTGCAAGGTGTACTTGCGGCTGAGCATCGTGTCGGCGGCCGGTTGATAGCGAAGCTTGACCTCGATCGGAAGGCTCTCGCGGTTGGTGATGCTGAGATCGGACCGCCAAGGGGTCCCGCCCACGCCGTCGACGTGGGCGACCACCGGCACGATGATCTCCTCCGGCCGGGCCGGTGAGGTCGGCGTCGGGCTGTGGTACGGCGTAGGCGTTCTGGTCGGGGTTCTGGTCCTGGTCGGGGTCGGTGTGGACGCCGGAGGGGGCGTGGGGGTCCGGGTCGGAGTCCGCGTGGGAGTCGAGATTCCCACCGTCGGTGTCCGAGTCGGGGTTGCTGTGCTGGTCGGGGTGAACGTGGGACTCCCGGGCGCGGGCGGCGTCGGCGTGCTGGTCGCGGGCGGCGCGCCTCCCTCCGGGTAGGTGTACTGCGTGCACATGACGTCAAGGGCGTTGTGCTCGTTGCAGCACTGGTAGTACATCAGCGCGGTGGGGTCGGCCACGTGGCCGAAGCCGAGACCGTGGCCCATTTCATGAGCCAGCATCCGGCGGTAGTTGGTCGAGCCCATACAACCGGCGCCGTCGTTCACTACAACGAACCATGACGTGGCGGTGTACCAGGTCTCACCGTCGTACGTGTGGGTAGGACCGAACCACGGCCCGCCATACGCCAGAGTCCCGGAGCACCCCGACAGGTCGGCGATGTCGTCGCAGGGATCGTTGAACACCACGGTGTCGGCACCGGAGGGGGGGTTCCCCGAGCCGCACCAGGAGGTCCCCAGGTCCTTGGTGCCACCGTAGAACACGCTCAGGCTCGATTCGGGAACCGCATTCCAGGTGGCGAGGGCCTCCTCGACCTCGGTGTAGCCGCCGCCCGAGATCGACTCATCAGCGGTATCCTCGGCGTACATCGCGAGCGAGCCACCGGTGTCGAACACACGCCAGCGGATGTTGCGGCCATCCCAGTCGATGTAGGCGCATCCGGCCGGCACCGCCTTGGTCACGGCGGGCAGCAGATCGAGTGGGACCCTCACCTTGGCCGGCGCCCAGTCCGCGCCGCCCGTGAGCACCTCTCGCAGGTGTGCGAGGAACTCCGTCTCGTACGCCGGCATGAGCACCAAGTCGGCGGGCCCACCGTCCAGCGAGAGGCGACCGATTCCGGCCGACTCCTTCACAGGCATCAGGATCGGCCGACCCTCGAGGTCGACGTCCCGCCGCATCACGCTGTCGGCCATCAGCCGCGGATGCCACGCGCCGGCCGACCCCATATCTGCGAACACCAGGTACACCCTGCCGGGTTCGAACCGCGGGGTGCCTGCGACGGCGAACCCGACTCCGTGCAACTCACCGCCCGGCACCTCGAGTTCTATCAGGTCGCCGGGAGCCGGGAAGCCCCGCACCCGCTCCAACACCTCGAGCTCGGTTCTGGTGTACAGCAGGGCGCCCCGTTGCTCGACCGAGCTCGTGCCCGCGCGCACCAGCAGGACGGCCTCGCTGTCCAGCGCGAGCCGGATCGGATCGGACGGCGCGACGATGGTCATGGCGCTCGCGAGCGAGGCTGCCAGGACCACCGAAGCGAACAGTCCCGCTTCGGAACAGTTCCTACGCACCCCTCGACTATTCCCCACACAACGACCCACGGTCAATGGCTTTGACGGAGCTTTTGCTTTCGGTGCCGGGATTCCGGCTCTCGCCGTGCTCTTCATCACGTTCCAGGCACCGAGCCAGCAGACACAGCCCGACCGTCCACCACCGTCGCGACGCCGCGACGGACCTCAGCTCACGGCGGCGAGAGCCGTAGACGACGACCCTCAACGAACGAGGAACCCATTGGCGAGGAGATCGATCGGGTCGAGGCAGAACTCGTGTCGACCCGTGATGTGGGCCTGGCCCGTCACCTCGGGCACGACCGCGGCGTGGGGTCCGAACTGCGTGCGTCGCACGGCCGTGACACGGAATCGGCTGCCGATGATGCTCTCGACGACCATGGTTGCGCCGATGGCCAGATCGCCGCGCTCCACGTGCAGCGCCGCCCGGGCGGCGACCCCGGTTCCGGTCGGCGATCGATCCACCTCACCGTCGGCGAAGACGCACACGTTTCTCGAGTGGGCTCCTTCGGCGTGCGGCGGTCCGGTGAAAATGGTGCCGTAGAGAAAGCCGAGGTCGCACTCGAACGGATGCTCTATGGCGAGCTGTTCCGACACCGCTTGCTTGATCGACACTCCCATGTCCAGAAGATCACGGACCGCCCCTGGAGTGAGGTCGACACCGACGTCGGCTGCTTGCACCAAAGCGTAGAAAGCGCCGCCGAAGGCCACGTCACAGCGCACGTCGCCCAGCCCGGACACCTGCACGACGCGATCGCGATGGAGCACGAACGACGGCACGTTTTCGAACGCGACCTCCGTCACTCGACCCTCTTCGATGCGTGCCCGTGCCCTCACCATGCCTGCCGGCGTGTCGATCCGGACCTCGGTCGCGGGCTCCTGTCGCGTCATCGCCCCGGTCTCCAGCATCACTGTGGTCACGGCGATGATGCCGTGGCCACACATGGTCGAGAAGCCCTCGTTGTGCACGAACAGTACCCCGAAGTCCGCCCCCTCCGACGCTGGGGACAGCACGACGCAGCCGTACATGTCGGCGTGGCCGCGCGGCTCCCACATCAGGGCGGTCCGGAGGTCGTCGAAGCGCTCCATGGCCCGTCGTCGCCGTTCGAGTATGGAGCCACCGCCAAGGTCCGGCCAGCCGGACAGGATCACCCTGAGCGGCTCGCCTGCCGTGTGCGCGTCGACCGTCGTCACCGTTTTCCAGCCCTCCGGCGACCGCCAGTCGAGCGCACGCGCGATGTCGAGGTTCATGTCGGCCTCCAGCGCGAATTGTAGCGGCTGCGCTTCGTCAGGCCCTCCGTGATCGGTAGCTCCGGAAGCCCCGGGAGATGGGACTCGCGCTCGGTGCACGGGCCACCACCTGCCGAGGGGTCGACGAAACCAGGCTTCCGACGAGGACCCGAGGGTCTCCGAGAGTTCCTTCATCCCCTCATCCCCGGGCGGCAGGCACCGGCCATCCCCTGATCCCCTCGTCTCGGTCGGCTGTCAGTCGGCCGCGACGGAGCGGCCGACGAGCGCGAGCACCTCGTCGATCTCTTTGGGGAGGTCCGAGCTCAACACCTCGGCACCTTGGTCGGTGACGAGAACCGTGTCCTCGATCCGGACGTGAATCCGCTCGTCGTCGATCGCGATGATCGGTTCGATGGCCAGCACCATGCCGGGCGCGAACGGCTCCTTCTCGTCGCCCACATCGTGCACCGACATGCCCACGAAGTGACCGCCGCAGCCGTACGGCTGGTGCTCTCCGAATCCGTGCTTCGCGTAAATCTCGGTGCAGATCGCCCGCGTCTCCTCGCGCGTCACCCCGGGGCGGATCGCCTCGATCACCGCCTCCTGGGCCTCGAGCACACACCGATAGACCTCGAGCTCGCGGTCGCTGAAGGTGCCGGACGCCGGCCAGGTTCGGGAGATGTCGATGGTGAGATAGCCGAGCGAACCGCCGTAGTCCATGACGATCAGGTCGCCGTCCTCGAGCTGCCGGTCGTTTCGTTCGTAGTGCCACACGGCCAGGTTCGGACCGGATGCGACGGTCGGCGCATAACCGTCGCCCTCGCAGCCGTTTTTGCGCACGACGTAGGAGGCCTCGGCGGCAAGCTCGTACTCGTACCTCCCGGGTACTGTCGCCTCGATCGACCGCCGGATCGCCTGCGCGCCGATCCGCCCGTTGCGGCGCAAGACCTCGATCTCGCGCGCGGTCTTGATCACCCGCCGGGCGTCGAGGTGGGGTGTGACGTCCTTCACGGTGACGGACGGGAGCCTCTCGGCGAGCAGCGAGGCACGGTGTGCGTTGACGGACGGCTGACCGAATCCGGTGGCGAACTCGCGGGCCAGGTAACCTCCGGTCTCGTGTCGGTCCTGGTCCACGAAATCCGGCTCCTGGAGACGGAGCCACAGCGGTGGCGCCTGGCGCGCCTGGATGAACGACAGCAGTTCGTGGAGCCGCGCCAGCTCGACAACCCGCGCGAACCCGGCCGCCTGGGCGCGTTCGGAATCCTCGAGCAGGTTCGCGCCGCCCATCTTGATCTCACCCTTGCCCTGCGACGGCAGGAACAGGATCGCTCTGCAGTCTCTCTGCACGTCGATCATCAGGGCGGCGTTGAGATCCTCCACTCCGGTCAGGTAGTAGAAGTCGTTGTCCTGTCGGAACCTGAGGCCGGGCTGACGATTGGACTCGCCGAACATCAGCACGTAGCCCTCCCCCACCGAGTCACACAGCGCGCCGCGCCGCGCGGCGAACTCCTCCGCCGGGTAGGTCACCGGTTGAGCGGCGACCGCTGTTGCCACCGACAGACATAAGACGACTATCAACACCGTGACCGACGTGTTCATGAATCCTCCTCCTCGTCCGAGGTGGACCGCACGGGGGTCCGCCGGGCCATCATAGGCGAGCCCGAACGTCCCAGGTACGACCAACTTCTGGGGGTTCTTCATGGTCGGCGGGCTCGAGGCAGCGCGAAGTGGCCAGGCTGAGCGTGTGCAGCGCCGCAGGCGCTGCCGCCGAATGCGTCCCGCCTCCCCTCTCGCCGACCCCGCGAAGCGGATCGCGCCAACGGTGTCCCTCTCGCCGCGCATCGCGAACGAGGCGAGGAGGGACAAACCTCGTGGTCGTCCCTCCGATGCCGAGCGAGCAGGGGGCGGACCCGGGTAACGACGCGCCTGGGTTGGGGTACAGGTTCGATGCGACACCTCCCCTGCTATCATCCAAGTCGAAACCACCGGCGGGAGGCGCGATGCCCAAGGCCTACACACCCGACAACATCGTCCGCTTCGTGACCGCCGCCTCGCTGTTCGACGGCCACGACGCGGCGATCAACATCATGCGCCGCATCCTCCAGGCACACGGCGCCGAGGTGATCCACCTCGGCCACAACCGCTCGGTCGCCGAGATCGTCGACGCCGCCATCCAGGAGGACGCCCAGGCGATCGCCGTCTCCTCCTACCAGGGCGGTCACAACGAGTTCTTCTCCTACATGATAGACCTGCTCCGGGAGCGCGACGCCGGCCACATCCTGGTGTTCGGCGGCGGCGGCGGGGTCATCGTGCCCCGCGAGATCGAGGCTCTCGAGGCGTACGGCGTGACCAAGATCTTCTCGCCCGATGACGGGCGCGAGATGGGCCTCGACGGCATGATCGACTTCATGATCGAGGCGGCCGATTTCGACCCGACCAAGGTCGGCGAGCCGGGTGCGCTGGGCTCCGACGCCGACCACTGGCTGGCGGTGTCCC
Organism: Candidatus Sulfomarinibacteraceae bacterium; assembly: GCA_041552055.1. Lineage (GTDB taxonomy): Bacteria > Acidobacteriota > Thermoanaerobaculia > Thermoanaerobaculales > Sulfomarinibacteraceae > JBFELO01. Next base: position 5,487 of record JBFELO010000063.1, on the reverse strand, counting down.
GAGCAATCACGCGGGTCGAGGAAGGGCAGGCGATCGACGCTCCGGACCGAGCTGACCCGGCGCCAATCCTCGGTGTGACCGGCACCGGCGGATCCGGCAAGTCGTCGGTGGTGGACGAGCTGGTGCTCCGTTTTCTGGCCGACTCTCCCGGGTTGAAGATCGCCATCCTTTCGGTGGACCCGACCAAGCGGAAGACCGGGGGTGCCCTGCTGGGCGACCGGATCCGCCTCAACTCTCTCGGCTCGGACCGGGTCTTCATGCGTTCGTTGGCCACCCGTCAGGCCCACCGCGTGCTCTCCGCCCACATCTCGAAGTCGATCGATGTCTGCCAGGGCGCCGGCTTCGATCTGATCATCGTCGAGTCGTCGGGAATCGGACAGGCCGACTCCGAGATCGTCGACATTTCGGATCTGTCGCTCTACGTGATGACGCCCGAGTACGGCGCCCCCATCCAGCTCGAAAAGATCGACATGCTGGACTACGCCGACTTCGTGGCGATCAACAAGTTCGACCGGCCGCGTGCGCTCGACGCCGTGCGCGACGTGCGCAAGCAGTACCGCCGCTGCCACGGCCTGTTCAACGGACCGGCCGACGAGGAGCTGCCGGTGTTCGCCACGATCGCCAGCCAGTTCCACGACCACGGCGTCAACCACCTGTACCAGGGGGTCGTGCGGCGACTGCAGTCGGATTTCGGCGATCGATGGACCGTCGACGGCACCAACGCGGTGCCGGCGGGCCAGCCCGAGCGTCACCCCACGATTCCGGCCGATCGATCCGGCTATCTGCGCGAGATCGCCAAGACGGTGCGCTCGTACAAGGCGTGGGCGGAGGACCAGATCACGGCGGCCGGCAGGTTGTACCAGCTGGTCGGCGCGCGCGCCATCCTGTGCGCCCGCGACGGCGACGGCTCGCCGTCCGATCTGTGGCACCTGTTCGAGGAGATCCTCGATGCCGAAGTCACTCGCGAACCGCAGCTCGCCGACCTCGACGCCGAGATCCGGAGGATCGCCCACGAGCTCGAGGACGACTCCCGGCAGCTGCTGGCCGCCTGGCCTAGAATCCTCGCAGACTTCGCGCGCGACGAGTTCAGCTACACCGTCCGCGGCAAGGAGATCCGCGTCCCGCTCACCTCCACCAGCCTGTCGGGCACCCACGTGCCCAAGGTCCAGCTGCCGCAGCGGCAGACGTGGCCTGGCATCCTCCGCTACCTGTTCCTGGAAAACGTGCCGGGGGCATTCCCCTACACTGCGGGCGTATTTCCGCTCAAGCGCACCCAGGAGCTGCCGACACGCATGTTTGCCGGCGAGGGGGGACCGGAGCGCACCAACGAGCGCTTCCACCTGCTCGCACAGGGCCAACCGGCCAACCGGCTGTCGACGGCCTTCGATTCCGTGACCCTGTACGGCGAGGACCCGGACGAGAGGCCCGACATCTGGGGCAAGGTCGGAGAGTCCGGAGTCTCGATCTGCACCGTCGAGGACGTGGAGAAGCTCTACGCCGGCTTTGACCTGTGCGATCCCTCGACCTCTGTGTCGATGACCATCAACGGACCGGCACCGATGATCCTGGCGATGTTCTTCAACGCCGCCGCTCGGCAGCAGGCACGCAAACGGCTGATCGAGTCGGGCCGGCTCGACGCTGCGCTTGAAGCCGCGTTCCAGCCGATCTTCGACGGCAAGGACTGGGAGGCCATGGAGCCGCTGTTCGAGGAAGGAGAGTGGCAGGAGATTCTCGGGTCCACCATGCAGGCCATCCGCGGCACGGTTCAAGCCGACATCCTGAAGGAAGACCAGGCACAGAACACGTGCATCTTCTCCACCGAGTTCGCGCTCCGCATGATGGCCGATATTCAGCAGTTCTTCTGCGATCGGGGCGTACAGAACTTCTATTCGGTGTCGATCTCGGGCTACCACATCGCGGAGGCCGGGGCCAACCCGATCTCGCAGCTCGCCTTCACCCTGGCCAACGGCTTCACCTACGTCGAGACCTACCTAGCCCGCGGCATGCACATCGACGACTTCGCCCACAACCTGAGCTTCTTCTTCTCCAACGGCATGGATCCCGAGTACACGGTGATCGGCAGGGTGGCGCGGCGCATCTGGTCGATCGCCATCCGCAACCGGTACCGGGGCAATGAGCGCTCACAGAAGCTCAAGTACCACATCCAGACATCGGGCCGCTCGCTGCACGCCCAGGAGATCGCGTTCAACGATATCCGCACCACGCTGCAAGGCCTGCTCGCCATGGCCGACAACTGCAACTCGCTGCACACCAACGCCTACGACGAGGCGATCACCACGCCAACCGAGGAGTCGGTGCGGCGTGCAGTCGCCATCCAGCTCATCAACGCGCTCGAGTTCGGACTGCTCAAGAACGAGAATCCGCTGCAGGGATCGCACATCGTCGAGTGGCTCACCAACGTGGTCGAGGAGGCGGTGCTCGAGGAGTTCGAGCGGCTGTCCGAGCGCGGCGACGTGCTCGGCGCCATGGAGGGGATGTACCAGCGCTCCAAGATCCAGGAGGAGAGCCTGCACTACGAGCGAATGAAGCACACCGGGGAGTCCCCGATCGTCGGCGTCAACACGTTCATCGCCGAGGACGGCGAGGAGGGGGGCGAAGTCCCCCTCACCCGCTCCACCCCCGAGGAGAAGACCACGCGCCTCGAACACCTCCGCGACTTCCAGAACCGGTACTCCAGCCGGTCCGCGGACGCCCTCTACCGCCTCCAGGAGGTGGCACGCTCGGGCGGCAACATCTTCGAGGAATTGCTCGACACCGTGCGCTGGTGCTCCCTCGGCCAGATCTCCAAGGCGCTGTACGAGGTCGGCGGGCAGTATCGACGGAATATGTGATCAAGGGCCATCGCGTGGCTCTCACGCGCCACCAGCGTGCCGCAACCAGACCTTGACCATCGCATATCAGGTCTCAACACCAGTAGTTCCCACCCTGCGTCATATAATTTAAAGGAGGGGATCAGCCTTCGCGATCACGCTTCGCGTGGTCAGTTCGATTGGCCATCCAAAAGGAATTCGTTCATGCCTCGAACCGTAGTCTTCACCGGGATCGCCTCGCTAGCGGCTCTTTGCGTGAGCCTTTCTCTCGCCGAGGGACCGCAACGGCGATCAGCCGCTGGCCGCCGCCATCCGATCACGGAGCCCACCGAGGCCGTCAAACTCGTCGCTCCGGACGCGCGTGACGGTGACGAGTTTGGACGCAGCGTCGCCATCTATGGCCCCACGATTGTTGTAGGTGCACCGGGCGAGGTCACTCATACCAAGCCTCCGTCGGCCGGCTCGGTCCACGTTTTTTCGGGGAAACACTGGAATTGGCATTACGAACAAGAACTCGTGGCAACAGAATACCAGGATGGTGCCAGCTTCGGGCGGGCGGTCGCGGTGTGGGAAGACACGATCGCGGTCGGAGCCGAGCACGGCGACGTATCAGAAGCGAGAAACGCCGGCTGGGTAGATGTATTCGTACGAACCGAGGATCTCTGGGTCCCGGAACAGAAGCTCGTCCCGAGCGATCCCGGTGTCGAGAACCACTACGGGCACGCCCTCGCACTGCGGGGCGACACTCTGGCAGTGGGCACCTGGGGCTGCGACAAGGTGTACATCTTCGAGCGCTCGGGAGGCAGGTGGACACAGGTCCAACGGCTGCACATGCCGCCGCCGGAAGGCGGCAACTTCGGCGCCAGCCTGACCCTGTCCGACACGACTCTCGTCGTGGGTGCGGAGTGGAGCAACCTTGCCGGACGCTCCCGGGGAGGCGCAGCCTTCGTATTCGAGAAGAGGAGCGGCGCCTGGGAGCAGACCCAGGCACTGACCGCCTCTGACGCCCAGGCAGACGATCGGTTCGGCAGCTCGGTAGCCGTGTCTGACGACACCATCGTCGTCGGGGCCCTCCGGGACGACCACGGCTCAAGCACGGACAGCGGGTCGGCGTACGTGTTCACTCGCTCGGACGCCGGGTGGGTCGAGTCCCAAAAGCTCATCTCCGGCACGCCACGCGAGGAGCAGCGGTTCGGAACCTCCGTGTGCGTGTGCCGAAACCACATGATGATCGGTGCGCCGCACGACAACCCCCTGGGACTCGACAACGCGGGGTGCGGCTATTCCTACGCACGATCGGTCGGCACCTGGCGCGCTGTCGACACCCTGTGGGCAAGCGACGCCGCGGCCGGAAACCTCTTTGGGGAAGTCGCGGTCCATGATCGAACGGCAGTCGTGGGCGCTCGCCTCGCCGATCACTCCGACCTCATGGATCCAGGCGCTGCATACGTCTTCCTGTTGCCCGTCCGTGTGGACTGACCGAGCTTCGACCGACCGTCGCAGTGGTCGACGACCAGCGTTCGCCCTCTCCCAATCACGGTGAATCGAGTGGTTCCCGATCGCGGAGCGTGCAGCAGACCGATTGTCGAGCCGCACTCACGGATGCCGGCCCGGATGCGCCTTCCGCCGCTTTCTGGCGGCGAACTCCGGAGCCTCCCGAATGCACATGCCGAGGATGCGAAGCGACTCCTTGAACGAGCTCCACGACTCGGACGTCAGCTCGGCCGGCGCGTCCGGCAGCTCCGCCCAGCCCGGAGTCTCGAGATCGTCCGCCGGCAACGCCAGCTCGTCCCAGTGGTGGAACAGTCTGCCCCATTCGCTCGCCAATATCTCCTGCACGAACCTCTGGTGAGTCGGGTACCAGAACGAGTCGTGGTACAGCACGCTCGCGACGTACGCCCACGGGGCGAGCACGGTCTTGAGCGACCACTCCATCGGTCCCTTCAGCGGTCCCCAGTAGATCTTGTGCTGCATCCGGCTGGCAAAGGTCATCTTCTGGAAGGGGCCCACGAAGTTCCAGCGCTCGGCCGCGGCGTCCTGGTCGCCGACGATGTCGATCTCGCGCGGGTCGCCGCAGCCCAGTCCGAGCTCGTGCGCCAGCCGGATGAACTTGATGTCCCTGAGCGGATCGAAGCCCATCAGGGTCGCTGACACGGCGTCGACCGCGACCTGATCGGCCGACGCCAGCAGGACGTTCTTGACGTGCGGCATCATGCACCGCGGGCCCGGTCCGTCGCCGGCGAAGGTGCCGTCCATCACCGCGAAAACTCCGGTGTGGATCTTCTTCTGAATCATCAGCAGGTCGACCAGCGTCTCGTGGATCACCGGGTGGGTCCAGTGCCTCCGCTCGTTGAGCAACCCGCCGAATGCGTTTTTCATCGCCCCGGTCATCGTGGTGAACACGTGGGTCTTGACCGTCGGCAGGTGGAGAATGTTCTCGCCGATGAAACGTCCAGGAATCATGAATCCATCAGGATAGACCTCGTTGAGACAAATGAACCTATCGGCGAGCTCGCCGACCGCGTCCCGGATGTGGACCCACTCCTCGCCCTCGTACAGGTGGATATTGCGCAGCCCGTGGGCGTCGGTGACGTTGACCTGCTTGTTCTCCCGCTCGCCCAGGTGCGCATCGATCACCACGGTTCGGTTGTGGCAC
>JBFELO010000062.1:0-27059 GCA_041552055.1 Candidatus Sulfomarinibacteraceae bacterium | reverse complement strand
CTGCATCGACCTCGGGGTGAGCTACAAAAACCACCTCCCCCAAGACCGCGCGCCCCTGGCCCGCGACTGGCAACGCCACGCCTACTTGACACGCGCCTTCTAATGGGTGGCACCGCGCCCACCCATTCGCGTGTTCAACTGCGGGGAGCGCCTCTGGGAGAGGGTACCTCGGGTGTCAGATCGTCGACGCGACTGGCATGCCGCCGACAGCGCGCCCGTGCGGGGTGCCGTCTTTCACAATGTTGGGGAAACCGTCACCGGGTGGTGTGGTTCGTTGGGTCCCAACATTGTGACAGGGGGCACCCACGGCGAGCGCCTCCGGGAGAGGGCGCGTCGGAGTGAAAGAGAGCGTCTCGACGTGGGAACGGCCACGCCCTCACGCCCCAAAAAGTCAGATGGATAGGCGCGCGCTTTGCGATGCCTTTGCGTATTTGCGTCTTCGCGTTTCTCACGCCCCCGGGGGGGCAAGCGCGTCTCCTTCCCCATCATCCTCCAGTTGGAAGGGTGTTACCCTGAGGCCACGGATGTCCGCACAGGAACCGCCCGCAACCGTTGACAACCGCATCCTCCGGGTGTGGGCGAAGTGCAACCGGTACCCGATGGGACGGATCGTCTTCAGCCAGATCTTCGCACGTGTGGCCCCGTTCAATGCCGTGATCCGCCCGCGGGTGTTGGACGTGAGACCCGGTCGAGCGAGGATCGCGATGACGGAACGGCGGCGGCTCCACCAGCACCTCAAATCGGTCCACGCCGGCGCCCTGTTCACCCTCGCCGAGTGCACCTCGGGCCTGGCCATGGCGGCCTCGGTCCCCGACACCGCGCGCATCATCGTCACCGACATCTCGATCGACTTCGTCAAGAAGGCGCACGGCGTGCTGACGGCGGTCGCGGAGTGCAAAGTTCCCGACTCGACCGTGCAACAACGTCACGACGTAAAGGTCACATTGTCGGACGAGACGGGCGACGACGTCGCCCGCGCGACCATCACCTGGGTCGTCGGCCCGCGACCCGAGGCCGGGGCAGGGAACTAACCCACAGATCACACAGATGAACACAGATCCGCCACCCGCCCGGGTTTCAAACCGCAGATAACGCAGACATACGCAGATTCCCGGTCGCCGCCTCCGTGTCGTTGCCAGGCACCTCTCCACGCCTGCACGGTCGACCGGGTGCCTGGCACCGCGCCCACCCATTCGCGTGTTCAACTGCGGGGAGCGCCTCTGGGAGAGGGCACCTCGGGTGTCAGATCTCGACGCGACTGGCATGCCGCCGACAGCGCCTCGTGCGGGCGTGCCGTCCTTGACAACGTTGGGCACGAAATCGCTCCACAAGAAAGTCCCTCTGGTCCCAACATTGTCAAGGGGGGCAACCTCGGGGAGCGCGCTGGGGAGAGGGCGCGTCGGAGTGAAAGAGAGCGTCTCGACGTGGGAACGGCTACGCCCTCACGTCCTCAAAGTCCAGGTGCGTGGGTGGGGGCTTTGCGTTACCTTTGCGTCCTTGCGTCTTCGCGGTTCAAACACCGCCGGCAGCCGGCAACCTCGGCTCCTCCTCTGTGTCTCCGTGCCTCTGTGGTTGTTCGACAACGAAATATAGGGATCCCAGGGTCGGTTGAGGAGGGCAGACTCCGACGGAGCCGACGTCACCGTGGCCAGCAACATCGAAACCGAGACACCGCGCAAGAAGAAGCCCCCGCTCCAGCACGGCTACATCGTGATCCACGATCAGCGCTGCAAGGGCTGCGACCTGTGTATCCCGGCCTGCCCGGTGGACATCATCGTGAAGGCCGGCGCCGACAGCGTGAATCTCATGGGGTGGGTCCCGGTCGAGGTCACCGACATGACCAGGTGCATCGCGTGCAACCTGTGCGCCACGGTGTGCCCGGATCAGGCGATCGACGTCTTTCGCTTCGCGAAACCGATTCGCCACGGAGAGGAGTCATGAGTAGAAACGACTTCAGGCCACCGATCGGCAGACCCACCATGGGTGCCCACGCCATGGGCATCGGCGCGGTCATGGCGGACTGCTCGTACTTCGCCGGCTACCCCATCACACCCCAGACCGAGCTGCTCGAGTACGTATCGCAGGCGCTGCCCGAGCACGGTGGCGTCTTCCAACAGCTCGGCGACGAGCTGTCCAGCGTGATGGCCGTGTTCGGCGCCGCCGTGGCCGGCAGGCGCGCCATGACGGCTACTGTAGGGCCGGGCCTCAACCTGATGGTCGAGGGCTTGGCCAACGCGGCCGGGGCCGAGGTACCGCTGGTGCTCGGGGCGCTCACCAGGGCACACGTCGGCGTCTCGGCCGGGCTGCTGCCCGCCCAGAGCGACATCCGGATGCTCAAGGGCGGCGGCAACGGCGACTACCACCTGCCGATCCTGGCCCCGGCCTCGGTCACCGAGATCGCCCGGCTCACCGTCGAGGCCTTCGATCTCGCGGATCTGTACACGACGCCCGTCGTGGTGGCGATCGACGGCGTGCTGGCGAACCTCATCGAGACGCTGGAGCCGTTCGAGGTTCCGCAGCGGGACCTGCCGGCCAAGACCTGGTCGCTGGAAAACCCACGAACGGACGGCGGCCGAAGGTTGGTGAGCGCCTACCGAACGCCCGAGCTCGACACCTTGATCACCTACAAGCTCCAGGACAAATATCGACGGATGGCCGAGACCGAGGTTCGGTACGAGGCCGAGATGATGGACGACGCCGAGTTCGTGGTGGTGGCCTACGGCATCATGGCCCGGGTCGCCAGGGAGGCGGTCCGGCGGGCGCGCGCGAAGGGCGTCAGGGCCGGCCTGTTCCGGCCCGTCTCGCTGTTCCCGTTTCCCGAGGACGAGCTCGGTGAGATCGCAGGCAGGGTCAACGAGATCCTGGTGACCGAGATCAACTTCGGCCAGATTCTCCCGGACGTTCGGTTGGCGGCGAACGGGAGGTGCCCGGTCCGGTTCCTGGGCCAGCCGGCCATGCCGATCCCGCCGGCAGCCGTGGAGCACGCCCTGGAGACGATAGCTGCCGGCCGATCCGTGGAGCCGAGGACCTTTCGTGACGTCCACCCGACGGCGTGGTGGCAGCTCGAGAGCCTGCCCGAGCCGCAGCGGAGCGCGATGGAGGGTATCTTCGCCATGCTTGGCGGTGGTGACGACCCGCAGCGCTGGATCGACACCCTGCTCGGCATCCGGCCGGGAACCCACGGGGCCGGAGGTAAGACCTCATGAGCAGCACCTACCAACCACCGGTCGGAATCGAGACCACCAGGGTCGGCGGCACTCCCGGCACCATGACCGGCATCGGCAACACCTGGTGTCCAGGGTGCGGTCACGGCACTCTTGCAAGCCTCATCGCCGACGCGATCGATCAGCTTGGACTTCAGGACCGGACGATCCTGTGCCCGGGTGTCGGGTGCGGCACGTCGATCATCTCCCAGATCGACGTCAACGCGGTGATGTGTCCCCACGGCAGGGCGAGTGATGCCGCCACCGGACTCTCGCGCATGCTGCCCGACCGAACAGTGGTTCAGTACTCGGGCGACGGCGACGCGTGCGGGATCGGCCTCGCCGGGCTGATGCACGCCTGCGCCAGGGGCGAGAACTTCCTCGTGTTCATATACAACAACAATGTCTACGGGATGACCGGCGGTCAGATGGGTCCGACGACCACTCCCGAGGTGCCGACGACGACCTTCCAGTCCGGACGGGACGAGACCGTCATGGGCCATCCCATCGACATCATCAAGACCCTCGAGGCCTACCCCGGGGTCGCCTACTCGGCACGGGTCTCGTTGGCGAGCGGGGTGCTGGTCACGAAGGCCGCCAAGATCGTCAAGAAGGCGTTCCAGATCCACCTCGACGGGATCCGCGGGATCAAGATCGTCGATGTTCTCGGCAACTGCAACGTCAACTGGAAGGGCGGCGGGGTCAGCTTCACACCGCAGACGGCCAACGAGTTCATCGAGAGCACGATCATGAAGTACTTCGATGTCGGCGAGGTGCGGGTGCCCGAGGCCTACCGGAAACCGGGGAAAAAATGAGCGGCGACGTCGAGAGGATCGCTGGTGCGGGCAAGGGGGGAGCCGGGCTCCTGACCTGCCTCAAGACCCTCGGCTACGCGGCCGGCGCACGGGGCTGGAGGATGGCGTTCACATCCAACTACAACCCGGAGACCCGCGGCAGCCTGGTCGAGGGGAGCCTCGTCTTGTCTCCGCATGAGGAGATCGCCAGCCCGATCGTCGACACCTTCGACTCGGTGCTGGCGTTCGACCAGGACGGCTACGCTTCCTACGGCGGCAGGCTCGATCTCGGGGGTCTGATGGTGTGGGACCGGTCGCGGGTGCTCGATCCGTCCGAGCTGGGCGGGGTCAGATCATACGGCCTCCCGATCCACGAGATCGCCCACCGGGCCGAGGCACCGCGCTCCTCGAACATGGTGCTGCTCGGTGTCTACAACCGGCTGCGCGGACTGTTTACGATCGACGAGCTCGTGGACGCGATGCGAGAGTTCCTGCCGCCGTGGCGGCACGACTTTCTGCCCTCCAACCGCCGTGTGCTGGACGCCGTCGAGGAGCTCGACCTGGAGCAGTACCGGCTCTGACGTGATTCCATTCGACCCGCGCTCCGTTGAGCTACTTCAACCCGTACATCAGACGCCCGTCGTGCTCGGCGGACACGACCTGGTCGCGGTGCTCCAGGTACCGCAGGTGGCTCGTCGCCTCGCTCACCGCAAACCACTTCTGGACCACCGGAAAGTCGTCCCACGATTTCGCTACGATATCCCACGTCATCTGCGACGCCACCTGATACGCGGTTCCGCTCCCCGAGGCGAGGACGGCCAACACCTCGTCCAACCTGTGCCGGTGGTGCCGTTTCAGCTCGTCGATCCGCGTCTGAAAGCCGTTGAACCACGTTCGGTGGCCCGGCAGCACCAGCCCCACCTCCAGCTCGGCGACCTTGTCAAGGCTCGCCAGGTAGTCCCCCAGGGAGTCATCGTCTGCTCCCCACACCGTGATGTTGGGCGTAATGTCACCGAGCACGTGATCGCCCGACAGGAACAGCTTCCGTTCCGGCTCGTACAGGCACCTGTGCCCCGGCGTGTGGCCGGGAGTGGCCACGACCACGAAGCGATACTCCCCCACTTCGATTTCTTCCCCGTCCTCTACGAATCGAAAGGGCGGATACTCGGGCGGGCTGTACTTGTACCCCGGATGCTCACCGAGCGACTCCTCGATCTCCCGCTCCGAGAAACCTCCCAGACGGGTGTGCGTGATGAGCCTGTCGAAGAATCGCGAGTGATCCTCTCGCGCCGCGACGACCACACGGTTGTCCGGTCGGTTGAAGGTCACCGTGGAGGTCTCTGTCGCGAGCGCAGAGACCAGCCCCATGTGATCGGCGTGCAGGTGGGTGATGAAGAAGTCGGTCTCCCCGAGCCGCACGTTCAATTCGTCCAGTCCCGCCCGAAGCGCGCGTTCGCACTCCGGGCGCATCATGCCGGTGTCGATCACCAGGTTGCGGTCGCCCGAGGTGACGATGTAGGAGTTGATGGACTTGAGCGGGCTGCCCGGTAACGGCACCTCGATCCGATGCAGACCTGGACGGATTTCATCGACCATGAATCGGGATTTCACCTTTCTCGACGATCGGACTGCAGCGTCGCCAAGCTCACTCGAACCGCGAGAAGTCCGGTGCTCGTTTTTCCAGGAACGCGCTCGCCGCCTCGGCCGCCTCGGGCGAGGCGAGCAATTCGTGGAACACTTCACCCTCCCGCTGCATCGTCTCTGCAAGGCCGACGCTCACGGAACCGCGGATGAGAGCCTTGGTCGCTCGTATCGCAGCCGGGGGCAGCTCGACGAGGCAAGCTGCGCGCTCGGCGACACGGGCCGACAACTCGTCGGCCGGAACGATCTCGTTGACGAGGCCGACCTCCTGCGCGCGGTGGACGTCGAACGGCTCGCCCAACATCAGCAGCTCGCTGGCTCGCTGCATGCCGGCGAGCCGGGGCAGCAGCAGGCTCGAGCCCGCCTCGGGGCACAGCCCGAGCCGGCCGAACGGAACGGAGAACACGGCGTCGGGGCTGGCGAAGACCATGTCACAGTGCAGCAGCATGGTCGTGCCGACCCCGACCGCGAGCCCGTTCACGGCCGCCAACAGTGGCTTGGGAAACCGCGGAAGAGCCTCGATGAATCGGAATGCCGGGAGCTTCCCGTCGATCTCGGACAGCCTGAGAAAGTCACTCACGTCGTTGCCGCTCGTGTAGGCGTCGCCGGCGCCGGTGAACACCAGAACCCGTACCTTCGGATCCTCGGCCACAGTCGTCATCTCTTCGACGAGCCGCGCGTACATGGCTTGCGTGAGCGCGTTCTTCTTGCCCGGACGGTTGAACGTCACGGTGCGCACACCGCCATCCGTGTTGCCGAGAATGGTTTCGATATCGTGGTCTTCCATGTGTTCCTCCACCTTCGATCCGCACCAGGATACCCCTTCTCGACTCGCCCCTCCCTGGTGCTATGATGGCGCTCGATCGGCCCAGTCCGTGGTTTGTCTCGAGTACCGAACGGAGAACATGCGATGGATTTGACCGCAAGTCCCGAGGCCGAGGCTTTCCGCGACCAGCTGAGGTCGTGGCTCGAGGTCAACCTGCCACGACCGTTCGACGGCGACCCGGCCAGCGATGACGCGCGGTACTTCGAGTACCTCCAGGCGTGGCAGAGGAAGCTCGCCGAGGGCGGTTGGCTCGGTGTCACTTGGCCGGAAGAATGCGGCGGCCGCGGGCTGTCCGCGATGGAACAGGCGATCTTCCAGGAAGAGCTGGCCCTCGCCGACGCACCGCCGATCGTCGGACTGATCGGCATCGGGATCATCGGGCCGACCATCATCACCCTCGGAAGCGACGAGCACAAGCAGCTCTACCTGCCGAAGATGCTGCTCGGCGATGAGATCTGGGCGGCCGGTTTCTCGGAACCGGACGCCGGCAGCGACCTCGGCTCGATGTCGACCCGGGCCGTCCGCGACGGCAACCACTTCGTGGTCAACGGCCAGAAGATCTGGACCACCCATGCCCAGTTCGCGGATTGGATCTTCCTGATGGCGCGTACCGACCCGGACGCGCCCAAATTCGGCGGTATCTCGTGCCTGCTGGTGGACATGAAGTCCGAGGGGATTTCGATTCGGCCTCTCAGGCAGATGACCGGCGAGTCGGAGTTCAACGAAGTATTCTTCAGCGACGTGCGCGTCCCGGCCGAAAACCTTTTCGGGGGGCTCAACGGCGGCTGGCAGGTTCTCATGACCGCGCTCATGTACGAGCGCACCAACCTCGGCGGTGACATGCACGTGTGGATGTCGAGTTTCCTCGACCGCGTGGTGCGGGTAGCGCGAGACCGCGGTATGGCCACCGACTCTCTGGTGCGCCAGAGAATCGCCCAGAACTGCGTCGAGCTGGAGGTGCTCAAGGCGATCTCTACCCGCGCCTTGTGCCGGGTCGCATCGGGTCAGCTCCCGGGCCCCGAAAGTGCGGTCCTGAAGCTCCTGTGGAGCCAGCTCGACCAGCAGGTCGCCCTCACCACGTCGGAGATCCTCGGTCCCCACGTTCAGCTCACCGAGGGCGACGCCGCACCGTTCTCCCACCACTACTTGAGGGTCCGCGGACGCACCATCGAGGCGGGCACCTCGGAAATCATGCGCAACACCATTGCCACCCGCGTTCTTGGGCTGCCCAAGAGCCATTGAGGATCGGACCGCAGATGCATCAATCCTACTTCGACGACACCCACGAGCTCCTGAGGAAGTCGATCAGAACGTTCGTGGAGCGGGAGATCCGTCCATTCCTCGACGACTGGGAGGACGCAGAGGAGTTCCCCCGCGAGCTGTACAAAAAAGCGGCCGAGGCCGGGTATCTCGGCCTCGGATATCCCGAGGAGCTCGGCGGGATATCCGGCGATGAGTTCCACAAGATCGTCCAGACCGAGGAGTTCGTCCGCTGCGGATCCCTCGGTGTGGTCGCGAGTCTCTTCAGTTTCGAGATCGGCCTGCCACCGATCCTGATCGCCGGCAACGAGGAGCAGCAGCGACGCTTCATCCCACCTGTGCTCGCCGGCGACAAGATCTCCGCTCTCGCCGTCACCGAGCCCAACGCCGGCTCGGACGTGGCCGGCATCCAGACGCGGGCCGTCCGCGACGGCGATGTCTTCGTGGTCAACGGAGCCAAGACCTTCATCACCAGTGGCTGCCGCGCAGATCACCTCACCACGGCCGTGCGGACCGGCGGCCCCGGATCCGCAGGGATCAGCGTGCTGGTGATCGAGAGTGACAGCCCCGGCTTCAGCGTCGCCTCCAAGCTGCGCAAGATGGGCTGGCACTGCTCGGACACGGCCGAGCTCGTGTTCGATGATTGTCGGGTTCCGGTCGACAACCTGATCGGGCAGGAGAATCAGGGTTTCGGGGCGCTCATGCACAACTTCATCGGCGAGCGGTTGTTCCTTGCGGTGGAGGCCTGCGCCGCCGCCCAGCTCGCGTACGAGGCGAGTGTCGATTACGCCCGCGAGCGGCAGGCGTTCGGCAGGCCTCTGACCGGGTTCCAGGTCACCCGCCACAAGCTGGCGGACATGGCCACAAAGATCACTGCGGCGCGCGAGTTCAACTACATCCTTGCGGCCAGGCTGCGCGACGGCGATGCCGTGACACCTGCCGAGGCCGCCATGGCCAAGAACTTCTCCTGCGAGGTGTGCGACGCGGTGGTGTACGACGCGGTCCAGATCCACGGCGGCTACGGCTACGCCCGCGAATACCTGGTGGAGCGACTGTACCGTGACACGCGGATCCTGAGCATCGGCGGCGGCACCACCGAGATCATGAAGGAGATCATCGCCAAGGACCTTGGAATCTGAGGGAGCGGGGACACGGAAGGACCAACGATGCTCCAGCAAGCCATCGACCTGCGCGAGGAGTGTGACGAGCTGTACGACTTCGTCTCGACTCTGGACGAAGGATTCTGGACGCAGGAGACGCCGTTCAAGGGTTGGACCGTGTGGGATGTCATTGCCCACCTCCACCTGTTTGATTGGGTCGCTCTGCAATCGCTGAAGTCCGAGGAGAGCTTCGACACCGTCGCCACCGAGATCATCCAGGCCGTGGTCGAGGGGAGCGATCTGGCGACCTTTGCCCGGCAGCGTTTTGCGGCGAAACCGCCGGCCGACCTGGTCGAGACGTGGCACGACTGCTTCGTCGAACTGACCGGCGGCCTCGGCAACTCCGACCCTGACCTGCGGCTCAAGTGGTTCGGTCCGGACATGGGCGTGCGCATGTTCACCACGGCCCGCCAGATGGAAACCTGGGCCCACGGGCAGGACATCTACGATCTCGTCCAGGTCGAACGCGACCACTTCGACCGCATCAAGAACATCGCCGTGATGGGTGTCAAGACGTTTGGCTGGACCTTCGTCAACCGCGGTCTCGAGGTTCCGGACCAGGTTCCATATGTCCGGCTGACGTCGCCCTCGGGCGAGATCTGGGAGTGGAACGAGCCCGGTGCTGAGAGTCGGATCGACGGCACGGCGATCGACTTCTGCCGGGTGGTCACGCAAAATCGCAACGTGGCCGACACGAGACTGCAGGTCGTCGGCGACACCGCCTCTCAGTGGATGTCGATCGCCCAGTGCTTCGCCGGCGGCGCGGTCGACCCGCCGGCCCCGGGCGAGCGTGCCTGGGAGCGGCGGTGAGTCGGCTCGACCAGTTCGCCGTGAGGGACGCGTCCGATCGACACCGGATCCTGCGGGGCCGTCATCGACAGATTCACGGTGGCGCCTCGAGCGGGCCTCGTACCCGAACCCGTACCCGTTCCCGGACCGGCGTTTTCGGGCGCGAGAACGGGAACCGGAACGGGGACCTGTGGTCCACCGGGGGAGGTCTTTGACGCCATGACCCGTCCGATCCTCAGAACGGCACTCTGCGACATGCTCGGCATCGAGTACCCCATTATCAGCGCCGGAATGGGCCCGAGCCTCATCGGCGAGACGACGGGTGCTCCGGTCGAGCTCGTGGTCGCGGTGTCCGAAGCCGGTGGGCTTGGCGTGCTCGGCGGTGCCGGGTACACGGTGGAGGAGCTGCGCGACCGCATCAGGGAGATCAAGAGGCTCACGGACAAGCCGTTCGGCGTGGACCTGTTGTTGCCGCCCGCACTGGTCCGGGCGGGCGACGAGGAGTTCACGGAACCGAGCGAGACGCCCCTGGCGGAGATCGTCGAGCAGCTGCCGAGGGACCACTACGACTGGCTCATGAACGTCAAGGAGGAGCTCGAACTGCCCGACATCGATGCCAAGGTGAGGACCGGCGGCACGGTCATGCGACCCCACGCCGCCGTCGAAGTCTGCATCGAGGAACGGGTGCCGCTGTTCTGCGCCGGGCTCGGCAACCCGGCCTTCATGGTCGAGGATGCTCATCGAGCGGGCGTCAAGGTCCTCGGCATCGCCGGTCACACCCGCAACGCTGCACGCATCGCCCGCGGCGGCGCCGACCTGGTGGTCGCCCAGGGTGGCGAGGCGGGCGGCCACACCGGCCTCGTCGGTTCGATGACGTTGTGGCCTCAGGCCGTCGACGCGGCAGCCCCCACACCGGTGCTGGGTGCGGGCGGCATCGGAGACGGCCGGGGGGTCGTCGCCGCGTTGGCGCTGGGCTGCATCGGAGTGTGGGTGGGCACCCGCTTTCTCGCGAGCGAGGAGGGCGGCGCCATTCCGGCGCAGAAGGAT
Source organism: Candidatus Sulfomarinibacteraceae bacterium (assembly GCA_041552055.1). Taxonomy (GTDB): domain Bacteria; phylum Acidobacteriota; class Thermoanaerobaculia; order Thermoanaerobaculales; family Sulfomarinibacteraceae; genus JBFELO01. The sequence goes on along the minus strand of JBFELO010000062.1, from coordinate 16,339 downwards.
GCCATCCTGAAGGCTCGCGACGAGGACTCGCGGCGCAGCACGCTGTACACGGGCAAGCCCTCACGCGCCCCCACCAACAAGTTTCACGTTTTGTGGGAGGCATCAGGCCTGGAACCGCTCCCCTTCCCGACCCAGGTCATGCTGTCCTCCGCCGTGATCAATATGTTCGAGAGGGCAGCGATGAACGAGTACATCAGTCCCTTTGCCGGTCAGGTCTCCGGCATGATCCACGAGATCAAACCGGCGGCGGACATCATTCGGGAGATGGTGGAGGAGGCGGTCGACATCCTGGCAAGGAGATTGCCGGACGCCGTCACGATTCAGTAGCGGTGTGCTGCGTGGGCGGTCCGCAACGAGGAAGGAGAACCGATGAAGGTCGAGGTCAAGGCGCCCATGGCGGGGATCTTCTACCGACGACCTGCCCCGGACGAGCCGGCCTACGTGGAATTCGGATCGCCGGTCGACAAGAAGCAGACACTGGGACTGCTGGAGACCATGAAGGTCTTTCAGAAGGTGAAATCTCCCACCACCGGCACGGTGGCCGGCATCGCGGTCGAGGACTGTAACCCGGTGTCGGACGGTGACGTGCTTTTCGTGATCGAGACGGGGAAGTAGACATGGGCAAATGGATGAACAGCTATCTCGCGCGGCTCGCCGAGATTCGCGAAGAGAACCTGGCGGCCGGCGGAGCAGAACGCATCGAAGTACAGCACGCCCTCGGCAAGCTGACCGCGCGGGAGCGTCTCGAGCGATTGATCGATCCCGACAGCTTCGTCGAGATCGGCTCCCGCGTCCGAGATGTGGATCCCTTTCGGCAGCCTTCCGGGCAAGACAGACCGAGCCCTTCGGACGGGGTCGTTATGGGCCTTGCCAAGATCAGCGGACGTCAGGTGATGGTCTACTCCGTGGACTTCACGGTGATGTCCGGTTCGGTGGGCGACCAGGGGGTCTGGAAGATCGCCGAGCTGGTCCAGATGGCCGGCCAGCAACAGGTGCCTCTCATCGGCATCATCGACTCGGCCGGGTCCAGGATCGGCATCGAAAGGGGAAAGGTCGGTCTCAACGGCCTGGGCCAGCTGGTACGCAACTACTGCCTCTACTCCGGCATCATCCCCCAGATCACGCTTCTGCTGGGGCCGTGCACCGGCCCGCTGGCGCAGATTCCGGCGCTGTCCGACTTCCTGATCATGAACAGTCACACCGGCTTCCTGTGGCTGGGCGGAGAGATCGAAACCGACGACGCGGGTTCCGCAGACTTCCACATGACCCGGAGCGGCCAGTGCGACCTGCTGGCGGACAGCGACGAGGAGGCGATCGAGCTGACCCGGCAGCTGATCGGATTCGTGCCGCAGAACTGCTGGGAGGCGCCGGCCACCGTGGAGGCGGACGACGATCCACGTCGCAAAGAGGAGGAACTGCTCGACGTCATGCCCGACGATCCCAGGTTCACCTACGACATGCACGAGATCATCGAACTCATGGTGGACAACGGCGAGTTCCTCGAATTGAAAGGAGACTTCGCGCCCAACCTGATCGTCGGTTTCGCGCGATTCGACGGCATCCCGGTGGGCGTGGTGGCATCCAACCCGGACGAGCTGAGCGGCATCATGGAGCCGGACGCGTCGGACAAGTACGACACATTCATGATGTTCCTCGACGCCTTCGAAATCCCGATTCTCAACATCTCCGACACGACCGCCTACCCGCCCGGTGACAGGTGGGAACGCATGGGGGTCATCCGCCACGGCGCGAAGAACCTGCACGGCTACACCCACATGACCAACCGCAAGATAACCGTGGTACTGAGGCGCTCTTACGGCGGTTCGAACATCACCATGGGGTGCTCAAAAATGGGCCCAGACTTCATCTTCGGCTGGCCAACCGCGGAGTTCGCACCAACGGGGCCGGAGTCGATCGTCCAGGCCATATTCCACAAAGAGCTGGCCAAGGCCAGGGAGGAAGGCACTTACGAGGAGGTGTACAACGCCTTTCTCACCCCCATCAAGGAGCAGTTCAGCGTCATGAACCTGGCCACGGTCTTCACGAGCTGGTACACCGTTCACGAGATCATCGATCCACGCGAAACCCGGTCCCATATCGTGAGCGCTCTGCACGCCGCGGCAGGCAAACGCGAGGATTTCCCCGACAAGAAACGATGGATCAAGCCGGCGTAGCGGCGAGTTCGATGAAGATGAAGGTGAAGAGTTACCGGGCGGGCGGATCCAGCATCCAGAATCCAGGATCCAGGATCCAGGATCGGGCGGGGGGCCCTCACCCCCTCATCCCCTATCTGTCGTATTCAACGTGACGGAGACACACATGGGTAAGCGGACGGACGAAGCCATCAGACGCTTTCAGGAGATTCAGGAGAAGAACCTCCTCGGCGGTGGAGTCACGCACATCGAGCGGCAGCATGGACGGGGCAAGCTCACCGCCCGGGAGCGGATCGATGAGCTGATCGATCCCGACAGCTTCTCGGAACTCGGATCCTGCGTGGGATCGACCGGTATGCGGCTGGATGGGCGAACGACCGATGCGCCGTGTGACGGCGCCGTGATCGGCACGGCCGAGGTCCACGGGCGCAGAGTCATGGTTTACGCCAGCGACTTCACGGTGCTCGGAGGGTCCACCGCCCTGCAACACTTCTTCAAGTTCTCGAGATGCGTGGAGATGGCGGCACGGTGGGGCATCCCCATGGTGAACCTGCTGGACTCGTCCGGTGGGCGGCTGGGACACATCGACGCGGTGGCGGCGGGCATCGAGTGGCAGTTCAGGATCATCTCGAAGTACTCGGGGGTCATCCCCCAGATCACCGTGCTCATGGGACCCTGCATTGCAGGCGGTGCCTACATTCCGACGCTGTGCGATTTCCTGCTCATCAGCCGGATCTCGGGTTACATGTGGCTGGGCGGACCGCGCCAGACCGCGGCGGCCACCTCGGAGAAGATCGATGAGAACATTGGCGGCGCCGACTACCACATGCAGCTTTCGGGCTCCTGCGACATGATCGGAGACGATGACCAGGCGACTATCGCCAGATGCCGGCAGCTGCTGCGGTACCTGCCGCAGAACTGGCGAGAGACAGCACCCGCGTGGGAGACCTCCGACGATCCCACACGTGAGGTCGAGATCCTGAACACCCTCGTGCCCGACGAGTACGATCAGAGATACGACATGCACGACGTCATCGCGACTCTGGTGGACAACGGCGATTACCTGGAGATCAAAGACGAGTATGCCAAGAACCTGATCACGTGCTTCTGCCGTTTCCACGGCGAGGTGGTGGGCCTGGTGGCGAACAACCCGAGGTACGACGGCAGCATCCTGGAGATCGACTCCTGCGACAAGTACTACCGGTTCCTGCAGGTGCTGGACGCCTACAACATCCCGCTGGTGAATCTGGTGGACACGTCTTCGGTGGTGCCGGGCGAAGCCGAGGAATGCCGGGGGCTCCTTCGACACATCGGTAAGATCGTGGACGTGTACGCGACGACGACCGTTCCCAAGATCAGCGTGGTGCTGCGCGAGGCGTACGCCGACACCGGCGCCATGATCATGGGGGTCCCCAAGAGCATGGGCGCAGACCTCACCTATGCGTGGCCCATCGCGCGGTTCGGCGTCGAGGCCTCCCGGCTCGACTACCGGAAGGTGTACGGCCAGGGCATCGAGGACGACGCGTACGAGGCGTATCTCAACCGATCGCGAACCGAGGTGGACGTGTTCGACGCCGCGTACTCGTGGACCGCCCAGGTGGTGGACGAGATCGTGCTTCCCAAGGACACGAGGAGGAAGATCATCGAGGCGCTCGCACTCACCAGAAACAAGAGCGAGGAGCTTCCTGCTCGCTCCAAGAACCATGGCACTCCACCGACGTAGCGGCGGGAGAGGATCGGTGGTCGTGATGAGAGATCATGGTGCAGAGTGCGGGATGGATATTCGACGACGATAAGGTTGAAGAACAATCCGGGCAGGAGGGGATCCAGCATTCAGTATCAAGCATCCAGCATCGGGCGGGCGGGGGGTACCTCATGAGCGACAAGGCAATCATCACCTGCGCCCTGACGGGAGTCCTGACCGATCCGACCAGGTTCCACCTGCCGGTGACACCCGCCGAGATGGCCGATGCGGCCGAGCAGGCATGGAACGAGGGCGCGGTCATCGTGCACTGCCACTTCCGCGACCAGCGGCCCGGCATGGGGGCGCTCCCGACCTGGGATGTGGAGTCGGTCGGGTCGATTGTCGACGCCATCAGGACGCGGGTGCCGGGGATCGTCATCAACATGTCCACCGGGGTGCCGGGCGATGACATCTCGGGACCGCTGGCGTGTCTCGAAAGTCTCGAACCCGAAATGGCCGCATGCAACGCCGGGTCGCTCAACTACCTCAAGCTCAAAAAGGACGGCACCTGGGCCTGGCCGCCCCTGCTTTTCGACAACCCGGTGGAGAAGGTGAAACGCTTTCTGGACGTGATGACCGTGCACGAGATCGTCCCCGAGTTCGAGTGCTTCGACACCGGCATCGTGCGCAGCGTGGCCATGTTCAAGAACGCCGGTCTCTTCGAGGGGGACCCCCACATTTCACTGGTCATGGGCGTGGCGAGCGGCCAGCCAGCCAGGCCCGAGTTGCTGCCGCTGCTGGCCGACGAGATGCTGCCGGGCTCACACTGGCAGACGATCGTCGTCGGCCGCGAGAACGTCTGGAGTGTGCACCGCCGAGCGATCGAGCTCGGCGGCCACGTGCGCACCGGTCTCGAGGACACCTTCTACCTGCCGGACGGTCAGAGGGCCAGGAACAACGGCGAGCTTGTCAGGGCGCTCGCCGATGTCGTCCGCGAGGTCGGGCGCGACATCGCCAATGCCGACGAGGCGAGACAGATCCTCGGAATCACGAGGTAGCTGCCGATGGCCAACGGCCAGCAGCTGGATGGAGAGCGATCCGATGACCACATCAGACGACGTCCTCTACACCGTCGACACCCGCGTCGCGACAATCACCATCAATCGCCCGGACAAAAAGAACGCGATCAATGACGAGGTTCTGTCCGGGGTCACTCGCTTCCTCCATCAGGCGCACGAGGATCCTGGGGTCGGATCGATCGTGCTCAGGGGTGCGGACGGCAACTTCTGCGCAGGGGCGGACCTGGGCGGCGGTCTGGTCACCGACGCGACTCCGTCCTTCCTCGAACTGCATCAGGACCGGGGAGACTACGCCCGCCTCCTGCTCCAAATGAACTCCTGCTCCAAACCGATTCTGGCCGCCATCGAGGGCTACTGCCTGGCGGGCGGCATGGGCCTTTGCCTCTCCTCCGACCTGGTGATCGCGGCCGAGGAGGCGCAGTTCGGCACACCCGAGATCAAGCGAGGGTTGTGGCCGTACATGGTCACCGCTCTCTTGATACGGAACGTTGGCCGCAAGAAGGCGCTCGAGCTCTGCATGCTCGGTGATCGGATATCAGCGACCGAGGCGCGGCGGATCGGGCTCATCAACTACGCCGTGCCGGCTGGAGAGTTCGAGGAAAAGGTGCGCGAGATGGCGACCAGGCTGGCATCATACAGCCCGGCCATCATGGGCCTCGGCAAGAACGCGTTCTATCGGATCGCGGACATGAGTACCGATGACGCCCTGCATTACCTCCAATCGCAGCTCACCATCAACGCCCAAACCGAGGACGTCGTCGAGGGCATTGCCGCGTTCTTCGAGAAGCGCGAACCCAGGTGGAAGGGGAAATAACGTGACGCGATGCGATGTGCTGCGCTCTACAGGTCGGGGCCACGAATCGCTGCGAAATCCCCAACCGCCAGGCGGTTTCTTGTCGCGAGTCGCTGGCCGCTCGACAGCCCACCCACCCAGGTGGATGAGGGGGTGAGGGGATGAGGGGCGAGTCCTTCTGGTGAGTCTCTTCACCCCCTCAAGCCCAGGCCGCGAAGCGGTCGGTCATACCCTCATCCCCTTTTGAAGGTCGGCGGCCTCGAGGACGCCAGGGTTTCGTCGAGCGATTCGATCCGGTGCCCGTCGCGCACGGCAACCGCGTTGATCACTCTCCGTCAATGACCATTGCTGCGATCCGGTTGCGGTGAAAGGTGGCGTCGCCGAACAGGATCTCGTCGGACTTGGCCCGCTTGTAGAACAGGTGCAGGTCGTGCTCCCAGGTGAAGCCGATGCCGCCGTGCACCTGGATCCCGAGGTTGCCGACCTCCCGCGCCGCGTCCGAGCAGTAGGCCTTGGCGACCGACACCGCGGATTCGGCGCCCTCGTCGTCCACCGACACCGCCCACGCCGCGTAGTACGCAGCGGACCGTGCGCTCTCCAGAAAGTAGAGAATGTCGGCACAGTGGTGCTGGACCGCCTGGAACGAGCCGATCGGCCTGCCGAACTGCTCACGCGTCTTGGCGTACTCCACGGTGGTGTCGAGGACCCACTGCATGCCACCAACCAGCTCGCCGCACACCGCGACGATCGCCAACCGCGTCGCCCGGTCGAGCGCCTCCTCGGCGCCGTCGCCGCGCGCCACCAGCGTGCCATCGGAAACGCTGTCGAAGTTTACCCGGTACAGCTTGCGGGTGGCGTCCATGGCCGGCATCGCCTCCACCGCGACACCGGCGGCGTCTCGGGCGACGGCGACGATCGCGAGTTCCTCCCCGAGTCGGCCGACCACCAGGATCGAGTCCGCCACCTCGGCGTCCGACACGAAGAGCTTCTCACCGGTAATGCCGTACGAGTCACCCCGGTCCTCGAACGCGAGCTCACCCACCGTCGGATCCCAGCTGGCGCCCCTCTCGAGCAGCGCGACCGTGACCTTGGCCTCGCCGTCGGCCACGCCGGGCAGCACCTCTCTGGCGAAGGCGTCGTTACCCGAGGCGGCGATCAGCTCGGCGGCCCACAGGTTGGACACGAACGGGCCGGGCATGGTGAACGAACCCATGGCCTCGGTCACCGCTACCAGGTCGACCGCGCCGAGTCCTAGACCCTCGTACTCCTCGGGCAGGGTCAACGCGGTCCATCCCTGGTCGGTGAGACCCTCCCAGAGCTCGGCGTCGTACGCGGTCGGAGTCTCCATCAGCTCGCGTACCCGCTCGAGGTTGCAGTGACGGGACAGAAACTCCCTGACCGAGTCCTGGAGCATCTTCTGCGGTTTGGAAAGATCGAACTCCATGGTCTCCTCCTAATAGCTCTTGGGAAGTCCGAGGACCCTGTAGGCGATGGTATTCTTGAGCACCTCGTCGGTGCCGGCCTCGATGGAGTTGCCGCGGGACCGCAGGTAGTTGTACGAGAACGGCTCGAATACCCCCTCGGAGAGCTGGCCGTAGGGCCCCAGGATCTCCTCGGCCCACTGCACCATCCGTTGGTTCAGATCGCTCCAGAACAGCTTGAGAATAGAGCCCTCGGGACCGGGCATCTCGCCCTTGCCCACCTTGCTCAGGGCGCGCGACGAAGTCATGTGGAACACCTCGAGGCCGAGGTGGGCGTGAGCGATCTTCTGGCGGACGAGTGGGTCGTCGGCCACCCCAAGTTCCCTGGCGGCCCGAACAATACCCGCGAGGAACTGCGACAGCATCACGTGTGCGGCGCCGCCCAGGTTGGCGCGCTCGTGCATCAACGCGGTGATCGCCACATTCCAGCCGCCGTTGATCTCGCCCAGCACGTTGCTCACGGGAACCCGGACATCCAAGAAGAACACCTCGTTGAAGGCCGCATCACCACTCATCATCCTCAACGGTCGAACCGACACCCCCTCCGACTTCATGTCCACCAACAGGCAGGTGATGCCCTTGTACTTGTGGACTTCGGGGTCGGTGCGCACCAGCAGGAAGATCCAGTCCGACACATGGGCATAGCTGGTCCACGTCTTCTGGCCGTTGACGATGAAGTCGTCTCCGTCGCGGACCGCCCTGGTGGACAGCGAGCCGAGGTCGGAGCCGGCATTGGGCTCTGAAAAGCCCTGGGCCCAGATCTCCTCTCCGAGCAACATCTTGGCAAGGAACCGCTCCTGCTGCTTCTCGGTGCCGATCATCGCGATGGTGGGCCCGATCAGCCCGATTCCCACCCCGCCGATGATCGGCGGAGCCTTCGCCTTGGCCATCTCCTCGAGGAAGATCGTCTGTTCCACCGGCGACAGGCCTCGGCCACCGTACTCCTTGGGCCAGGTGATGCCGAGCCAGCCACCCTCGGCCAGCGTGCGCTGCCACGTCCGGAGGTAATCGACGTACTCCAGACTGTGGGTGTCGCCGTCGAACGGCGCCGGGGCGTTGGCCGCCATCCAGCTCCGCAGCTCCTCCCGAAACGCCTGTTCAGCCGGACTTTCCGTCAGATCCATAGCTCCTCCTCAATCCTTCTCGATCGGTGCGACCGCATCGCGAAGCAACTCGGCCACGTCTTTGACTTTGACTTCACGGTCACCGGCGAGCGCACCGACGCCGTCCTCGAGCATGGTCATGCAAAAGGGACATGCGACCGACACGACCTCGGCGTCGGTCGCCAGGGCCTGCCGGGCACGCTCTCGATTGACCCGCTGTTCCGGTGGCTCCTCGGCAAAAGACATGCCTCCCCCACCGCCGCAGCAGAACCCCGCCGAGCGGTGGGCCGCCATCTCCACCGGCTGGGCACCGGTCGCACTGCGGACCAGCTCGCGCGGTGCTTCGAGGATCCCGTTGTAGCGACCGAGGTAGCAGGGATCGTGAAATGTCGCGCTCGGGCCGTCTTGGTCCGATGGGATCAACCTGCCCTCTTTCACGAGCCCGGCGAGGAAGGCCACGTGGTGCTCCACCTCGAACTCACCGCCGAGCAGTGGGTAGTCGTTGGCGAGGGTGTGGTAGCAGTGCGGACAGCAGGTCAGGATGCCACGGACGCCGTACCTCTGCAGCAATTCGATGTTCTTGGTGGCGAGTTGCTCGAACACGAACTCGTTGCCGATTCTGCGTGCCGGATCTCCGGTGCAGCGCTCCTCCCGTCCGAGGATCGCGAAGCTCACCCCGGCATCCTGGAGCAGGGTCGCCACCGCGCGGACCGTGGCGTGGTTGCGTTCGAGCAGCGCGTTGGCGCAACCCACCCAGAGCAGCACGTCGATTTCGGACGGGTCGTCGAGCTCGGACAGCACGGAAATGCCGAGGCCCTCGGCCCAGTCGACTCGCGAGAACTGCGCACCCGGAAACGGGTGGCCGCGCTGCTCCAACGAGGTGATCGCATCGGCCATGGTCTGCGGGTAGTCCGCCTCCTCCATGACCAGGAATCGCCGGGTGTCGACGATCTTCGGCAGCTGTTCGATGTACACCGGGCAGGCTTCGAGGCAGGCGGCGCACGTCGTGCACTCGAACAACGCCTCGGGCGCGACCGCGGTGCTCCCGTCGATCACGGGGATTCTGGGATCCTCCTCGGAGTCCAGCCCAGGGGTGGCCATCAGCTCATTGCCCTTGCTGTGCATCAAGGTGCGCAGGTCGAGCACGATGTCGCGCGGCGACAGCGCCTTGCCCACCGCGTTGGCCGGACAGACCGCGGTGCAGCGGCCGCACTCGGTGCAGGCGTCGAGGTCGAGTAGGTCCTTCCAGCTGAACTGCTCGAGCGACGCCACCCCGAGCGGCGCTTCGGACTCGAAGTCGATCGGTTTCAGATCGCGGCCGTAGCCGTCGAGGTTACCGGCGAAGATGGCGAGCGGCGCGGTCACCACATGGGCCAGCTTGGTCCACGGTGCCCACGCGATGAATCCGTACACCAGCAGCAGGTGGATCCACCATCCTGTGAGATGAGCCGCGCGCAGCGCCTCGTCAGACATCAGCGGAACCGAGACCGACGCCACCAGGTTGCCGATCGGTGACCACTCCGCCCACGGATCCCGGGTCGCGGCGATGCGCCACCCCTCGACCAGGAACCCCGTGAGCGCGATGGCGAAGATCAATACCAGCAACCAGCTCGCCTGGTCGGTGTAGACCAGCTGCTTGGGCCGGTGGACCCAGCGTCGCACCGCGGCCAGCCCGACTCCCACCAGGACCAGGCCGCCGAACAGATCGACGATCAGCGACTGGAAAACCAGGTAGAAGCTGCCCTTCATGATGTCGGTGTGGAAGTCGAAGTCGAGCATCACCACCGTGGTGGCGATTGCGAGGATGACGAAGCCGGTGAAGATCATGAGATGAAAGCCGCCGGCGTAAAGCTGGCGCGCCGTCCTCATCTGCAGCAGGGCGTGACGCAGCACCAAGCCGAAACGCTCGGCCGGGCGATCGAGCCGGGCCACCGGATGGCCGCAGCGCCACAGCCGGATCCGCCGCCACAAGCCGTAGCCGGCCACCACGACGGTGGGGACGAGCAGCAGGTACATCAGCCAGATGACGGAGATGTTCCAGCCGATCTCGCGGGTGGCCAGATCAGGCGTCATTGCTTCAGCTCACGCAGCCTTTCGATCAGCGGTGGCACCACCTTCCGGTAGTCCTCCACGATGCCGAAGTGGCAATTCCGAAAGATGGGCGCCTCGGGGTCGGTGTTGATGGCGCACAGCGCCTTGGCGTCGGACACCCCGAGCATGTGCTGGGCCGCCCCGGAGATCGCGACCGCCAGATACAGCTCTGGCGCGATCTTCTTGCCGGTCTGGCCGATCTGGTACGAAGGCGGCACCCAACCCTCGTCACAGGCCGATCGCGAGGCACCGACCGCAGCTTTCATGACTGCTGCGAGACTCCTCAGGTCGTCGAACGGCTCGGCGCCGCCGAGGCCCCGTCCGCCGCCGACCACCAGCCGGGCATCGTCGAGCGGGATCCCCTCCTGCTCCTCCACGTGACGCTCGACGATTCTGGTGGCGGCAACCGGCAGCTCGAGTGCGGCCCGTTCCACCGCCGCCCCATCTCCGGTGGGCGGCGCCGGTTCAAACCCCCGCGCCCGCACCCACACCACGGCCGGAGAGCGCTTGAGCTCGAACACCGCCTCTGCCTTGCCGCCGTACGCCGATCGCGTCACGCGGATCGCGCCGTCGACCACGCGCAGACCGGTACCGTCGGACATGGGGCTGCCGCCGAGCCGGGCGGCCAGCCGCGGCGTCAACTCGAGACCGACGGTGTCGTTGCCGAGCAACACCGCTGCCGGTTCGAGCTGCCGACAGGTTTGCTCGAACGCCGCCAGGTAGCTCTCGGGCTGATAGTCGGCCAGCTCGGGCTGGTCGGCCACGATCACGGCGTCCGCCACCGCAGCCACGCCGGAGACCGTTTCGTCAGCGGCCGCACCCACGATCACCGCGCACAGCGACCCACCGAGTTCATCTGCCAGCTCCCGCCCGGCGCCGGCGACGCCTTGCGCCACCCGGTCGTAACCCGAGGATGCGGACAGACAGATCACGACGTCATTACTCATCACAGCTCCTAACCGATCGCGCCCATGACTTCGGCGATTCTGCGGGCGAACGCGTCCACCTTCTCGTCGAGGTTGTCGCCCTCGACGAACTCGCAGGCGACCTCCTTCCCCGGGATCGACAGCTCGACGATCTCGGCGATCGTATCGCCGTTGTCGACACCCAGCTCCCCCACCTGCCAGGTGGTCAACGGCTTGCGGTACGACTTCATCACGTCCCTGGTCTTGGGGATGCGCGGCACGTTGCCCTCGCAGTTGGTGATGGTGACGAGAACGCTTCCGGTAGTCTCCACCGTGTCGCTGCCGTAGTCGGTCTGCCGGCGCATGCTCACACCGGGTCCGGATGCGGTCACCTGGTCCACCAGCGCCACCATGGGCAAGCCCAGCTCCTCGGCGAGCAGACCGCCGGTCTGGCCGATCCCCCAGTCGCCCGACTCGCGGCCCACCATGACCACGTCGAACTCTCCCAGTGTTCTCGCAGCCGCCGCCAGGACCCGCGCCACGGTGAGAGCGTCCGGAGCCGGACCGTCGCCGCGCACCACCAGGGCCGCCTGGTCGGCGGTCATGGCCAGCGCCTTGCGCAGCACCTCCTCGGCTTCCTCGGTGCCGAACGTCAGTGCGGTGACCGAACCCCCGGTCGCGTCGCGCAGCTGCAGCGCCGTCTCGAGCGCGTTCTCGCAGAAGACGTTGGGAACCAGGCTGGCCCCGCCCCGGATCGCCTCCATCCGCTCGGGATCGATTCGGAAGTCTCTCGCCGGCACGTCCGGGTCCAATATCTGCTTGACGCACACGAGAATGTTCAACTTCGCACCTCCGTCACCTCTCTGCGTGTGGCCGGACGACGCCACGCAACACGACCTCCGAGAAGATCCGCGCGACTTCCTGGATCGGCAGTCGGCCGTCAGGTCGAAACCACACCCCCGTCGCGTTGCACATGCCCAGAATCGCCTGCACCACGACCCGCCTGTCGAGGTCCGGGTCGAACTCGCCCGACTCGATCCCGAGAGTCATCATGTCGGCCCAGATCGACTCGTACTCCTTGGTCATCCCTCGGATGTCTGATGTGGAGCTGCGGTTCAACAGGTCCAGGTCCTCCCTCTGGAGGATGCCCCAGATCTCCCGATCCTCCTGAGTCAATCGAAGGTGGGCCTCGATCGCCATTGCGAGCTTCTGCCGGGCGGAGTGGCCAGTGCCGCTGATGCCGCGCAACTCCGCGATCAGACGCTGCATCGCGCCCTCCACGAGGCCCTTGAGCAGATCCTGCTTGGTTGAAATGTAGTGGTACAGGCTGCCCTTCTGCATCCCGAGCTCGTCCGCGACATCCTGAATCCTGGCCGCGTGAAAACCTTTCTCGTGAAACACCCGTGCGGCCGCGTGGAGAATCTCTGCGGTGCGCGCCTTCTGGACCATTCACCCTCCGTGGGACAGGACTGTTGTTCGAATCTTTGGTCGATAAATTCGAACCGTCGTTCGATTTATTCAAACATAGATTCGGGGGCGCCATCTGTCAACTCGTCGGTCGATGCCTACGCCTGACCTCCCGTGCCGGAAGAACCACAGAGGCACAGAACCGCCACCCACCCAAAACAGCAAACCGCAGATCATGCAGATGAGCGCAGATGTACCCGCCCGCCCGAAGAAACCTCAGAGACACGACGGCACGGAGAAGACAATGTGGGACGGAGATACGTCGTGAGGACCGCACCGGCATCCGCGGCTGCGCCTGCTGCCCATCCTCTGGATGGGTGCCGGTGCTATCCAATCCATCTTTCCTTCTTGAGGGAGAGGGGGGCAAATACCCACCGCCTGTCACAACGCGCGAGGCTGGAGGCACTGGCGCCACTGCTTGCAGTGGCCGCTGGCAGCGCAAGCGGGCGGAGAGGAGCTTGCTCTTCGACGGACGATTTCGTTGTCAGCTGTCCTGCGGCCGAGGTCCGCGAACGCCAGTGCCGCGTGAATCCTGCGTCATGGCTTTCAGGGGTGCGTGGCGGTCTTGCGTCTTCGCGCGTTTGCGGTGAAACGGGTGGGGGGGATCCGTCTTCATCTGTGTGGTCCGTGGGCAGCTTTTCTGATCCGCGTTCATCTGCGTTATCTGCGGTTTGAAGCCGGGGCGGGTGGAGTATGGAAGCCGCAACGATTCGAAAGCGTTGCTACAGTGGCAGTCTGCACCGGCGGCGGGATGTCTGGACTGATCCACACGGAGTCACGTGATTCGAAACATGACCACGAGAACGATGCTGAGTGGGCCTATCGTCCTCGCCGCGATGTTCGCGTCGGGTGCGACGTCGGCAGCCTCCCTCCCCTGCGCACCCTGTGCAGGCGTCCTCGTGAACGACCCCACAGTGGTGGGTGCGGAGCTCGCACGGCCGCCCGTGCTCGACGACGAGTCCCTCCTGTTCGTGGCCTGGACGGCTCCACTCGACGGCACCGCGGACCCATCGACCCTCGGATCGATCCGCGCGGCCGGGGCGGAACCGTGGGTCAGGGTCGTGTTTCGTTCCCCCCGGCCGATCGGCGACCACCTGGAGCAACTCGAAGACGAGCTTCGAGAGCTGGCGGACCTGATCCGCGACGCCGGTGGAGACCTCCACGTCGAGGCCGTGTGGCTGCCCGCCGGCGGAGGCACCGATCCTCAAGAGCACGCGTTCATTCTCAAGCGGGCCGCCGTGACGGTCACGGGCGCAGCACCGGACGCGAATTTTGTCGGTGGGCCCTTCGAGCCAGACCCTGACTACCTGACGGCACTGTATCAGGAGGAGGTCGCCGCCTACCTCGACGGCATCGCGCTTGCCCCGGGCCCGCGGCTGTCGACCGCCGTGACCACGTTGAGCGAGCTGGACCCGGGGAAACCGATCGCCCTCGACGCCGTGCCGTGGCCGGCCGACCCCGCTTCGACGCTGGTGAAGGCGGCCGAGATGACGGCAGCCGGCATCTCGGTGACGTTCTTCGAGCAGCCCCGGTCGAGGATGCTGGACCTCACCCCCCTCAAAATCCTGGCACGTGAGTTTTACGGCGACCTCACCCTGTCCGAGGGAGCTGCCCCACGAGGTGCACGCAGCGCCTGGGCGTTCGTGCGGGGCTCGGATCTCGGCCTCCGGGCCATCGTGGAGACCACCCAGGAAATCCGTCGGACGGAGCTGCTGTTCGAAGACAGGACCCTCAGGTCACCGCGCCGAGTCGACCTGTTCACCGGTGAAACCACGACCCTCGGTGACGTTCGGCGGACGTCCCAGGGCGGACTGGCGGTCGCCGTCGACGGTCCCGGTCAAATCATGGTCCTCGGTCTCGAACGGCGGCCGATCGAGGAACTCGACGGTTTCGACGAGCGCATCGACGTTTCGGACACACGACAGATACCGGTCGAGGAGATCCTGCGCAGGCTGCAGGCCTTCGAGGACGACCAGGATCGACGCCTCGACCACTATCAGGCGGTGAACACCCTCCAACTCCGATTTCAGGCCGAGCAGGGATCGGTCGAGGTCTCGTACCGTGGGGACTTCTTCTACAGTCGCGGCGAGCCCTTCGACTGGGTCTGGAAGGACTTTTTCTTCAGCGGCATCAAGTGGCGGTCGAAACGGCTGCCCGAGGTGCCCCTCATCCAACCCGAGAAGGTGGCATCTCTTCCCGTCGAGATCCGGCTGACAAAAGACTACAACTACAGACTTCGCGGGACAGCGACCATCGACGGCCGCGACTGCTGGGTCATCGACTTCAGGCCCATCGATCCCCGTCCGGGTCGCAGCCTCTACCAGGGGACCGTGTGGGTCGACCGCGAGATCTTCTCACGCGTGCGCAGCCGGGCGATCCAGGTGGGTCTCGAAGGGGAGGTTCTGTCGAACGAGGAGACCGTCATCTTCCGCCCTGTGGACGAACACGGATCGCCGGCCGCATGGTCGAGGGACAGCTTCATCCTGCCGCTCACGCTCGTCGGTCAACAGACTCTGTCGGTCCTCAGCATCACGCTTCCCGTGGAGCGGGAGATCAACCTGACCGAGGTTCGGATCAACGGCACTGACTTCGCGAAGAACCGCGAGATCGCCCTGGCCTCTGACGCCACGATGGTCCGCGACACCGACGACGGGCTGCAATATCTGCGCAAGGACACGTCTGGCCAGCGGGTCGTCGATGAGGAACGAGACACGAACCGCCTGTTCCTGCTCGGCGGCGTGTTCTGGGACGAGTCCGTCGACTACCCGTTGCCACTGGCCGGTGCCAACTACCTGGATTTCGATTTCAAGGACACCGGCAGCCAGCTGAACGTGTTCTTCGCCGGCGCCCTGCTCAACGTGGCCATGTCCGATCCGAGCCTCTTCGGCAGTCGTTGGAACGCTGGCGCCAGCCTCTTGGGCATCTTTTTCAAGCGAACCGATGAGCTCTACCGGGATGGCGTCGTGGTCCCCGAGGAAGAGGTCAGGAGTCGCACCTCGTCCGGCTCCTTTTTCGTCGGCAGACCCCTCGCCACCTTTCTAAAGCTGGACCTGACCTACCGTCTCCGCTACGACAGCTACAGCGCCTCAGACGAGGCCTCCGTCGACTTCGTCGTGCCGCAGGACACATTCACCCACACTTTCGAGACGGGTCTCACCTACGCCCGCGAGGGCTACCGGATCGGCCTCTCGGGCAGCTTCAACAGCCGCTCCGATTGGGAGATCTGGGGCCTCCCGGAAAACCCCGAGTACGACCCCGATCAGCAAGACTTCACACTTTGGCGGGCCACCTTCGCCAAGACCTGGTGGCTGCCGAAGTTCCGCAACATCACCGTCTCCGCCGAACACCTTGACGGAGAGAACCTCGATCGGTTTTCGGGGTACGACTTCGGAATCTTCGGCGACTCGACCGTGGCCGGGTACCAGAGCGGATTGGTGCGCGCCCACCGGGCGAACGGACTCCACCTCTCGGCGGGGATCAACTACCTCGATCGCATCCGGTTCGATGCCGAGATCGATGCGGTCTGGGCCAGCAACGAAACGACCGGCCTCGACAACGAGTTGCTGGCCGGCATCGGGGTCGG
>JBFELO010000061.1:0-27111 GCA_041552055.1 Candidatus Sulfomarinibacteraceae bacterium | reverse complement strand
TCACCGACGACGAGGTTCGGATCTGGGACCGGCCGATTCCCCGCGTCACCGGCCGTCGCATGGTCGCCGCCGTCGGCAAGGCCGCGCCGGGTCTCGCCGACGCCTGGCTGGACCTGCTTCCGGGTTGGGCCGACGACTTCTTCGTGCTGACGACCCACGGACAGCCGGTGACACAGAGGGTCAGCGACGCCGCGACCGTGCTGCGCGGGGGACACCCCTACCCGGACGCCGACGGCGAGCACGCCGCCGGACGCCTGCTGGAACTGGTCGGCGCCCTCGGCGCTGATGACCTGCTGGTCGTGCTGCTGTCGGGCGGCGGCTCGGCACTGCTCGCCGCACCCGAGGACGGACTCACACTCGATGACATCAGAGCCACCACCAGGGCCCTGCTGTCCGCCGGTGCCACGATCAACCAGGTCAATGCAGTTCGGCGGCAGCTGCTCGCGGCGGCCGGCGGCGGCCTCGGGCGTACCGCCTTCCCCGCCCAGGTCGTGACGCTGGTGCTGTCGGACGTGCTCGGCGATCCGCTCCCGGACATCGCGTCCGGCCCAACCGTCTCGTCTCAGACGACACCCGCCGACGCCCTGGGTGTGCTCGGCGGTCACGGCATCGTCGCCGACGTCCCGCCTGCCGTGGTGGACTTCCTCCGCTCGCGGGTCGAAATGCAAGCTGACGACCATTGGACGGCGCGCAGCCGGATCCAGGTGCTGGCCAACAACCGATCCGCGGTGACGGCTGCGGCCGAGCTGCTGAGTTCGCGGGACTACCACACGCTCGTACACCCGGGCTACCTGGAGGGCGAGGCCGCAGACCGGGGAGCCGCACTCGCGATGTTCGCATCCGCCTTCTGGGCCCCTCGGCCGGTAGCCTTCGTGGTCGGCGGCGAGACCACGGTCACGGTTCGCGGCCAGGGGGTCGGCGGTCGCAACCACGAGCTGGCGTTGGCGGCCGCGCTGGCGGCTGGCGACGCCACGGGATGGGTCGTGCTCTCGGCCGGGACCGACGGTGTCGACGGCATGACCGACGCTGCCGGCGCGGTGGTCGACCCGACCACCGTGGCGCGGTTGACCGCATCCGGAATCGACGCCGGCGCGGCGCTCGCCGACAACGACACCGGCACCGCGCTCGCCACCGTCGGCGACGCGATCCGCACCGGGCCCACCGGCACCAACGTGTGTGACGTCACGATCGTGCTCACCGCCGCCCGCTGAAAACGCTCGGCGGTGTTAGACTCCAACACACAACGACTCGTGACAACAAACGCGTCGAAAGGAGAGAGGCATGGCGTCTCACGAACCACCGACAATCGACATCGATCGGTTTCGCAGGCAGCGACCTCCGACTCGGGTCATCATCACCGGGGTGCTGATCCTGCTCGGGATCATCATCGTCACCTCCATGGTGTTCACCATAGAGCCCGAGGAGGTGGGGGTCGTACTCCGGTTCGGCAAGTACGTCCGAACCTCGCCGCCGGGGCTCAACTTCAAGCTCCCGGCGCCACTCGAACGGGTCTACAAGGTCCCGGTGCAGCGACAGCTCAAGGACGAGTTCGGCTTTCGGACCGAGCAGGCCGGCGTCCGCACCCAGTACTCGCGCTCCAACTTCGAAGGCGAGTCGTTGATGCTGACCGGTGACCTCAACGTGAGCGTCGTTGAGTGGATCGCGCAGTACCGGGTACGGGATCCGTACAAGTTCTTGTTCAAGGTCCGCAACGTGAGAAAGACGTTCCGCGACATGAACGAGGCGGTCATTCGCGCAGTGGTCGGCGATCGCAGCGTCGCCGAGGTGCTCACCACGGGGCGCCAGGAAATCGAGGATGAGGTCAAGACCCAGCTCCAGGAGCTGTGCGACCAGTACGAAACCGGCATCGTGGTCGACCAGATCGTGCTGCAGGACGTGAACCCGCCGGATCCGGTCAAGCCCTCGTTCAACGAGGTCAACCAGGCCGAGCAGGAGCGCGAGCGCGCCATCAACGAGGCTCGCTCGGAGTACAACAGGATCATTCCCAGGGCTCATGGCGAAGCCCAGCAGATGATCCAGCAGGCGGAGGGTTACGCGGTCGACCGAGTCAACCGCGCCCGTGGCGACGTGGTGCTCTTCGAGGAGGTCATGGCCGCCTACAGGAGGGCCCCGGAGGTCACCCGCCGACGCATCTACCTGGAGACGATGGAGGCGGTGTACCCCGCCGTGAAACAGAAGATTCTGCTCGACGACTCCCTGGAGGGTCTGCTGCCACTGCTCCAGCTTCAGGGCGGAGGTGACAAATGAAACAGGCATCCCTGATCCTGCTGCTCGGTGGCGCCGTGCTGGTCATCCTGGTCGTGGGCGGTGCCTTCTACGTGGTCAACGAGGCCGAGCAGGTCGTCATCACCCAGTTCGGGAAGCCGGTGGGAGATCCGGTCACCTCACCCGGCCTCAAGGTCAAGCTACCGTTCCTGCAAAAGGCGAACTACTTCGAGAAGCGTTTTCTCGAGTGGGACGGCGACCCGAACCAGGTGCCGACCCAGGACAAGCGGTTCATCTGGGTCGACACCTACGCGCGCTGGCGGATCACCGACCCGCTGCTGTTCTTCCAGCGGCTGCGTGACGAGCGCGGCGCCCAGTCGAGGCTCGACGACATCCTCGACGGCGAGACCCGCAACACGGTCGCAAAGCACCTGCTCATCGAGGTGGTGCGATCGTCAAACCGTCCTTTCCCGGACGACGAGATCGTCGAGAAGGACGTCAGCTTTCAGGAGGTGGAGTTCGGACGAGCGGCCCTCGAGACGGAGGTGTTCGATACCGCGAGCGCCCGCACCGCGGACCTCGGCATCGAGATCCTCGACTTCCGATTCAAACGCATCAACTACGTCGAGGAGGTGCGGACCGAGGTCTACGCACGCATGATTTCGGAGCGGCAGCGGATCGCCGAGCAGTACCGCTCCGAGGGCGCCGGCGAGGCGGCCCGCATCAACGGCGACAAGGAGCGTGAACTGAAGGCGATCACCTCCGAGGCCTACCGCCAATCTCAGGAGATCCGCGGGCGGGCCGACGCCGAAGCGGCCGACATCTACGCCCGCGCCTACAACAAGGACCCCGAGTTCTATCGCTTCCTGAAGACCATGGAGGTGTACCGCACGACCTTGGACGACGAGACGACGTTCCTGCTGTCCACCGACGGCGAGTTCCTCCGGTACCTCAAGCAGGCGAGGTAGGACACGCGCGACGCCGACGTCATCGAGCGCACTGTTGGGCGAGCCTGGTACGCACCATCTTGAGGTCGTCCCAGGCCGCCCGTTTGGCGAGTTCGCTGCGCAGCAAGTACGCGGGGTGGAACATCGGCAGGAGCGGGATTCCGCGGTACGAGGTCCAGCGGCCCCGCAACGCCCCCATCGGTTTGTCGGTACCGGTGAGCCTGCGCGCCGCCACGCGGCCGAGCGCCACGATGACTCGCGGCCCGATGAGATCTATCTGCCGGTCGAGAAACTCCGAGCAGGCCGCCATCTCGTCTTCGCGAGGATCGCGGTTGCCGGGCGGACGGCACTTGACGACGTTGCCGATGTAGACCTGCGGTCTATCGAAACCGAGCGCGAAGATCATCTCGTCGAGCAGCTTTCCGGCCTGTCCGACGAACGGGCGACCGGTGCGGTCCTCGTCGGCCCCGGGACCCTCGCCGATGAACATCACCGCCGCGTGAGAGTCTCCCTCACCGAACACGATCGTCCTGCGCTGCTCGCACAGTCGGCACCGCGTGCAGCCCTCGAGGGAAGCGGCGAGCCGATCGAGGTCGTCACCCTGTGACGGGGGAGCCGCGGCGTGGGTCGCAATGGCATCCGGGAGGTCGGGGGCATCGGTCCACCCGAGATCACTGCAGTACCGCGTGAGGTCTCTCGCACGCAATGCTCACCGGCCTCCTGCTGCGGCAACCGCGTCAGTCGTCGTCTTTGGCCGCGTCTTCGTCGATGTCGAGCAGCTTCTCTTCCGAGTCCTCGGACAGGTCCTCCGCCTCCTCGGCTATCAGATCGACGTCTTCTTCTTCCGATTCCCCGCCGACCATGCCGAGCAAACGCTGCAGACGCGCGAGCTCGTCGTCACGGTCCTCGTCCTCCCCGCCGTCGCCGGTCGCTCCCACGCTCGCCGTCGGAAGCACATCGGGCACCAGCCGTACGCTCTCGGGCAGGAGCTCCTCGCCGGCGACCTCGGCGCGGAACTGGTCAACGATCGCCTGGCGTTGGGCGTCCAACTCCTCCTGGGTCAGCACACGCCAGTCCACGAGGCCGGCATCGACATCCTCGCGGGCCTCCAGCGTCGGCTTGACGTGTCGGCTGTCGGTGCGCGGCTTGGCACCGTTGATCAGCTGCTCGGCGCGCTGCGAAACCACGACGATGTAGCGAAATATCGAGTCGAATCCCTCGGGCAGTTCGATCATGGGGAGTCCTTTTTCAGGGCAGTCTGGTACGCCTCACGGATGGCGTCTAATCTGGATTTCATCTTGGCTGGCCGCTGGTGCTCGGCGATGCAGATACCGAACAGCTGCTCGACCGCCTCCTCGAGACGGTCGTTGATAATAGCATAATCAAACTCCCCGGCGGCTGAGAACTCGCGCATCGCCCACTGCAGACGACGCCTGATCGCGTCGGGTGGGTCCTGACGGCGTTGCATGAGCCGTGCCTTGAGGACCTCGTAGGACGGGGGATACACGAAGATCTTGACCACGTCCGGGATCAGCGTTTTGACCTGGCTGGCGCCCTGGACCTCGATGTCGAGGAAGACGTCGTCACCCGCCGCCAAGCGCGGCTCGACCTCGGACCTCGCCGTACCGTAGAGGTTGTCGTTGTACTCGGCCCACTCGAGGAACGACCCCTGCTCGACCATCCGCTGGAAGGTGGCACGATCCACAAAGTGGTAGTCGACGCCGTCGGTCTCTGCCGGCCGCCTGGTCCGCGTCGTGTGGGACACCGAGAAGTGGGCACGCACGCCGCGCTCGGCAAGCACACCGATGGCCTCCCGTACCAGCGTCGTCTTGCCGCCACCCGACGGCGACGCGACGATGAACAACACCCCCGGCAAGCCCGGTATGACCTTCGATTCTGCCACCTGCGTCCCCCGAAAGCTCGAACGACTCTCACACATTCGCGGCGCCATCGTACGCGATCGCGCACGCGGGGGGAACCGCACGATCCGTTGGAGAAATCCCTCGGAGCCGTTATCCTCTCACCGAAGGGTGGACCACAGCATGCTGCCCGAGGATCTTCGCCGGCTCATGGAATACCTGCAGGATCTGGTGAGGGTATCCGATTCTCGATCCATCGTGTTCGAGATTCCGGACGGGCGGACCATGCTCGACGCCGGACTCGACGCCAACATCGTCCAGCACTTGCTCACGGCACCGTGGCTGGAGGAGATGGTCGCGGACGTCCGGGAGACCCCCGACTTCTGCTCGCCGGAGGAGACGTCCGACCAGGTGTTGCAGTACGCCCGCGACGTGGTCGTGGAGTACCTGCGCAAACGTTTCGTCCTCTGAGCCGGCTCGGGGGCGCACGCGTCGTCCCCGCTCCCGCACAGAAAAGAGCGTACTCTGCGTCATCGGCATTCCTTGGCCCGGCAGCGCCTCCGAACGATCGGTGCATTCGGGCTCGCCGACGGCCGGGCCGCCGCGTGTTCCACGCACGCCCGAAGCGCACGGCCCGGCTTTCCGCCTGGGATTGCGGGCACTGCCCACCACACCGCTTTCTCAGGAGGACATCGACGACGCCAAGCCCGGACACGGGCGGCGCGAATCGATGCACGCCGGTCGCGAGCGGAGCGCCTTGCCGACAGTGTTCCGGGACGCAGCCTCGTGTGACCGCCGCCGTGATACCCGAGGCACGATTCTTGCACAGCACATCTTGACTGGCAGTCTGAGTAGCGAGGGGAGTTGGAGGCCACGATGCACGCCGATCGCAGGTCCCGGCCGGGGAGTTCGCAACGGGATCCCAACGTCGGCCTGCGCCCGCGAGTCGTCATCCTCGACACCGGTGGGTCCCCTCAGGTCGAGGTCCTCGATCTGCCCTCGTCCGTGACCGTCGGCGCCAGCTTCAAGCACAGCGGTCAAAGCTGGCAGGTCACCGGGCTGCGCACCGGCCACCGTGTCCTGATCGCCCAGCCAAAACGGCGCGCTTGACCCTGATCACGACTTCGGAGCAGGGGCGGCCAGTCGGTAGATCACCACGGGCTTCCAGTCGGGTCGCGTGACGAAGGTGAACAGCGGCTCCAGCGCGGGTTGCACCTCGTCCGGGATGCTCCAGTCGACCACATAATCCACCTCGCTGCGGGCCAGGTAGTCGAGGAAGCGGAAGTTCTCGGAGCGCAGGTCGCGGGCGTACGACGGCGTGTTCACGAGCCCGTCGAGATTGATCAGAGTGCGGTCCGCAAAGTACCCGAGCAGGCCCGCGTTCCAGGACGCGAACACCGCGTCCTCCGGTGACGTGTCGGCGATGTGCCGGGCCGCCTCGTGGGTCGCGACGAACAGGGGTGATCTCTCGTACTCCGCGAGGGCGGTGCCGGCGGCCAGCGCTGCCACCACTGCCAGCACCAACGTGCTGACCAACGTGAGCGCGTGCCGACCGGCGGGCCGCGGCTGGAGGCGGATCACGGTGTCGAGCAGCACACCGATCCCCAGGATCCAGAAGACGTGCGCCGGCGCCTGGTACCACGGCGAGTAGTATCCGGGCTTCATTCCCAGCGGCACGATGGCGGCGTGGTAGGCGAGGAACGCCGCCGCCACGGTGTACCAGACCCGGCGGAGGATCGCCGCTTCGGCATCGTCACGGCCGAAGCGCCACAGCTCGACCACCGCTGCGAGTGCGAACAGCAGCAGGTACCCGGTCGGCGTCAGCGCTCCCGCCAGGAGCAGCACGAGCAAGGCTGCCGCAAGTGGTACCGATCCGGCCGCCACGAGGCGCCCGACCCACACTGCTCTCGATTTCCTCACCACGAGCCAGCCCGACAAGAGCGCCAGCGCCGCGGCCAACGCAACCACCTGCACGACGGCATCGGGGAGTTGGAGTGGCGGCAGTTCGAGATGAATGAAGCTGCGCGCCACCAGCTCGTCGAATCCCGCCGTCCAGCGGATACCGTGCTCCCCGGGTCGCGCCTTGACCAGTGCCGACACCGGTAGCAGCGAGCCGCCCATCCACCAGAACACCCCCAGCTGGGCGACACCGGCCACGCCCGCCAGGGCGCCGGGCAGGAACACCGAGCGGAGGCGCCCCGAGATCGTGAGGTCAGCACCCCGCATCCGCACGATCTTCGCGGCGACGCAACACAGGAACACCGTCGCCGACACCAGCGCCGAGTCAAGACGAGTCCACACATTGGCGATCAACACGGCGGCCAGCGGCACCAGCGAGGCGTCCGGCGAGCCTTGCAGTCGCCCGAAAAATACCCCAAGCTGCCACACCATCAGCCAGATAATGAAGGCGTGCAAGGTGTTGTCCATGCCTCGGAGGTAGAGCGGATCGGACAGCACCACGGCGAACCAGAGGAGAGACAGCGCTGCCGCCAATCCCCGCCGGTCCACGATCGCACCGACGCGCGCGATCACCGGATGCACGGCCGCGTTGAGGAGCGCACAGGTGACCCCGGAGAGCAGCAGGAGCACCGTCTTGTTCGGCGCGAACCACGCCAGCCCGTAAACCACCACGAACCACAGGAGCTGGACCCCATTGGTGGGGTTGATCCCGTCGAAGGTGACGAAGCCGATGCGGTGGAGGTTCCACGCGGGCTGCAGAAAGTAATAGGCATCATCGAGAAACAACGCCGCCACCACGTACTCCACGCCCCCGAGACAGTGGCGGAGCTGCAGGGAGAGCTGGAGAACCGCGATGGTCAGGAAGAACCACACAGGAAGCGCAATCCCGAGAAATCGGCTCGGCGACCGGGGGATGGTTTCGGGCTGGGTGTCTTGGTGTGCCTCCACGGTGGTAACATAACCCATCGTGGTGCGTACCTCGGCCATGGAGGAACCGTAATCATGAAAACCACGATTCGGAACCTCGCGCCGCTCGCACTGTTGCTCGCGGCCTCGATCGGCGCAGCGGCGTCACCAACCGACCCCGATCGAAACCGGACGCCCAGGAGGTCCCCCGGTCGCCTCTCCGCACCGCGAGCCGCCAGTCCGGTGGCGCTGAAGGCGATCAAGGAGTGCGCCGAGTTCGACTCCTACCTCACCGACGTGGTCCTCGAGACTCTGATTCGGCACAAGTACTGGTGGGTGATCCGACCGTGGTTCGGGCCCGAGAGAGACACCGGTGGCGGCGACAGCCCCACGGACTACACCACCACGAACGTCCAGGAGGAGGGCGTCGACGAACTCGACATCGTCAAGACCGACGGCAACTATCTCTACATCGCAGAGAACGACCTGTTCGCGGTGGTGCAGTCCTGGCCGGCCGCGGACTCCCGCCTCACCGCCTCTCTCGAGCTGTCGGGAGCCGCATATGGGTTGTTCCTGTATCGCGACCTCGCGGTCGTCATCTCCAACTTCTACAACTATCACGACGGCCCGGTGGCCCCGGAGATGCCGTGGGGCGGTACCCGTATCGAGCTGGTCGACGTCACCGATCGCAGTGCTCCAACCGTGGTCCGTACGATCGATGTGGAAGGGTACCTGGCAGCGGCTCGACTGATCGACGGCCACATCTACGCCGTCATCTCGAGCTACCTGGAAATTCCTTACGCCGCCTGGGAGCTGATCGATCGCGACGACCTCGGCCTGCCAGAGGTCGATTGGGACGCGAGTGAAGAAGAACGCGCCGCGGCCGCGGCCGGGGCGCGGATCATCCTGCGACCTCTGGTCGCCGGAATCATCGCGCGCACCGGCCTCGAGGAGTTGGTCCCGCTGGTACGGGACCGAACCGCCGCCAACCCTGACGCCGGGTTCGAGCCGCTGGTCGGCTGCGGCGATCTGTACCGGCCGACCGAGACCTCCGAGTACTCGATGTTGAGCGTGCTTCACCTCGACCTGGACGTAGCGGATCCAACGATCTCGAGGATCGACGCGACCGGTCTGCTGGCGGATGGCTGGACCGTGTACGCCTCGACCACGAGCCTGTACGTCACCCAGTCGAGCATGTGGTGGTGGTGGGGCTGGGGCGACCTCGAGATGACCACCGCGATCCACAAGTTCGCGCTCGACCCGTCTTCCGGGGACCCGGTGCGCTACACGGCCTCGGGAGAGGTCGAGGGTTGGTTGCACAGCCAGTTCTCCATGGGCGAGCACGATGGGCACCTGCGGGTGGCGACCACCGAGTTCGACTGGTGGTGGGGCAACACCGACGACGAGGAGGACCCCGGCAGCCGGATCACCGTGCTGGCTGACGACGGCCAGGGCGCTCTGACCATCACGGGCCTGCTCGACGGCATCGCCCCGGGCGAGCGGATCTTCGCCTGCCGCTTCATGGCCGACAGGGGCTATTTGGTCACCTTCGAGCAGATCGATCCGTTGTTCACTCTCGACCTGTCGGATCCGACCGCCCCGGCGATCGTCGGAGAACTCGAGGTCACCGGGTTCTCCTCGTACCTCCACCCCATCGGCGAGGACCACCTCTTGGCGGTGGGCATGGAGGCCGATCCGGAGGGAGTGATCCTCGGACTGGCGGTGAGCGTGTTCGACGTCAGCGACTTCGCCAACCCGACCCTGGCTCGCCGCCACCTCGTCGAGGGCGAGGAGGGGGTCTGGTCATGGTCGGAGGCGCTGCATGACCACCACGCGTTCACCTACCACCGCGACGTGCTCTCGATCCCTGCCTACGTCCACGGCGGCGAGTCCATGTTCAGCGGGCTGATCGTGCTTTCGGTGGATCCAGGATCCGATATCTTCGAACTCGGACGGGTCGATCACTCCGGCCTGCCCGCAGGGCCGTGGGGCTCGTGGGCGTGGTTGCGGCGAAGCGTGTACATCGAGGACGCGCTGTACTCGGTGTCGAATCTCGGCGTCAGGGTGAACGAACTGCTCGCGCCGGAGGTCGTCCTGGCCGAGGTGCCTTTCTACGAGGGCGGTTCACGCGCTCCTGGTGACGGCGGCAGCTAGGTCACGGACCTCGCAGTCGCGGCGCATCGGGTTCGACGACGGCGGAGTGTCACGCGCATATGTTCAAAATTGTACTTTTCTGTACAATCAATTATATTTGTATGTATGAGTACAACTGCTGCCGTGATTCTGGTCGAGATCACGGGCGCCGACCGCGACGTTGTCGTCGCGCGCGAACGCGAGCTCGGGCCACTGTCCCGTCGCCACCTCGCCGAACGCGTGATCATCGCTCCGTACGCGACATCGGGAGCGCAGGAGTTCGAGACCGTTCTCACCTCACCCATCCACCTGCCACGCGTGGTATGGGAACTCCGTATGGCTTTCCACCCGCTGACGCTCCGGGTGGCGGTCGGCCTCGGACGGCTCCGCTCGTTGCCGCGACGCAGCGGCGAATCGATCCACGAGGCCGGGTCGGGCGAGGCGTTCGACAACGCCCACCTTGCCGGCGAGCTTGTTCGGTCCCGCCGTGGCGTGAAATATCCCTTCCTCACCGTCGTGTGCGGCGTCGACCCCGTGCTCGACACGGTTGTGAACGGCATCTTTCGGCTGCATGACACCCTGCTGCTGCAGAACACCGCTCGGCAGTGGCAGGCCGTGCTCGCCGTCGAGCGGGAGGAGCAACAGGACCTCGCCGCCGCCGAGCTCGGCATCGACGAGTCGACCATCTCCCGCACGCTGCAGCGTGCCCATCACTGGCAGCTGAGAGACGCGAGGAGAGCCCTGGCGGAGATCCTGGAATGCTGGATCCACCAGCCGTCCGGATGAGAGATGCGAGATGCGAGATACGAGATCCCCCGCCCACCCGGCACGGGTCGGGCGAATCGGGAAGGACACCACCATGAGGAAGATTCTGACGGTGCTGAGCGCCGTCCTGATCGTCGTCGGCTGTGGCCCTCAACCGAACACCGCACCTCCAGCCACACCGGAGACGACCAGCGATACCCCGCCGGAGCTGAGATGGGTCTACGGGACGTTCACCGTCGGCGACGTGAGGTCCGAGTTCTCCGCCCGAATGGCGGGTGAGGACGATCCGGTGTCGATAGACGAGGCCTTCAGCATCGAAACCTCGGGATGGGGCCGCGCCACCTATCGCTTCGAGCACGGATCGGTGCGCGAGCTTCGATCCGAGACCGCCCGGCGCGA
Organism: Candidatus Sulfomarinibacteraceae bacterium; assembly: GCA_041552055.1. Lineage (GTDB taxonomy): Bacteria > Acidobacteriota > Thermoanaerobaculia > Thermoanaerobaculales > Sulfomarinibacteraceae > JBFELO01. The sequence continues at coordinate 15,917 of JBFELO010000061.1, read as the reverse complement.
CGCAGCCGGGGAGGGCACTGCCCTGGAACGCGAACGCCTGGATCTCCGATTCGCCCAGGACGGCACGGTTGCCCACGCGCACCGTACGGTCGATGGCGTCCGTCACGAATTCAACGACGATCTCATCTCCGATTCCCGCGAACGCGCGGCCGCCATTCATGCGGCCGCGCGCGCCGCAGCCGCCCCCTCCGCCGACGACAGTCGGTTCGTGCTTGGACGGCTGACCTGGGGCCACGAAGTCCGCGAACTCGAGATCTGCGGTGAGCCCGGCGTGCGGTGGCTGCACGATCCGGCCGGGGTGGTGGGAGTGGCACTTCCCGAGCGGATGCCGTACGAACCGCTGTCGGTTGTGCTGCGCGGCCGCGACGTCGCCCCACCCGCGGCCGAATTCGCCGCCGAAGCCGAGGCTGCCTTCGAGGTCGTCGAAGTCGTGAACGTACGTCGCGTCGGCCGCCGCGAGGACTGCTTCGGGCGCGAGCTGCTCGCTCTCGGCGTCGAGCCGTTCTGGTCGCTCGAGGTTCGCAGCGACGGCAACGTCCTGCTCAAGGACCTCGGTGCGGATGAGCTGCGATGGCTGTCGGTCGCGGCACGCGTCGAGGACGACCACGGCCGCTCCGTGTTCGAGCTCACCGACGCGGACATGAACTCGGCCGGCACACTTGTGGTGACTGGAGAAGGGTGTACTGACCCGATGGCCGGTGAGCTGTTCCCGCTCACCGCGTCTCTGCGCCTCGACGATCGCGTACTGAATGGCTGCGCCGAGCCGGGCTTGCTGGCAGCCCCCGCCCGCCCGGGAGCAGGGAGCAGGGAGCAGGGAGCAAGGAACAAGGAACAAGTAGCGTCACCGCACCTGAATCGCTCTTTGTCTTCGTCTCCCTCCACCCGCCCATCGCTGGTCGCTCGTCGCTGGTCGCTCGACCACCCACCCAGGGCTTGTGGGCATGAGGGCTTGTGGGCATCACCGGGACTTCCCTGGGAGAACCCCTCACGCCCTCACGCCCGCAAGCCCTCAAGCCCTTCGTGAGGGGCGCCGCCAGGTCCGCTGGAATGATCGGTCAGGGTGTCGTGCCCGACCAGGCGGACAGCGTGCCTGACTCGAAGTCGTCGCCGAAGATCCGGGTGGCCGCCTCGAAGGCGCCGATGTCTGGCGCCGCACCCTGGTAGTCGCGGTTGATCCCCGGGATGAGCACACCGGCGTCTACTAGAGGACTAGCGAGGTGCAGGCCGTAGTCCCCGCTCGCCGGATTGCGGAACATCGGCGCTACGTTCAGGCCGTTCATCTCCTGGCCGGTGGCCGCCTGCAGCTCGGCGAGGGTGTTGAGGTGACGATCGGGCAGGTCGGCCCACCAGGCCAGCTCGCCGGGGAGCGTGGTGTACAGATCGTCGGCGTCGAGGTCCACAGGCTGCGTCGGGTTGGAGTTGGACAGCGCGTACTCGGTGCCGGCCCAGACGTTGTTGCGCGAGCGCAGCAGCTGCCAGCTGCCGGGCGACTTGATGGCCAGGCCGTCGTTGCCCGGCAGCGCCGCATCACAGGTGTTGTGGAACAGGTTGATCACCCCGGAAAGGCCGTAGCCGCTGTTGAGCTTGAAGCAGCTCCCGGTGTAGCCCGCGTCACTGGTGCCGGCGCCCGTGCGGTAGATCAGATTGCGGAGGGCGAACACCGGTCCCGCGTACACCGGTGCGACCGAGACACCGATCAGCACGTCGTGGAAGGTGTTGCCCCAGATCCTCAGATTGGAGCAGTAGCCGTCGGTCTCCATGCCGTCGTCACCGGCCTCGTACACCAGGTTGCCGTACACGTCGGTCTCGATCGTGGTCCCGGTGTCCGAGTCCGGGCACACGCCGAAGCCGTCGAAGAAGTCATGGAAGGTGTTGCCACGGATGACGGTCCCCCGCCCGGACGGCAGGGAGTCGTACACCCTGATCCCCCCGGTCTCGAGCTGGGCGCCCGCCTTGATCGACTCCCAGATCCAGGAGAAGGTGGTGTCCGAGAAATCATTCCCCTCGATAGTGTTGCGGTGAGCTCCGCGCTTGATGCCAACGCCGAGATCACACACCAGGAACGTGCAGTCGCGCACCAGGCAGTCGCTGGATCCGTCGAGGTAGATGGCCTTGGCGTACGAGCCCTGCCCGTAGTATCGGAACGTCAGGCCGACGATGAAGATGAAGTCGCGGGAGGCGATCGTCAGCGCGGAGTTGTACCTCGACACGCGCATCTGGGCCGTGTTGGGATCGGCATCTCCCGCGAGCCGGACGTAGAGGGTGGTGCCGGCGCTGTAGAACCCCGGGGTTCCCCAGCTGAGGCTCTGCAGGTCGGCGAGGCTCTGATAGGGGTAGAGGCGCTCCCCGTCCGCGACCACGAGGTGGGTGGCGCCCACGTTGACGGTGGTGACGTACACCCCTCCGCCCTGATGCAGCCAGGCGAAGCTCTGCGGGTCCGAGCCGTCGAGGATCGGGGTCTCGCCCTCGAAGGCGCGGATCACGATCGGGGCCCCGGTCGACCCGGACCGCGGCAGGGAGATCTCGCCCCGGAAGTAGACGCCTCCGCGGAGCACGACCTCGTCGCCGGCGACCGCCTGTGCGATGCCCTCGTCGAGCGGGCACGGGCTCGGCTCGGTGCACGCCGTGCCGCTGCCGGTCGGGCTCACGACCAGGGAGTGCGCCGCCGGTGGGATGACGATCTCGGCTCGGGTGGCGGCGGTTCCCGAGACGGTCGTACCGTCCAGTGGACCGCCGTCCGGGTCGACCAACGTGACCCGCACGTCGTAGCCGGTGCCCGGCGACAGCCAGAACAGGCTGCCCACGAGCTGGGTGTCCCGCGTGCGGGTGAGCGAAAACCCGGCGGCGTACGGGTCCGAGCCGGTGCGGTGGCTCACCGTGGCGATGAGATCCTGGTCTGGATCGTCCCCCGGATCGAGGATGACGACGATGCCCATGGAGTGGTAGTTGCCGTACAGCTCGAGGGTCGCGGCCGCATCGACCGCTCTCGCCGACGCGCACATCACTCCCGCCGCCCACAACGCCACCACGACACTCCTTGAACACTCCATCGGCTCATTCATTTTATCGCCCGGTCGGAATCGACTCTGTGATGTGTGTGATGTTCCGTAATAAAATGAAACACGATCTCGTTTGCACTAGAGTACGACCAGCGACCCTACCCCTGATCGAGTCGCAACCAAGGTGCGGAGGTCACAACCATGCCGGACCCAAAGCAGAGCCAGGACCCGAGGAACGGCCGCGGGTCTGACTTCACCTCGAGCGAGACCGAGGTCGGCCCTCCCGTGGGCGGTGAGCCCGATCGCCCGGTCCAAGCACCGGCACGTATTGGGCAGTACGAGATCAAACGCGTGATCGCGTCCGGCGGCATGGGCACGGTCTTCGAAGGTCTTCAGGACAACCCCTGCCGACCCGTGGCGGTCAAGGTGGTCAAGAGTTCGTTCGAGTCCCGGGAGGCGGTCCAGCGGTTGGAGTACGAGGCCCAGGTCCTGGCCCGACTCCGCCACCCTGGGATCGCACAGATCTACGAGGCGGGCTCCTACGACGACCAGGGTGTGCCGGTACCGTTCTTCGCCATGGAGTACATCCCGAACGCACGACCGATCAACGAGTATGCGGCCGACAAACGGCTGACGCACCGCCACCGGCTCGAACTCTTCCTGCAGGTCTGTGACGCCGTTCACCACGGCCACCAGCGCGGCATCGTGCACCGCGACCTGAAGCCGTCCAACGTCCTGGTGGACTCGGGCGGTCGCGTCCGGGTGATCGACTTCGGGGTCGCCCGGGCGACCGGTGCCGACATGCAGCAGGCCAAGGCCCACACCCGAGTCGGCCAGATCATCGGATCGGTGCAGTACATGAGCCCGGAGCAGTTCGACGCCGACCCGCACGATATCGACACCCGCAGCGACGTCTACGCCCTCGGTCTGGTGCTGTACGAACTGCTCTCCGGAAAGCTCCCCTACAACGTGGACTCGGGCAGCATCTTCGACATCGCCGACATGGTCCGCCAAGGCAGGTTGCGGAATCTCAGCACCTTCGACAGGTCCCTCGGCGGCGATCTCGAGGCGATCGTTCACAAGGCGCTCAAGCGAGACCGCGAGCAGCGCTACCAGTCGGCGTTCGGGCTGGCGCAGGACATTCGACGCTACCTCGCCGGCGAAGCCGTGACCGCCCGGCCGGCGGGATTCCTCTACCAGCTGCAGGTGTTCGCCCGGCGGAACAAGCCACTGATTGGCTTTGTCTGTGCAGCGTTCGTGCTCCTGCTGGCCGGCATCATCGTCACCACGTCCCTCCTGGTGCGGGTCGACGCCGAACGCCGAAGGGCCGAGTCCGAGTCACAGCGAGCGACCGCCGGCAGGGAGTTCCTGACCTCGGTCCTGGCATCGGCGGTGCCGCACGGGTACGGTGACCAGACCACCGTCGCGGGGGTGCTGGACAGCGCGAGCCGGATGGTCACCGGCGCGTTCGAAGACGAGCCCGAGGTCGAGGCCGAGGTGCGACGGTCGCTCGGCCTCGCCTACCTCAACATCGGCCACTGGGAGCAGGCCGAGCAGCAGCTCGCGACCACCCTGTCCCTCAGGCGAGAAGCCCTCGGTGCCAGCCATGACAAGACGATACAGTCGATCGAGGATCTCCAGCTGGCGTTCGACATCCTCGACAACGGGAGGGGTTCGCTGGAGCTCGAGCGGGAGTGGCTTGCCGCCATGACCGAGCGCGCCGGCCCACCCGACTCCCTGGAGGTCATCGGCCGATCGGGCCTGGCGTACTATCTCGAGGATGTCGGGGATATTGGCGAAGCCCAGCGCGTGGCCCTGGAGGTCTGGCAGGCGAATGCGACGCTTTCGGGCCCGGACTCCGAAGCAGCTCTCTCTGACCAGGCTCACTACGCCTGGATTCTCATGAAGAACGGGAGCTACGACCAGGCCCGGGAGACGGCGGGCGACGCCCTGTCCCGAGCCACCGAGGCGCTCGGACCCGGGCACGAGACCACGGCCGAGGCGCGGAGTGCGCTGGCTGCGGTCCACATCGCACAGGGCCGGACGAGCGAGGCCCGCGACCTGTACGACCACCGCACGATGCCGGAGACCACGATCGAGCGCGCGTTTCAGGGTGAGTTCGACCCGCAGTCGACGCCGTACCAGCTACTGGTCTTCTTCGAGGAGTGGTGTCCGTTTTCGCAGAACGCGATCCCACGCGCCGACAGGATCTTCAGACAGTACCGTGGGCACGGGCTCGATGTGATCGGATTCACCAAGGTCAGCCGCAGCTCCACCGACGACGCCGTCCGGCAGCTGCTGGCCGACAAGGGAATCAGCTTCACCGCGGTCAAGGAGAACGGACGCCTGTGGAACTTCTTCGGCTGCAATGGCACGCCGTCGTTTCGCCTGCTCCACGAGGGCTCCCTGATCTGGGAGAACAAGCTCAACTCCTCGGAGCCGATCCCTCTGCGGATGTTGGAGGCGATCGCGGCTTCGGGCTGAACACTCAGTCAAAACAGGAAGGCCGCGCTCGACCGAGCGCGGCCTTTGTTCATCAGGTTGCGATTCGGTCCGGTCAGTCCCTCGGGTATCGGATCTGTGCCTGGGCCGCCGCGAGCCGGGCGATCGGCACCCGGTACGGCGAGCAGCTCACGTAGTCCATGCCCACCATGTGGCAGAACTCCACCGAGTTCGGCTCGCCGCCGTGCTCGCCGCAGATCCCCACTTTGAGGTCGGGCCTGGTCGAGCGGCCCCTCTCGATGCCGGTTTTTACCAGCACGCCGACCGAGTCGCGGTCGAGCACCTGGAACGGGTCCACCGGCAGGATCTTCTTGTCCAGGTACTCGGGCAGGAAGCCGCCGATGTCGTCGCGCGAGAACCCGTAGGTCATCTGGGTGAGGTCGTTGGTACCGAATGAGAAGAACTGGGTGGTCTCGGCGATCTCGTCCGCGGTCAGGGCGGCGCGCGGGATCTCGATCATGGTGCCGTAGAGGTGGTCGACCTCCTCGACGCCGTACTTCGCACAGACCTCGGCGTGCACTTTCCTGGCCACCTCGAGCTGGTCGTCCAGCTCTTCCTTGGCGCAGGTCACCGGGACCATGATCTCGGGGAAGCACGCCTTGCCCTCCTGGTGGAGCTCGGCAGCCGACTCGAGGATGGACCTGAACTGCATCTCGGAGATCTCGGGGAAGGTGATGCCGAGGCGGACGCCTCGGTGCCCCATCATTGGGTTGAGCTCGTGCAGCTCGTCGGCCCGCCGCGCCAGCTCCTCGACGCTCACCCCGAGCGCCTCGGCGAGCTCCTTGCGCTCGGCCTCGTTCTGGGGCACGAACTCGTGCAGTGGCGGATCGAGCAGGCGGAAGGTCACCGGGCGCTCACCCATGATCTCCATCGTCGACTTCATGTCCCGCTTGACGAACGGGAACAGCTCGTCGAGGGCGGCCCGGCGCTCGCTCTCGGAGCCGGACATGATCATCTTGCGCAGCAGGAACAACGGCTCCTCGGAGCCGGTGCCGTAGAACATGTGCTCGGTGCGGAACAGGCCGATCCCCTCGGCGCCGAACTCGATGGCGATCTTGGCGTCGTCCGGGGTCTCTGCGTTGGTGCGTACCTTGAGCGCACGAATCTCGTCGGCCAGCGCCATGAAGTCCACGAAACGCGGGTTCTCGGTGGCGTCGATCATCGCCAGCTCGCCGGCGTAGACCAGGCCGCGGGTGCCGTTGAGGGTCAGCACGTCGCCTTCGTCGAAGGTGCGACCGTCGACCCTGATCTTCTTGCCGACGACGTCGATGTCGAGCGCGCCGGCGCCCACGATGCAGCACTTGCCCCAGCCTCGGGCGACCAGCGCCGCGTGCGACGTCATGCCGCCGCGGCCGGTCAGGATGCCGACCGCCACGCGCATCCCCTCGACGTCCTCGGGGTTGGTCTCCTCGCGCACCAGCAGCACGGTCTTGCCCGCCTTGGTCCAGCGCACCGCGTCATCCGCCGAGAACACGATCTGACCGGAGGCGCCACCGGGGCCGGCGGGCAGGCCCTTGGCGATCAGGTCGGCGCCGGTCTCGGCCGCCGGGTCGATGAGCGGGTGCAACAGCTCGTCGAGCTGCTCGGGTTTGAGCCTGAGCACCGCGGTCGGCTTGTCGATCAGGCCGTCGGACAGCATGTCCATCGCCATGTTGAGCGCTGCGGTGCCGGTCCGCTTGCCGACCCGCGTTTGGAGCATCCACAGCCGCCCGTTCTCGATCGTGAACTCGATGTCCTGCATGTCGGTGTAGTGGTTCTCGAGCTGATTGCGGATGTCAAACAGCTGCCGGTAGACCTCGGGCATCGCGACCTCGAGCGACGGCAGGTGCTCGTTCTGCTCGTTCTTGGTGTCCTCGTTGAGCGGGTTCGGCGTCCGGATGCCGGCGACCACGTCCTCACCCTGGGCGTTGGGCAGCCACTCGCCGTAGAACTTGTCGTCGCCAGTGGCGGGGTTCCTGGTAAAGGCCACGCCCGTCGCCGACTCGTCGCCGGTGTTGCCGAAGACCATCGCCTGGACGTTGACGGCGGTGCCCCAGTCGTCCGGGATCCCCTCGATCCGGCGGTAGGACACCGCGCGCTTGCCGTTCCACGACGCGAAGACCGCACCGATGCCGCCCCACAGCTGCTCGTGGGGGTCGTCCGGGAACTCCTTGCCGAGCACCTGCTTGACCTTGGCCTTGAACCGCTCGGCGAGGTCCTTCAGGTCGTCGGCACCGATGTCGGCGTCCGATGCGTACCCCTTTTTCTCCTTGACCTGCTCGAGCATCCGGTCGAGCTGCTGGCGAATGCCGTGCCCCTCGGCAACCTCGACGCCGGCCGCCTTCTCCATGACCACGTCCGAGTACATCATGATCAGCCGTCGGTAGGCGTCGTACACGAACCTGGGATTTCCGGTCGCCTCGATCAGGCCCGGTATGGTCGCCGAGCACAGGCCGATGTTGAGCACGGTCTCCATCATGCCCGGCATCGACGATCGCGCCCCCGAACGCACCGACAGGAGGAGGGTGTCGTTCGGATCCCCGAACGTCCTTCCCATGATCTCCTCGACTCTGGCCGTGGCGGCCGCGACCTCGGCCTCGAGGGTCGCGGGGTAGCTGCGGTCGTGGTCGTAGTAGTAGCTGCACACATCGGTGGTGAGCGTGAAGCCGGCCGGCACCGTGATGCCCAGGTTGGCCATCTCGGCCAGGTTCGCACCCTTGCCGCCGAGCAGGTTCTTCATGTCGGCGCGGCCCTCCGCCGAGCCGCCGCCGAACGCGTACACGTACTTGGTCCCGGTCATCCGTCTCCCCCCTCGATCTGCAGCTTCGACAAATCGGCCAGTTTCTCGAATTCCCGCCCGAGCGTCTTCAACAGCGCGATGCGGTTACGTTGCAGCTTTTCGTCGTCGTGCATCACCAGCACCTCGACAAAGAACTTCTCGAGCACGTCGGCGAGCTCGGCCATGGCGGCAAAGGCGTCACCGAACCGCTGTGTCGCGAGGCTCTCGCCGAGCTTGCGGGCGAACGCCACGGTGTTATCGTGCAGCTCACCCTCCTCGGCCTGCTGGAACAGCTCGGGTTCGACCGTGCCGTCCGGTTGGCCGTCGGTGATGTTGCGTACGCGCTTGAAGGCGAGCGCCAGCCAGCGGAAAACGTCGGCGTCTCGTGCGCCCTCGAGCGCTTGGGCGCGGGCCACCAGCTCGGGCAGCTTCTTCCAGCCCGCCGCCATGACAGCGTCCGCGGTGTCGAAGGACACCCCGACGATGTCGATCAGGTAGCGACGGACGCGGTCAGCCACGAATGCGGTCACCGTCGCCGTCACCTCTTTGGGATCGGTCTCGAAGCGGTCCGCCGCGAGTGCGACTGCGCGCACGATCGCCTCACCGAGGTCGATCTCCCAGCCCGCCTCGGCCACGATCTTGACCACACCCTGGGCGGCGCGTCTCAGGCCGTGGGGGTCGCGGGATCCGGAGGGGACCTCGCCGACCCCGAACAGCCCGGCCAGGGTGTCGAGCCGATCGGCGACTCCGATCAGCCGGCCGAGCGCAGAGTGTGGAATCTCGCCTTCGAAACCCTGCGGCCGATAGTGGTCCCGGGCCGCGGTCCACAGCTCCTCGGGCGCACCCTCGAGGCGCAGATAATGGCCGCCCATCACCCCCTGCAACTCGGTGAACTCCACGACCATGTGGGTCAGCAGATCGGTCTTCACCAGACGAGCGGCCCGCCGCAGCTCATCGGGATCGATCTCCGCATCGAGTTGCCCGGCCAGGCCCACGGCGAGCTCGGCCACGCGGGCCGCCTTGTCAGCGACCGTGCCGAGCGTGCGGTGAAAGTCGAGGCGGTCCAGGTCGGGAACCAGCTCGTCGAGCGTCCGCTTGCGGTCCTCGTCGAAGAAGAAGCGCGCGTCGGCGAGCCGGGCGCCGATCACCCACTCGTTGCCCTGCCGCACCAGCCCTTCGGGATCGTCGCACCGGTCGACCACGGCCAGGAAGTGGGGAGCCAACGCGCCGTCCTCGCGCTCGAGGATCAGGCACTTCTGGTGGTGGCGCAGGGTGGTGATCACCACTTCACGCGGCAGCTCCAGGAAGTGCTCGTCGAAGTCGCCGAGCAGCAGGCCAGGGTGCTCCACCAGCTCCACGTGCTCGGCCACCAGCGCCTCGTCGGGATGGACCCGGCAACCGACCTCGTCCACCAGCTCGGCGGCTCGCGCCGCGAACCGCCGTCTCCGTTCCTCCGGATCCACGAGTACGTGGCGCTCCTCGAGCGTCTCCAGATAACCCCCAGCGCGGTCGATCTCGAACGGCTCCGGGCCGTGCACGCGATGCCCCTCGGTACGGTTCCCGGAGAAGATTCCGAACAGCTCCAGCGGCACCACCGCATCGTCCAGCAGCGCCACAACGCCGTGCACCGGTCGCACGAACGCGTGGTCGCCTCGGCCCCAGCGCATCATCTTGGGGAAACGGAGCCCCCGGATCGTCTCCGGCACCAGCTCGGCCAGGATCTCCCCGGTGGGCCGGCCGACGTGGGTCACGGTCGCTGCGAGGTAGTCACCCTTGGGCCCGGTGTCGTTGTCGAGCTCGTCCACCGCCAGCCCCACCTTGCGCGCGAAACCCTCGGCAGCCTTGGTGGGCCGGCCCCCGTCGTCGAAGGCCACGCTCAGCGGCGGGCCGTTGACCCGTTCGGTGCGATCTGCCTGGCGCTCATCCAGTCCGTCCACGATCACGATCAACCGGCGGCTGGTGGGCAGCGAACGCACCGAGATGCCCTCGAATCCGGCCTCCACCAGGCCACCCCCGATCGCGGCCGCGAGCTGGCGGCGGGCGCCCTCGAGCGCGTTGGCCGGGATCTCTTCGGTCAGCACCTCGAGCAGAAACCGGGCCATCAGTCCGCCGCCTCCTCGAGGACGTTGCCGAGCGGAAATCCGAGCGCCTCGCGCTGGGCTACGTACGCCTTGGCGACCCGCACGGCCTGGCGCCGGGTGCGGCCGATCAGACCGACCCGCTCGGTCACCGAGACCGCGCCGCGGGCGTCGAGCAGGTTGAACAGGTGCGAGATCTTGAGCGTCGCCTCGAGCGCCGGGATCACCAGTGGCGGGTCGTGGTCGAGGCAGCGCTCGGCCTCACGCTCCCAGTCCTCCAGGTGGCGACGGAGCATCTCGACGTCGGCCACCTCGAAACCGTAGGCCGATGCCTCGCGCTCGTCCTCGAGGCGGACCGCGCCGTACGGCACCCCGCCGCCCCACTCGATGTCGTAGATCGAGTCCTTGCGCTGCAGGAACATGGCGATCCGCTCCAGGCCGTAGGTCAGCTCGGCCGAGACCGGCGCCAGCTCGATGCCGCCGGCCTGCTGGAAGTACGTGAACTGGGTGATCTCCATGCCGTCGAGCAGCACCTGCCAGCCGACACCCCACGCACCGAGGGTGGGCGACTCCCAGTTGTCCTCCTCGAAGCGGATGTCGTGCACGGCCGGATCGATGCCGAGGGCGGCCAGCGACTGCAGGTAGAGGTCCTGGACGTTCTCCGGCGACGGCTTGAGGATCACCTGCAGCTGCAGGTGGCGCCCGAGGCGAAACGGGTTTTCACCGTAGCGGGCGTCTGCCGGCCGCCGCGACGGCTGCACGTAGGCCACCCGGTACGGCTCCGGGCCGAGCACCCGCAGGAATGTCTCCGGGTGCATGGTGCCGGCGCCGATCTCGACGTCGTACGGCTGCTGGACCACGCAGCCGGCGTCGGCCCAGTACTGTTGCAGCGACAAGATGAGCGTCTGGAGGTCCAACAACCACCCCGATTCCGAACGCGAAGAATAGCACGCCGGTCGTGCGGGGGTCAGAAGGCTATCCCCGCCCCGATAATCGGCCCCTGCTGCAGCAGGCTCTGGCCGTTGCGGTCCTCGCCCTCGCCGGTGATAGTGTCGAAGTCGAGCCAGCGATAGCCCCCCAGGATGACGACTCGCTTCGACACTCTGTAGCCGATCTCGACCGCCGCCTGCCACGAGAGCTCGGCGGCGTCGCCGATCCCGAACCCCCCGATGTCACCCTTGAACCCCATCCCCCACCGGTAGCTCATGTCCCAGCCGGCGCGCAGGCCGACGAACGGATCGACCCGGGAGTCGGAACCCGAGCGCTCGATGGGATCGCCGATCGGCCGTGTGATCGTGATCCGCGGCGCGGTGCGAAAGTACCTCCCGCCCACGTACACGTCCACGATGGCGCGCCTGCGCCAGTCGACGTCAGGGTCGGACGACGGTTCGCCGAGGAACTTCCAGTACGCCTCGTAGCCGGCGCGGATGTCGTAGATCCGCTGCTCGACCTCGATGTCCGTGGTCAGGACGCGTCCCTCGATCTCGTCGCCCAGCGTGGCCCAGGTTCCGTCGAACGCGAGGAACCACTTCCTGTGCCGCGCCTCGAAGTAGATCTGGAAGCCGCCCCGCGTCTTCTGCGCGAGATCGGAGAACGAGGCGTCGACGGCGAACTCGTCGCCGTTGGTGACCACGGTCCCCGCGGTGCCGGCCAGCCATCCGTAGGGCGCGATGAAGAAGCCCCAGTCTCGGCCCGGTGCCCGTCCGCGCTTCGTGTCCGAGGTCGAATCGTGTGCCCGCTCCTCGTTCGCACCCTCTTGATCCTCCCTGGGCTCCTGTCCCGCGAACGCGGGCAGCACGAGGGCGGCGGCAACGACAGCGACGATGGCATGGCGAACGGTCGGACTCATCGTGACCTCCAGATCGATGGCGATGATACCGCTTCACCCGCCCTCCCAACCCCCACCCGAAGCAAGGAGCAGGGAACAAGGAGCACCCCCGCCCACCCGAATCGCCGCGGAAGGTGGGGGCCTTGATCCCTGCTCCTTGCTCCTTGTTCCTTGCTCCTTGTTCCGGCAAGACGGTCGGGTGGAAGACCCAAATCTCTGTATCAACTGGACTTTTGATCTATTATCATGTATGATAATAGAATGAATGGTGTCTGGGACATTTCGCGGCAGATCGGCGCGCGGCGCCAGGAGCGAGGTCTTTCGCTGACCCAGCTCGCGCGACGAGCGAACACGTCACCGGCGACTCTGTCGCGCTATGAGAATGGCTGGTCACGGTTCGAGGTCGCGACGCTCCGCAAGCTGGCCACCGCGCTCGATTGCGATCTCGTGGTGAAGCTCCAGCCGAGGCGACACACGACGACCACCCCGTCGGACCACCAGGTTGTCGAGCAGATCCGTCGACTCTTCTGGGATCAGCCGCTCACCCATGATCACCTCGAGGAGTATCCGCTGTGGGTGGTCGAGAGGGTGCTGGAGTACGGCAATCTGCACGATGTCCGCATCTTGGTGGACCTCATCGGCCGCGAGGCCTTTTTGAGGCTGGCCGGCGAAGCACGATTCTCATCCGGCAGGACACGGGCATTCTGGCGGCAGGTGCTCGAGCGAGAGGGGATGACATGCACGAGAGAGTTCTCCCGCGCGGAAGCCGCGAGCTCCTGGCGACGCTCGGATCGCTGAGGCGCCCCGAGCTCGAGGACTGGACGCTCACCGGCGGTACCGGGCTGGCGCTCCAGATGAGCCATCGGATCTCGGAGGACTTCGACTTCTTCCGAACCGACGGTTTCTCGGCCAACCGTCTCCACGAGATTCTGCGCCAGGCCGGCGACGTCGAGACGCTCCAGGAGGACGACCGCACCCTGACGGTGATCGTCTCCACCATCAAGGTCTCGTTCTTCTCGGTGCCGGACGAATTCCTGTTTCCCGGACAGGCCTATCACTTCTTTCAGGTGGCCGACCCCCGAGACATCGCGCTGATGAAGCTGGCCGCGATCTCGGGCCGCGGTAGCCGCAAGGATTTCATCGATCTACACACCATCCTCCGCGGCGGTCTGTCGCTCGAGCAGTGCTTCGAATGGCTGCCCCTGAAGTACGGCGAGGGACGCGTCAACACCTACCACGTGCTCAAGAGCCTCAGCTACTTCGAGGATGCCGAGCGCGAGCCGATGCCGCAAATGCTCGAGCCGTTCGACTGGGCCGAGTGCAGGAACTTCTTCGTGCGCGAGGCGCACGCGATCGTGTTGCCGTAGGCCCCTACCACACACCCTGATACAAGACTCAAGATGCAAGATGCAGGCTCCCCACGCACCGCACCGTGGGCGGGCGGGTGGATGGGCTACGCCTGTTGCTGATGGGCTCGATACTCGGTCGGCGAAACGCCGGCCCAACGCCGGAAGGCACGGGTGAAGTGCGCCGGATCCGAGTAGCCTAGATCGAACGCGATGTCGGTGACAGCGACGCCCCGGTCCTCGAGCAGGGGAAGGGCTGTTACCATCCGCACTTCATCAACCAGCCCGGAGTAGCTGACACCCGCGGTTCGGAGGCGTCGCTGGAGCGTCCGCACGCTGGTCCCGGCGGCCTCCGCCACGGTGCCGATGCCCGGTTGACCGCTGGACAGGCAGCCCTGGAGCATCTGTCTCAGTGACTCGACGAAGTCTGTGGCGGGCGGCGGCGGTTCGGGCACCGCAGCTCGTCCGTCCGATTGTGCGCCTCGGCGCAGGTTCCGCGGCAGGGTCTGAGTCATCAGTATGCGCGGGACGGGTATGGCGAGGATGAGGCAGCCGAAACTAACTTTGAGCTGGGACAACGTGTCGGTGTCGCGAAGCTCGCTCCCGTCCTCCGTCTGGAGCCACAGCTCGCTGGGCCGCCACTGCGGACCGGTAACCATGCGAATCGACTGCAGCATGAGCTCGACCAGGTAGAGTTCGATCTGGGAACGTTCGTCGCGCTCGCCATCGATTTTTTCGCGACAGAACCAGGTGGTTTCGCCTCTCCGTTCGATCCAGAAAAACGCCCTGGAGTACTCCTTGAGCGCGTCGGTGCAGAATGTCCCGAGGGCATGGTGAAGAGTCAGCGATGCGGACACCCGGGCGCCGAACAACCCGTGATCTTCGAGCTTGGATCGGCCTGCCGCGAGCCCGAGGTCGGCCCTGCCGGTGATGCGGGCTGCGTGGCCCGCAAAAGCCCAGAGATAGTGGGCCGGGTGGAGGGTATCAGGGTTCTCGATCACCGTTTCAGGGATTTTGAGCGCCTCGAACAGCCTCAGCGAACGCACACCCGACTGATCCACCGCCGCGGCAAAGGCCTGTAGATATCTGGCGCGAATCAGCGGTATGGCGTCCAATTGAATCCGTGCCCTAACTGAACCTCGAGAGCGACCTCGATCATTCCCACCGGCTCATTTCTGGGACCGAACTCTGCAGAGGTTACCAGAAGGCGTCCCTGTATCCCAGGCACGGGCAAGAAGGATGGCGTCAAATGGCAAGTGCGATTTCGACCCATGTCCCATAGTCGATTCCATCCGGAAGAGAATCGCTCCAGACGGCATTTTCGAGGCCGAAAATGGGTTCCTCAAGCAGAGGAATCAACGAGGTTTGCGACCAAGGCGACGACGAACAGTCCACAACCGACGTGACTGGGGAGCCCAACGATTTCGTCTATTAGCACCGCGAGGTTCTGTCGGTCGAATCCCATCGAATCCCAGCATTCCCAATAACAGAGCACTGAAGGGGGAAAAATGAAATCGAACATCTTGATCCGTCTGCTGGTCGTGACCATCACCTTTGCGGCCATCGCCATCACCGCGGTCCCGTCCACCGCAGTCGCAGCAGACTCCACTACCGACCCCGAGTTCCAGGCGCTGGAGTGGCGCAACGTTGGCCCGCACGTTGGTGTCCGCGGCAGCGGAGTGGCAATGCACCCAACCGACCGCAACGTTTTCTACCATGCTCACTCCTCGGGTGGCGTATGGAAGACGGAGGACGCCGGTCAGTATTGGATCCCCATCACCGATGGCCAAATCAATGTCGGCGCGGTCGGGGCCATCGCCGTCTCCCCCACCAACCCCAACATCATTTACATCGGAACCGGCGAGCCGCAGCTGCGTGACTGTGTCAGTTGGGGTGATGGGGTCTACAAGACGGTCGACGGCGGCGACACCTGGACGAACATCGGTTTGAAGGAGACGCGGCACATCGCCCGCGTCCGAATCCACCCCGAGAACCCGGACCTGGTCTACGTGGCCGCCATCGGCAACCCCTTCGGCCCGAGCAAAGACCGCGGCATCTACCGCAGCAAGGACGGCGGCAAGACCTGGAAACAGATCTTCTTCAAGCACGAGCAGGCCGGCGTCATCGACCTGGTGATGACCGACAACGACCCGGACGTGCTCTACGCGTCCACCTTCGAGGTCTTCCGGCGCACCTGGGGTCTGAAGGCAGGTGGCCCAAACAGCGGAATCTTCAAGTCGACCGACGGCGGTGACACCTGGGCAGAGCTCACCCGCAAGCCAGGCCTGCCGGAGGGCGACTGGGGCCGCGTCGGTATGGCGCACTCGAAGACGATGCCCAACCGTATCTCGGCTATGTTCGACTCGAACGAGAACAACGGGCTCTACCAATCCGAGGATGGCGGCG